>NZ_JBGLYN010000001.1:0-301120 GCF_047304045.1 Variovorax sp. Varisp85
GCCCCCATCCCAGCCTTCCCCCAGAGGGGGAAGGAGCCATGCAAACTCAGTCGAGTGTGGGTTCGGCGCGCGGCGGCTCGCTTTCGAGCGGCGCGAGTCCCGACGCCACAGGCTCCGCCGCCTGCGCGATCGCGAGCACCGCGGCGGCCGTGCGCTCTGCCGCCCCGCGATTCGACGAAGAGAACGCCAGCGCGGCCTGCGCCATCGTGGCGCGGCGCTCGGGGTTCTCGACCAGCTTCAGCGCGGCCGTCACAGCCTGCTCCATGTTCTCGACGCGCAGCGATGCACCGGCCGCCAGCGACAGCTGCGCCGCCTCGGCAAAGTTGAAGGTCGACGGTCCCATGACCACCGGGCAGCCGCAGGCGGCCGGCTCGATCAGGTTCTGCCCGCCCAGCGGCTCGAAGCTGCCGCCCAGCAGCGCCACGTCGGCCAGGCCGTAGTACAGCGCCATCTCGCCCAGCGAATCGCCGAGCCAGATCTCTGCCTCGGCCGGCTGGCCCGCCGCGCTGCGGCGCGCCACGGCGAAGCCTTCGGCCTCGATCAGCGCCGCCACTTCGTCGAAGCGCTGCGGATGGCGCGGCACGATCATCCATTGCACGTCGTGCACGCGCTTGGCGATCGAGCGGATCGCGCCCTGCTCCGGCGGCACGGGCGAGGTCGCGCCGAAGCGCTTGAGCACTTCGAGCAGCATCCGCTCCTCGCCGTCGCGCGAACTCGCGAGCACGACCATCGGCCGAGGCAGGTGCTCGCGCAGCGAAACGGCCGCGTTCAGCTGGCGCACGTCGGGCGTGGCGTCGAACTTGAGGTTGCCGTAGATGCCGGCCACCTTGGCGCCGAGCGACACCAGCCGGTGCGCATCGGCCTCGGTCTGCGCCCACACGGCCGCGAGGGCCGAGTAGGCGGGCCGCGCGAGCCATGCGAGCCGTTCGGCCGCGGCCAGCGATTTCTCGTTGAGCCGCGCATTGGCCAGCACAAGCGGAATGCGGCGCTCGGCGCAGGCGGCGGCCATTTCGGGCCAGACCTCGGTCTCCATCAGCACGCCGATGCGCGGCTCGAAGCGATCCAGGAAACGCGCCACCGCGCCCGGTGTGTCCCACGGCTGCCAGACCTGCGTGTCGCCCGGTTCGAGCAGCTTGGCGCCTTCTTCACGGCCGGTGGCGGTGCCGTGCGTGAGCAGGATCGGGATGCCCGGGTACTGCCTGCGCAGCTCGGCGATCAGGATGGCGGCCGCGCGCGTCTCCCCGAGGGAAACCGCATGCACCCAGCATTGGGCCTTGCCGGTGGTGGCTTCGTCGTAATGGCCGAATCGCTCTTCCACGGCCACGCCATAGCCCGGCTCGGCCTCCGCGCGGCGCCGCAGCTTGCGGCGCACGAGCGGTTGCACAACGGTGGTGAAGACGCCGTAGAGGCGCAGCAGCAGGGAACGCACAGGCTCAGTGGGACGCTTCGGCGAGCTTGGCGTCGGGCTTGGCCGTACGCAGCAGCGCGAGCATCTCGGTTTCGATGCGCTTCAACGCGGCATCGGTCTGGCCTTCGAAGCGAAGCACGAGCACGGGGGTGGTGTTCGATGCGCGGATCAGGCCGAAGCCATCTGGCCAGTCGACGCGCAGCCCGTCGATGGTCGAGACCTTGGCCGGGGCCGCGAAGCTCGCGCCCTTCACGAGCTTGTCGACCACGGTGTGCGGCTCGCCTTCGGCGCAGGGCACGTTCAGTTCGGGCGTCGAGAAGCTGGTGGGCAGCGCGTTGAGCACCTCGCTCGCGTTCGGGCTCTTGCTCAGGATTTCGAGCAGCCGGCAGCCCGCATAGGTGCCGTCGTCGAAGCCGAACCAGCGCTCCTTGAAGAAGATGTGGCCGCTCATCTCGCCGCCCAGCGGCGAATCGATTTCCTTCATCTTCGCCTTGATGAGCGAATGGCCGGTCTTGAAGATCATCGGCACGCCGCCCGCGGCCTCGATGGCCGGCGCCAGGCGCTGCGAGCACTTCACGTCGTAGACGATGGTGCCGCCCGGCACGCGCGACAGCACGTCCTGCGCAAAGAGTTGCATCTGGCGGTCGGGGAAGATGTTCTGGCCGTCCTTGGTGACGATGCCCAGGCGGTCGCCGTCGCCGTCGAAGGCCAGGCCCAGTTCGGCATCGCCCGCGGCCAGCGCGGCCATCAGGTCCTTGAGGTTCTCGGGCTTGCTCGGATCGGGATGGTGGTTGGGGAAGTCGCCGTCGACTTCGCTGAACAGTTCGGTCACCTCGCAGCCGATGGCGCGGAAGATGGCCGGGGCCGATGCACCCGCGATGCCGTTGCCCGAATCGACCACGATCTTCATCGGGCGTGCCAGCTTGATGTCGCCGGCAATGCGCTTCACGTAGGCCTCGGTCACGTCGACCTTGCGCACGCTGCCGCCGGGGGCGAGTTGCGCGGTGCCGGCTTCTATGGTCTTGCGCAGGCCCTGGATCTCGTCACCGTAGATCGCGCGCCCGGCCAGCACCATCTTGAAGCCGTTGTAGTCCTTGGGGTTGTGGCTGCCGGTGACCTGGATGCCGCTCGTGCACAGCGTGTGGGCCGCGAAGTACAGCATCGGGGTGGTGACGGCGCCCACGTCGATCACCTCGACGCCGGTGGCGACGAGGCCCTTGATCAGCGCCTCGGCCAGCACGGGGCCCGACAGGCGGCCATCGCGTCCCACGGCCACGGACTTCTCGCCGGCGGCGCGGGCGGCGCTGCCGAAGGCCCGGCCGAGCGCTTCGGCCACCTCCGCATCGAGAGTGGCGGGCACGACGCCGCGAATGTCATAGGCCTTGAAGATGGACGCGCTGAGCTGCATGAAAGGCGTTTCCCTGTTGGTTTTTGGAACGAGGCATTGTAGGCAAGGCTCCGGGCGCCCACATGTCCGAAAACGGCCAGTTGAAACGAGTCGAAACCGTATCATTTCCCCATGCCCACCACCCACACCTCCACCGAAGCGCTCGAGAGCGACGCCTGCTACCTGGCGATGAAGACGCACGATGCGCGCTTCGACGGGTCGTTCTTCACCGCCGTGACCTCCACCGGCATCTATTGCCGCCCGGTCTGCCGCGTCAAGCTGCCGCGGCGCGAGAACTGCCGGTTCTTCCGCCACGCGGCGCAGGCCGAGGCCGCGGGCTTTCGCCCCTGCCTGCGCTGCCGGCCCGAACTCGCGCCGCGCGCGGCCACCTGGTCGACCGAGGACGCCTCGCGCATCCTCGCGCTGCAGGCGGCACGACTGATCGACGAGCCCGACGCGTGGTCGGAGGACGGTCCGGGCGCGGCGCAGATCGCGGCGCGGCTCGGCGTGAGCGACCGTCACCTGCGGCGCATCTTCGAGGTGCAGTTCGGCGTGTCCCCGCTGCAGTACCTGCAGACGCGCCGGCTGCTGGCCGCCAAGCAGCTCATTGCCGACACCCGCCTGCCGATGACGCAGGTGGCGCTGGCCAGCGGCTTCGCGAGCGTGCGGCGCTTCAATGCGGCCTTCCTCGAACACTACGGCCTGAACCCGAGCGCCCTGCGGCGCGCCGGCGGTGCCACGGCCGAGGGCGGCGAAGCCAAGGCCATCGAGGTACGGCTGGGCTTTCGTCCGCCTTATGACGCCAACGCCATGCTCGGCTTCTTCGCGCGCCGTGCGCTGCGCGGCGTCGAAGTCGTCTCGACATCGGACGGCAAGGAGCCCGCCAAGGGCAGCACGCCCACTTACGTGAAGCTCACCCGCACGCTGCGCATCCAGCAGGGCGGACAGGCGCACGCAGGCTGGCTGCAGCTGCGCTTCGACCTCGAGCGCGAACAGGTGCTGCTGTCGATCAGCGATTCGCTGGCCGCGGTACTGCCGATCGTCATCAGCCGCGCCCGCGCGCTGTTCGACCTCGACGCCGAGCCGATGGCCATCAATGCGGCGCTGCATGCGGCCTTTCCGCATGGCGACGGACTGCGCGTGCCCGGCGCGGTCGACGGCTTCGAGCTGGCGGTGCGTGCGGTGCTGGGCCAGCAGATCACGGTGGCCGCAGCGCGCACGCTGGGCTCGCGGCTGGTCGAGGCCTTCGGCGAGCCGCTTGCGACGCCCGTCGAAGGATTGGATCGCCTGTTTCCCACGCCCGTGGCCATTGCCGACGCGAGCGGCGACGCACTGGGCCAGCTCGGCATCGTGCGCCAGCGGCAGACGGCGCTGCACGCCATCGCGCGCGAGGTCGCGGCCGGCAAGCTGGCGCTGCATGCGGGCGCGGATGTGCCCTCGACCATCGCCGCGCTGCAGGAGCTGCCCGGCATCGGCGCGTGGACCGCGCAGTACATCGCCATGCGCGCGCTGCGCTGGCCCGACGCCTTCCCGGCCGGCGACGTTGCGCTGCAGAAGGCGCTGGGCGTGACCACCGCGCGCGCGGCCAGCGAGGCCTCGCAAGCCTGGCGGCCGTGGCGCAGCTATGCGGTGCTGCGGGCGTGGCATGCGCCCTCTTCTCCTTCTCCTGCCGTGGCCGCCACCGACGTGGCGATCACGGAATCCCCTCTCATCACTACGGCAGGCCTCACCGCCTGAAATGTCATGAAGTTCAAGAGCAAAGTCATCTATACCTCGCACATCGACACGCCGCTCGGCGGCATCACGATGGCGGCCACCGACCGGGGCCTGGCCGGCGTCTGGTTCGACCAGCAGCGCCACTGGCCCGACACCGCGGGCTGGATCACGAAGGACGACCATCCCGCGCTCGCCGAGGCGGCCGACCAGCTGCGCGACTATTTCGCCGGCAAGCGCGAGCGCTTCGACATGAAGCTCGACCTGTCGCACGGCACCGCCTTCCAGCAGAGCGTGTGGCAGCAGCTGCTGGCCATTCCGGCCGGCGCCACCACGAGCTACGGCAAGCTGAGCATGAACGTGGGCAATCCAGCCGCGGTACGCGCGGTGGGCGCAGCCGTGGGGCGCAACCCGATCAGCGTGATCGTGCCCTGCCACCGCGTGCTCGGTGCCGACGGTTCGCTGACCGGTTACGCTGGCGGGCTCGAACGCAAGACCGCCCTGCTCGAACTCGAGGGAGCGCTCTGAGCAGCCACAAGAAGCAGAGCGAAAGACGCATGACCCCTACGAACAACAACATCGCCGCCACCAAGCCCCTTGCACCCAGCGCCTGGCTCATCGACCTCGTGCTGCTGGGCGCGCTCTGGGGCGCGTCTTTCCTCTTCATGCGCATCGGCGCGGCGGAGTTCGGTGCGCTGCCGACGGCGGCGGTGCGGGTGGCGATCGCCGCGCTGTTCCTGCTGCCCATCGCATTGCTGCGCGGCCAGGGGCCATCCCTGGCGAAGCACTGGAAGGCCAGCTTCACGGTCGGCGTCTTCAACTCGGGCATGCCGTTCGCGCTGTTCTGCTTCGCGCTGCTGACCATCAACACCGGCCTGGCCGCCGTGCTCAACGCCACCACGCCGATGTTCGGCGCGCTCGTGGCGTGGGCCTGGTTCCGCGAGCGCCCGAACGGCTCGCGCCTCATCGGTCTCGCGATCGGCTTTGCCGGCGTCGCCATGCTCGCGAGCCGCAGCGCCGGCCTGCATGCGGGCGCCAGCGGGCATGCCGCGCTCCTCGCGGTGCTGGCCTGCCTAGGCGCATGCCTGTGCTACGGCATCTCGGCCAGCGCCACGCGCGCTCACCTGGGCGGCGTGCCCGCGCTGACCACCGCCACCGGCAGCCAGATCGGTGCCACGCTGTTCCTCGCCATTCCCGCCTTCTGGCTCTGGCCCGCGCAGATGCCCAGCCTGCGCGCGTGGCTGGCGCTGCTGGCGCTGGGCATCGCCTGCACGGGCGTCGCCTACATCCTGTTCTTCCGTCTGATCGAACGCGCCGGGCCGGCCCGCGCGCTGACCGTGACCTTCCTGGTGCCGGTGTTCGCGCTGTTCTACGGCGCGGTGTTCCTCGGGGAAAACATCACGCAGTGGATGCTGATCTGCGCGGGCGTCATCGTCTGCGGCGTGGCGCTGTCGAGCGGCATCGTCAAGCTGGGCCTGCCGCGCAGGGCCTCGGCCTGAGCGTGTTTTCTTGCGGGGCGCCTACACGGCACCCGCGACGACGTTCACCGAGAGCGCCAGCACCATCATGTTGAACGCGAAGGCCAGCACGCTGTGCAGCAGCGTGATGCGCCGCATCTCCTTCGACGTCGCCTGCACGTCGGACACCTGCGAGGTCATGCCGATCACGTACGAGTAGTAGAGAAAGTCGAAGTAGTCGGGGGCGTCGTGCCCGCCCGGAAAATCGAGCCCGCCATCAGGGGTGCCGTCCCGCTGGTCGATGTAGTAGCGGTGCGCATAGTGAAAGGCATAGATAGTGTGCATCGTCAGCCACGACCCTGCCAGCGCCACCAGGCCCAGCGCGACATGCGCCGCGCGCTCCCAGCCGCTCAGCCCCTTCACCTGCTGCAGCAGCATCGCGATGGCCACCACGCTCATGCCCACCACCACCAGCATCGAGACCAGGATCACCACGTTGGGCTGGTCCAGCGACTGGGCGCGCTCGCGCGTGCGCTTCGCATCGAAGGTGTCGGCCAACCACCACGACAGCAGCTGGAAGACCCCCACGCCCACGCACCATCCGGCCAGCCCGCGCGCCATGCCGCTCATGGGCAGCGGCATCAGCGCGGCCGCAACGGCGCAGCCGGTGGCCGCGCCGTAGAGAAGACGCTGGGGACCGGTGGTGGTGGAAAGATGTCGGCGCATGGGCGAGCACTGTAGCGCCGTAGCGTAGAAGGAGTCCTACAAGTACAGCGGCATTCCGCGCATCGGGAAAGCTCACGCGCGCCACTAGGGTTCTCGCTGTTCAAGGGAGCTTCGCCCGGAAGCACAGCGCAAGGCCTCAGGCCTGCGCCATTTCATCGCGTGCCCGCGGCATCCATTTCCCATCCGGGTCACCAAGGATTTCATCCATGCTGCTGCTCCGCCCTCGCCCCGCTTTCGGCGCACTGTTCGGCTCCGGCCTCCTGCTTGCCGCCGCGCCGGCTCTGGCCGATCCCTCGCCCGCGCTCGACCGGTTCAGCTTCTCGGTCGGTGCCTTCAGCGCCGATCCGAAGTTCAACGCCTCGGTCAGCACGCCGTATGGCACGCTGCAATCGGGCGACATCAAGCCGGGCCGCGTGACCATGCCGCGCATCACGGCCGACGTGCTGATCGGCGACAGCCACGGAATCTCGTTCGACTACTACCAGTACCGGCGCGACTACTCCGGCGGCGTCGCGAACACCACGTCCCTGGGCAACTTCGGTTCGCTGAATACTTTCGGCAACGCCACCGTCAACACCAAGCTCGACTTTGCCAAGCTCTCGTACAAGTGGTGGATCGGCTCGGGCAACACCGTGCTCGGCCTGGGCGCCGGTGCCGCCTACTACCGTGCGACGCTCGGCGCGACTGCGCTCGCCGGGGTGAGCGGACAGGTCAGAACGCTGAACGAAAGCTCCAGCGACAACGCCGTGGCGCCGCTGCTCGAAGTGGGCGTGCGCCACGCCATCACGCCGGACCTGCGGCTGTTCGCCGACGCCTCGGGCGTGTGGAAGAGCAGCGGCCGCTTCCACGGCAACATCTACAACGCCTCCGCCGGCGTCGAGTGGTTCCCGGTGAAGAACGTGGGCCTGGTGCTCGCCTATGGCCTGACGAACATCGACCTGACGCGCGAGAGCGGCTCTGCCGATTCGCGCTTGAAGGTCCGCCTGCAGGGGCCTTCGGCTTTCCTCAAGGCACGCTTCTAGGCCCTGGGGCGTTCTGCGTGTAGCCAGTCTTCGCGAGCGCGGTGCGGCGGCCAGCCTTGGGGCTGCGCCCATCACCGAAGAACGGAGACACAGAGCATACCTGCAGCCCCCACCGGCCTCGCGCCGCCGCAGTTCCATCCGCGCATCTCGCGCAGGGACCTCACACGCTGCCCGAAGTGCCCATCGACAGCACACAGCTTGCGCTCATCATGTACATCAGCGGCACCACTGGGCGCCAGAAGGGCGTGATGCATTCGCATGCGTCGGTGCACTCGGTGCTGCTGAGCAACATGATCGAATGAGGCAGCAGCCCCGAGCGCGCCGACGTGTGGAGCTGCGTGCTGCCGCTGTTCCATTGCGGCCAGCACACGGTGCTGATGTCGGCGCTGGCGGTGGGCGGCGCGCTCGTCGTGCTGCGCGGCTTCGACCCCGGCGCGGTGCTCGCCGCCATTGAGCGCCACCGGATCACGGTGATGGTCGGCCTGCCGATGATGTACGGTGCGCTCCTCGCGCAGCCGCAGCGCGCCGCGCGCGACCTGTCGAGCCTGCGGCTGTGCGTCTACGCGATGGCGCCGATGTCGCGCACGCAGTTGCTGCGCCTGCTCGACGGGTTCTGCCCCAACTTCGCACTCGTCTCGGGCCAGACCGAGATGTACCCCGGCGCCACCATCTTCGAGGTGCAGGAGCAGCGCAAGCGCTTCGGCTCGTATTGGGGCGTGGGCACGCTGGTGAACGAGGTCGCCGTGATGGGCGATGAGGGCGACCTGCTCGGGCCGGAGCAGGTCGGCGAGATCGTCTTTCGCGGACCCAACGTGATGCTGGACTACTACAAGGACCCGGAGGCGACGGCGAACGCGCAGCGCTTCGGCTGGCACCACTCGGGCGACCTGGGCAAGTTCGACGCCGATGGGCAGCTGGTCTTCCTCGACCGGCCGAAGGACATGGTGAAGTCGGGCGGCGAGAACGTGCCGTCGATCAAGGTCGAGGAAGTGCTGCTGCGGGGCTGATCCTGCGATAGCGCCTCGCCCGGTCGGCCCGCGGGCCGCCGGAGTGTTGTTTCATCAGTGCTAACCCTGCGGTCCGGGCTTGTTCCTTCGAGTGGATGAATGTAATAATTTAGTTACAACACCACCCTCCGGAAAAAGTCCCCATGAAACACCGCGCCGCCCTCCATTCACCTGGCACCATCGCCCGCGGTACGGCCGCGCTGCTTCTCGCAACCTGCGCTTCGTCACACGCCTTTGTGATCGGTGTCAGCGAAGGCGTGAGCTACAACGTGTCCGACGCGCAGGTCACCGCCCGCTTCGAGCCCATCGCCGAGGTGCTGTCGAAGGCGCTCAAGCAGCCGGTGACGATCAAGATCCTCAATTCGTACAACGGTGCGCGCGACGCGCTGAAGCAGCAGCAGGTCGACTTCGCCTTCGTGCACCCGTCGCACGTGGCGCTCGGCGCCATCAAGGGCGGGCAGTACAGCGCATTCGCCTGGACCACCGGCTACACCGACTACAAGGTGTCCTTCCTGTGCAAGGAACAGCAGCCGATCTCCGACTGGAAGAGCGTGGCCGGCAAGCAGCTGGTCATGCCCGACGCCGACTCGATCACCGCGGTGATCACGCGCGCGATGCTGCGCGAGCAGGGACTGCAGGGCACCGCGGTCAAGGTCACCAACACGCGCTTCCAGGAGGCCGTGCCCTTCTACGTGCAGAACGGCTTTGCAGCCTACGGTGCAACGGCAGCCTCCGGCGTGATCAAGACCTGGAAAGACGGCGGCGGCAAGGTCTGCGCGGAATCGCGCGCAGTGCCGATCAAGCAATGGCTCGCGTCGCGCAAGCTCGATGCGGCCACGGTGAACGCGGCGCGCGATGCGCTGCTGAGCCTGGCGCAGACCGACGCCGGCAAGCGCGCGCTCGCTGCGTCCACCTATGTCGGCTTCGTCACGCCTTCGTCCGACGTCGAGTCCTCGCTGATGAGCTGGCTGGGGATCTGAGGGGCAAGGCCGTACGCGCACGCCGCCTGCCCGGCCCGGGCAGAATCCGGCGCTTGCCGTCTCCCTCCCAAGGACTCCCTCCATGACCGATCTCTCGAGCTTTCCCATCACGAAAAAATGGCCCGCGCAGCATCCTGACCGGCTGCAGCTGTACTCGCTGCCCACGCCCAACGGCGTGAAGGTGTCGATCATGCTGGAGGAGACCGGCCTGCCGTACGAGCCGCACCTCGTGAGCTTCGAGACCCACGACCAGACGTCGTCGGCATTCCTGTCGCTCAACCCGAACAACAAGATCCCGGCCATCCTCGACCCCAATGGCCCGGGCGGCAAGCCGCTGGCGCTGTTCGAATCGGGCGCCATCCTCATGTACCTCGCCGAGAAGACCGGCAAGTTCATTCCGCAGGACGCCGCCGGCCGCTACGAAACCCTGCAGTGGGTGATGTTCCAGATGGGCGGCATCGGCCCGATGTTCGGCCAGCTCGGCTTCTTCAACAAGTTCGCCGGCAAGGACTATGAAGACAAGCGCCCGCGCGACCGCTACGTGGCCGAATCGAAGCGCCTGCTCGGCGTGCTCGACAAACGCCTGTCGGACCGCGCGTGGATCGTGGGCGACAGCTACACCGTCGCCGACATCGCCACCTTCCCGTGGGTGCGCAACCTGATCGGCTTCTACGAGGCAGCGGACCTCGTGGGCTTCAAGGATTTTCCGAACGTGGCGCGCGCGCTCGAAGCCTTCGTGGCGCGCCCCGCCGTGGTGGCGGGGCTGGGCATTCCGAAGCGCGGCTGAGCGCCTGCTCAGTTGGCGCTCAGGTCCATCAGCATGCGCGACAGCAGGTAGAGGCGCGGCACCACGCTCTCTACCTCCGCATATTCCTCCGGCGTGTGGATGCCGCCACCCACGATGCCGAAGCCATCGAGCACCGGCACGCCGACGCCTGCCACCAGGCTCGCATCGGCCGCGCCGCCGCTGCTCTCGATGGTGAGCTTCTTGCCGATCTCGCCGTAGATGCCTTCGGCCATGCGCACCAGCTTGTCGGACGCGGGCGAACGCGGCATCGGCGGCAGGCCGCGGATCAGTCGCACGCGCACCTCGGTCTCGGGGATCAGCTTGTTCTGCGAGATGCGGACCAGGTCTTTCTCGACGCGGTCGAGCTCCTCGGGCGTGGCCGCGCGCACGTCGCCCTTGGCGCTCGCGGTCGCCGGAATCACGTTGGTCGGTCCATTGGCCGTGAGCACCGTGAAGTTGACCGTGGTCTTCTTCGCGGCATCGGCCGTCTTCGACAGCTGCAGCACCTGGTGCGCCACTTCCATCGCCGCATTGCGGCCGGCCTCGGGCGCCACGCCCGCGTGAGCGGCCAGCCCCTTCACCTCGACGAGCGCGGTGGCCGAGCCCTTGCGCTCGACCACGAGGCCATCGGCCGGTCGGCCCGGCTCCAGGTTCAACGCCACGTCGTGCTGCTTGGCGATGCGCTCGATCAGCGCGCTGGTGCCGACGGAGCCGACCTCTTCGTTGGTGTCGAGCAGGAAGGTGATCTGCCCGTAGTCCTGGAAGCCGACCTGCTTGAGGATCTTCAGCGCATAGAGCCCGGCGATCACGCCGCCCTTGTCGTCCATCACGCCGGGGCCGTAGGCGCGGCCATCCTTGATGTAGAAGGGCTTGGCCGCGGCCGTGCCCTCCTTGAAGACGGTGTCCATGTGCGCGAGGATCAGGATCTTCTTCTTGCCCTGCCCTGTCAGCGTGGCCACCACGTTGGTGCCGGGATGCGGATCGGCCGGAAAGGTCTCGATGCGCGCGCCGAGCTTGCGCAGCTCTTCCACCGCCATCTCGCGGACCTTGTCCAGGCCCGCCGTGTCGGCCGAGCCGGAGTCGATGTTGACCATGCGCTCCAGCATCTTCAGCGCCTCGTCCTTGCTTTGCGTGGCGGCGTCGAGCACGCCCTGGTGCGGCTTCTGGGCCATGGCGTTGCCAGTCAGCAGGGCGCACGCGAGCGCGGTGCACTGGGCGATGGCGAGCATGTGGCGGCGAGCGGGAGTCCGGGATTTCATGGCCGAAGAAGCCGAAGCGGGATGGCGCGAGTGAGTCGTCATGTTGTCCGTTCTGTTGAAGGAATGTCGAGGAAAGCGCGGCAGGCTATCACCCGACTCGCGAACGGATCAAGCTCACGATGCGGGCGCTGCCGCACGCACTCTACAGACACTTCAGCCGGAAAAGTTCAACCCGGAAAGTCTTCCCCGCGCAGCTCGATCGGCTGCCCATGCGGCGTGCGGCCGGCCGCGTGCTCCCAGGCATGCCGGTAGCGGGCCAGTTCGTCGCCCGAGCTGGCGCCCTTGGCGGCCACGAGCTTCTCGAGCGCGGCCAGCCAGTGCAGGTAGTAGGTCTGGCCGGTGTCGGGGTCGCCCGCGGCCTGAGCCTCGGAGATCTGCGCCGCCAGCGCCTCGGCCCATTCGGGCCATGTGAAGAGGCCGCGCTCGTGCAGCGCCAGCGTCATCGCGAAGGCCTGGGCCTCCCATGGCGCGCTGAACACCGGCCCGTCCGCATCGCGCGGCATGCCGGGCGACAGCGGCATGCGCTCGCCGCTCATTGGAATACCTTCGTGCTTCGCACTGCGGTGCGAGCTTGCTTGGGGCGGCCCGGCGCGGCGCTCATGCCACGGCCTCCAGATAGCTCTCCCACGCATCCACCGACACCGAGAGGTTCTGGCGCGGCGCATCGTCGCCCCACAGTTCGGCTTCGTCGAACTCCACCGTGTAGAGCCACTGCGGCTGCTCGCCGAGCCCCTGCGCGTTGGTGTCTGCGAACACATGCGTGCCATGTACGTGAACGATGGTGCCGCGCTTGCCTTGCACATAGGCCGGCAGCCGCGTGTGATGGTCGAACTTGCCGAGGTGCATATGCACCTTCTGCCCCAGGGCAAAGCGGGCCGGTGCAGGCGCCGGCCGCTCGGCGGGCGAGCCTTTGGCGAGCACCGACTGCACATCGGCCGCGCGCAGCACGCGGGCCACGGGCGCGGCAGCATGGCTCACCTCGCCGCTGGCGATCTCGTCGGGAAAGAGCTGCCCGCGCTGCAGCATCAGCTGCTCCAGCGCGCGAAGCCAGATCTGGTAGTAGCTCAGCTCGCCATAGTCGGGCAGCGTCTCGCGCACGGAGCGGCTCGCGTCGATGTTCCACGAGCCCGTCGCGCCCATGGCCAGCACGAGCGCCAGCGCGCGCGGCTCCCAATCGGCATGAAAAAGCTCGCCCTCGGCTTCAGGCACCACCTTGCCGAAGCCGGGCTGTCCGCCGAGGTCGGCCTTCGTCGCGTAGCTCATGCGTCGCTCCCGGCTTCAACTGGTGCACCGGCCAGCCGCGTGCCGATCATCGAATCGCGTGAAACCAATGCGGCGAGCTCTTCTTCGCTCAGGCCTTCGGTGCCGGTGGGCCGCTGCGGGATGACGAGGTAGCGCACCTCGGCGGTCGAATCCCACACGCGGATGCGCGTGGTCTCGGGCAGGGTCACGCCGAAATCGGCGAGCACGCCGCGCGGGTCCTTCACCGCGCGCGAGCGGTACGGCGCGCTCTTGTACCAGGTGGGCGGCAGGCCCAGCACCGGCCACGGATAGCAACTGCACAGGGTGCACACCACCATGTGGTGCGTATCGCCGGTGTTCTCCACTGCCACCATGTGCTCGCCCTGCCGCCCCGTGTAGCCCAGCGAGGCGATGGCTGCCGTGGCGTCGGCCAGCAGCCACTGCCGGAAGGCCGGGTCGACCCAGGCCCGCGCCACCACCCTTGCGCCGTTGCGCGGGCCGATGCGGGTCTGGTAGGTGTCGATCAGCACGTCGAGCGCGCCCGGGTCGATGTAGCCCTTCTGCGCGAGCACGCTTTCGAGCGCACGCACGCGCAGGTCCATCTCGCCGAGTTCGCTGTGTTCGTGGTCATGATCGTGGCCGTGGTGGTGACCGTGGCCGCTGTCGTCGTGGGGGTGGTCTGCGCTCATTCCGGCGATGCTAAGCCCGGGCACTTAAAATTCGAAGCCTCCCGCCAGATCCTCCGGAAGCCTTTCGCCCATGACCTCCACGCCCGCCCGCCCCGTCCGCTCCCAGTACGAAGACTTCATGCGCCACGTCGACACGCATGGCGTCTTCAAGAGCGACCGCACGGGCACGGGCACCAAGAGCGTGTTCGGCCACCAGATGCGCTTCGACCTGAACGAGGGCTTCCCGCTGGTCACCACGAAGAAGGTGCACCTGAAGTCCATCATCCAGGAGCTGCTGTGGTTCCTGACCGGGTCGAGCAACAACAACTGGCTCAAGGAACGCGGCGTCACCATCTGGGACGAATGGGCGCGCGAGGACGGTGACCTGGGCCCGGTATACGGCGTGCAATGGCGCAGCTGGCCCACGCCCGACGGCGGCCACATCGACCAGATCGCCGACGTCATCAAGACGCTGAAGACCAACCCCGATTCGCGCCGCATCATCGTGAGCGCATGGAACGTGGCCGAGCTGTCGAAGATGGCGCTGATGCCCTGCCATGCCTTCTTCCAGTTCTACGTGGCGCCGCCGCAGGCCGAAGGCGAACGGGGCAAGCTCAGCTGCCAGCTCTACCAGCGCAGCGCCGACATCTTCCTGGGCGTGCCCTTCAACATCGCGAGCTACGCGCTGCTCACGCACATGGTGGCGCAGCAGTGCGACCTCGACTTGGGCGACTTCATCTGGACCGGCGGCGACTGCCACATCTACAGCAACCACGCCGAGCAGGTCGCGCTGCAGCTCAGCCGCACGCCCTACCCCTACCCCACGCTGAACATCAAGCGCAAGCCGGCGTCGATCTTCGAATACCAGTACGAAGACTTCGAGGTGCTGGACTACCGGCACGGCGATCCGATCAAGGCGCCCGTGGCGGTATGAGCGGAATGAGCAAGCCCCGCGTCAACCTCATCTTCGCGCGCGCCGCCAACGGCGTGATCGGCGCGAACAACACGATCCCCTGGCACATCCCGGAGGACATGGCGCACTTCAAGCAGCAGACCGTGGGCGCGCCGGTGATCATGGGCCGCAAGACCTGGGACTCGCTGCCGCCACGCTTCCGGCCACTGCCGGGCCGGCAGAACATCGTGGTGACACGGCAGCCCGGCTGGCAGGCCGACGGCGCGCTGCGCGCGGGCAGCCTGCAGGAGGCACTGTCGCTTTGCGAATCGTCATCGAAGGCCGACGCCGTATGGGTCATCGGCGGCGCGCAGATCTACGCCGAAGCCGAGCCGCTCGCGCAGCGCGCGGTCGTGACCGAGGTTGCGCGCAACTACGAAGGCGATGCCTATGCTCCGGATCTCGACGCAGCCGTATGGCGCGAGACGCAGCGCGAATCGCATGTCTCGGCCAAGGAAGGCCTGGGCTTCAGCTTCGTGACCTACGAGCGCATCGCATCCCCGAACGGATGAGCGGCGACAGTTTGGCCGGCCCTGACGCTCAACAAAAATAGTCGCCCGGTTACCAGAAACAAACTGGCACCTTCGTCGCCCCTTTCAGGGCGAAAGGAACACTTCGGTACACGCGTGTAAAGGCATGCGCGGCTCAGGGTTTAGACAACGCCAATTGTTTGTGCGCAAAAT
This sequence comes from Variovorax sp. Varisp85, assembly GCF_047304045.1. NCBI lineage: Bacteria > Pseudomonadati > Pseudomonadota > Betaproteobacteria > Burkholderiales > Comamonadaceae > Variovorax > Variovorax sp. Varisp85. The sequence continues at coordinate 15,292 of NZ_JBGLYN010000001.1, forward strand.
GTCGCTCCCGCCCTCAACCCAAGGAGACGGCTCATGTCCATGGAATTTCTTCGGGTCATCGCCGAGCAGAAATTGCCATACGTCATTCACACGCCGGCAGACATCGACAGGCTGCGCGTGCTGCGTGCGGCAGAGTTGGTGACGGCCTTCATTCCGCCCTCGGACCGCGCGCCCGATGCGCGCGCGATACGCCAGCTGGCCCAGGTCGAATCGATCACCGCCAAGGGCAAGCTGGCGCTCAACAAGGCCACGTCGGCATTCATCGAACTGTAGGAAGCCGCGCCTGCGGCGCATGAACGATGTCATTGAGCGTGCCAATTCCAGGGCGCACGGCTCGCCTGCACCGTTCCTGCTTCAGCTGAACACGCTTTCGAGGTCGACCTCTTCGGCGCTGTCGTCCAGCTTCAGGCTCTGCTCGATGTGGTCCAGGTGATGCAGCATCAGCTTCTCGGCGCGCTGGGCATCGCCGCGGTTCACGGCAGCGACGATTTCCTCGTGCTCGTCGGCGCGGCAACTGGTGGCCGTGGGGGCGTCGTACAGCGAGATGATCAGGCAGGTCAGCACCGACAGCTCGCGCATCGATCGCGCCAGAGCCGAGTTGCCGGCCAGTTCGGCCAGCAGCACATGGAACTCACCCGACAGGCGGACGATGGCGCGCTTGTCGTCGCGGCGTCGCGCGTCGGCCTCGAGCTCGATGTGGCGCTGCAGGCGCTGCTTCTTGGTGTCGTCGAGCGTACGGATGAGGCGGCGCAGCACGCCGGGTTCGATGAGGCGGCGCGCCTCGAACACGTCCTGCGCCTGCTCGATGGTGGGCTTGGCGACGAAGGCGCCGCGTTGCGGCACCAGCTCGACGATCTGCTCGTGAGCCAGCCGGGCCAGCACTTCGCGCACCTTGGCGCGGCTGGTCGCGAAGATCGTGGCCAGCCGGTCTTCCCCCAGCTTCGTGCCGGGCGCGAGACGGTGCTCGAGGATGGCTGCCGAGATCTTCTCGGCGATCTCCTCGACACTGTGTTCGCGGGCGTTGGCCGCGCCGTTCGCGCTGGTCTTGCGGGCTGGGGCTTTGGTGGACATCGGCGCCGATTCTATCGGCGGGCCCCCTACGCTGCAGAGCGCCACGGGACCCGCAACCTCAGCCCGTGCTGCGTCCGGCATCGCGCGCCAGCAGCCGCGCCAAGGCGTCTGGCAGCCCCTGGTTCGGCTTGATCGGCGGCGGCGCGAAACTGCCCCGGCGCGCCGGCGCAGGCGCCAGGGACACGAGCGTCTGGGCATGGCACACGGCGCTCGACACACCATCGACCACCGGCACCGGAATGCGGTCCTTGATCGAACGCGCCAGGCCCGCCAGCGGCGCGCCGGCGATGATGATCACATCCGCGCCGTCGTCCTCGATGGCCGACATGCACAACGCCTCCAGTCGCTGGCCGTGGTCGTCCTGCACGTGCCCGATGTCCTTGAGCGGACCGTCGAGACTGCGGATGCTCGCCAGCCGGTCGATCAGGCCGTTGGCCTGCACGCACTCGCGGTACCACGCCGTGATGCGCCGCGAGATCGCGACGATCGAGAAGCGCTTGCCCAGCAGGCACGCGCTCATCAGCGCGGCCTCGGTCAGGCCGACCACGGGGATGTCGAGCGCCTCGCGCAGGCCGTCGATGCCGGGGTCACCGAAGGCCGCGACCACGATGGCGTCGTGCCGCGCGTGGTGCTCCGCCGCGAGCGTAGCGGCGGCATAGGCGCCGATCAGCGATTCAAAGCGGGTCTCGATGTAGGCGACACCGAAGGGTGCGGTCAGCACCTCGATGCGCGTGTCGCGCGCGGCCGCACGCCGGGCTTCGGCCGCGATCAGGTCCGAGACGCTTTGCGAGGTGTTGGGGTTGATCAGCAGCAGGTTCATGGCAATGTCTCCAGGCGATTGGCTCAGGCCGGTCGGCGGCTCGGCAGCAAGGTGGGCTCGCCCCGGCGCAGGAATTCTCCGCGTCCGGCACGCGGATGGAAGCGTTCGCCGTCCCACACGACCTCGCCGCGCGCCAACGTTAGCGCCGGCCAGGCTTTCACCTCGATGCCCTCGTAGGGCGTGTAGTCGACGTCGTGGTGCAGATCAGCGTTGCGGATGGCGCGCGGCGTGGTGCCCCAGACCACGAGGTCGGCATCGGCGCCGACGGCGATCGTGCCCTTGCGCGGGTGCAGCCCGTAGGCCTTGGCGGGGTTGGTGGACGTCAGCTCGACGAACTTGTTGATGGTGATGCGCCCATCGAGCACGCCGTGCGAGAACAAGAGCGGCAGCCGCGTCTCGATGCCGGGAATGCCGTTCGGAATGTGGCGAAACGCCACCTCTTCGCCGCCGGGCTTCTTGCCCTCGGGTGCGTCGTAGCGGAACGGCGCATGGTCCGAAGAGAAGATCGTGAACAGCCCGTCCGACAGTCCGTTCCAGATCACCTGCTGGTTCTCGCGGTTGCGCGGCGGCGGACTGCAGACGCAGCGCGCGCCCTGATAGCTGTCGTCTAGCCCCAAGTCTTCGGCGGTCAGGAACAGGTACTGCGGGCAGGTCTCGGCGAACACGCTCAGGCCATGTGCGCGCGCCCAGCGGATCTGCTCGACGGCTTCGCGCCCGGACACGTGCACGATCATGATCGGCACGTCGACCAGTTCCGACAGCGCGATCGCGCGGTGCGTCGCCTCGCGCTCGACCAGCATCGGCCGCGCATGCGCATGAAAGCGCGGCGCAGTGCGTCCGCTGGCTTCGAGCCGCTTGGTCAGCCACTCGATGCAGTCGGCATTCTCGGCATGGATCATGGCCATCGCGCCCTGCTCCCTGGCCACCGCCAGCACGTCGAGGATCTGGCCGTCGTCCAGCTTCAGATCGTCGTAGGTCATGTAGATCTTGAAGGAGGTGTAGCCCTCGGCGATGAGCTGCGGCAGCTCATGCTTGAGTACTTCCTCGGTCGGGTCGCTCACGATCAGGTGAAAGGCGTGGTCCACGTGGGCGCGGCCTTCGGCGCGTTGGTGGTAGTCCTGCACGGCGGCGCGCAACGACTGGCCCTTGTGCTGCGCCGCGAACGGGATCACGGTGGTCGTGCCGCCGCAGGCCGCCGCGCGGGTGCCGGTGTCGAAGTCGTCGGCCATGCGCACCGGCGGCTCCATCGGCTGGTCGAGGTGGCAATGGGCGTCGACGCCGCCCGGCGTCACGTAGCGGCCGGCGGCATCGATCTCCTGCCGCCCCGGCGGCAGGCCGAGGCCGAGCTGCACGATGCGGCCGTCGCGGATGCCGATGTCCGAATCGAAGGTGTCGCTGGCGGTGGCAACGCGGGCGTTGCGCACCACGAGATCGAGGTCGCGGAAGGTCATGGTCTTTCTTTGCTTTTATGTCTGTGTCTGATGGTCGGTGGTGGCCGTTCAGGCCTTCGCGTCGAACAGCCGGCCCCAGCCCTTCACGGCGCTCGGATCGACGCCGACCGTCTTCAGCGCGCGCCAGACCACGGTGGCCACCGAGTCGTAGATCGGGATGCCTAGCTCGCGCTCCATTTCTTCGACCAGCTGCGCGCCGCTGAGGTTTGTGCACATGATGGTGATCGCGTCGGGGCGCTGTTGTGCCACCTCGCGCAGCATGCGGCGCAGCGTGTCGGGCTCGACCTCGCTGAACGCGAAGTTCACCGTCAGGTCCAGGTGGCGCTCGGCCACGCAGTCGATGCCGATGCCCGCGTAGTTGGCGACGATGCGCTGCTGCACGTCCTCGACATACGGCGACACCAGGCCCAGCGCGCGCGCGCCCTGCGCGGCCAGCAGTTCGTTGAGCGCCAGCACCGAGGTGGTGGCCGGGATACCGGTCGCCTCGGTGATGCGCGCGCACAGCGCCTGGTCTTTCTCGAAGCCGAGCCAGCTGGCCGAGGTGCCGCTCCAGCAGATCGTGTCCACGCGCGCGTCTGCCAGCAGCCGCGCGGCGTTGAGGATCTTGCTGTCGTCGAACTGGTTCAGCGAGGCGTCGCGCATCGAGATCTCGGTGACGGTGAAGCGCGAGAAATGCGCGGAGACGCCAGGCACGCCCGCGACCATCGCGCTGGTCAGCGGTTCGAGCGCGGTGTTCGAGGAAGGCGTCAGCACGCCGATGAGCTTTCGTTGCGTCATGGTCGTCAGAGCCGGGGGGTATCGGTCGGGTCGGCCGGTGCGCCGGGCTTGCCCTGGTGGTGGGCGGCCAAGTCGAGTTCGCGCGCCAGGGCCTTGCGGCGCGCGGGCGTCGGGCTCGCATGCGAGGCGTTGTCGAGCGCGGGCAGCACGAAGTCGTTGACCATGCGGCGGATCGCCAGCACGTTCTTCGACTCGCGCAGGCCGCCCTCGATGGGCAGCATGCTCGTCATGACGACCACCGCATTGCGCTGCGGCAGCGCCACGATGAACTGGCCCTTGAAGCCCATGGCATGCACCTCGGGCTCGGTGGCGACGATGTCGTTGATCCACCAGTACTGCCCGTACCAGGGCGCGGACGACGGCGCGGTCATGGTCCGCATCCAGGCCTGCGACGTGATCTGCCGATCGTTCCAGCGGCCGCCCGAGAGCACCAGCATGCCGAGCTTGGCCATGTCGACGGCGCGCAGCCGCAGACCCCAGCCGGAGGACACGAGCCCCTTGTCGTCCGCGCGCTCCCAGGCGTAGTGCACCATGCCCATCGGCTTGAAGATCTTCTGCTCGGCGAAGGCCTGCAGCGGCATGCCGGCATCGGCGCCCAGCGTGGCGCTCGCGAGGATGGGGTTGACGTCGGTGTAGTCGAAGGCCTCGCCGGGCGGGCGCCGGGGCGTGGTGCCGGCCGCGAGCTTCAGGCGGTCCGGCGCGCCGTAGTAGATCGGGTCGTCGGTCGGCTTGAAGTCGTAGAACAGGCCGGTCGACATCGACATCACGTGCCGCAGTTCGATGGCCTGCTTATCTGCGAGCGCGTCCTTCAGGTCGGGACGCGCCTTGGCCAGAATGGGCGCGATCTTCTCGTCGAGGCGTGAGCGGCCCTCGTCGATCAGCACGCCGGCCGCCAGCGCCGTGACGTTCTTGGTGATCGAGTACAGCTCGTAGTTGTGGTCGCGCGTAAGCCCCTGGCTGTAGCGCTCGAAGACCAGCTTGCCGTCCTTGACCACGAGGAAGCTGCGCACGTCGAGGTTTTCCTTGCGGATCCACTCCGACAGCCGCACCAGCGGCTGGGAGTCGACGCCCACGGCCTCGGGCACCGCAACGGCAATCCCGGGCTCGGCATCGACCGCCGGCTGGGCCAGGGCCGCGCCGGCGCAGGCAAGGTGCAGGGCAACCGCACCCGCCGCGAGACGAAGATGAGAAACAAACATGGGAGCGTCTCCTTCCGGTTCGGTTGCGTGCCTCAGACCGGCAGCTTCTTGCTGTAGTCGATCAGCATCGTCGAGCAGACGAACAGGCCGGCACCGGCCGCCGTGAACAGCATCAGCGCCATGAAGTACGAGCCGGTCGCCTGCACGATCAGGCCCACCACGATCGGCACGCCGATGCCCGCGACATTGCCGCCGAGGTTCATGGTGCCGCCGAGGAAGCCGACCCGGGCACGCGTGCCGAGGATCGACGGCACGCACCAGAACAGGCCGCACCAGCGCAGGAAGAACAGCGTCACCGACAGCAGCACGACCACGGCGACCGGGTCCTTGATCTGGGTCACCATGAAGATGGCGATGGTGGCGATGATCGACGAGATGCCGAACAGCGTGCGCAGCACCTTGCTCTGCGAGGCACCGGCCGCCTGCCACTTGTCGGCCAGCCAGCCGCCGAACATCTCGCCGACGAAGCCCGAGAAGAACATGATGAACACCGCGCCGCCCATCTGCTTGATGTCGAAGCCGTGCACCTTCGACAGGTAGTTGGGCATCCACGTGAGCAGGCCGTAGAACAGCGCGTTGAAGCACATCCAGCCGAAGAACATGCCCCACACCGAGCGGTAGCGGAAGAAGTCGAGCACCCGGCCGCTCGCGTCGGCCGACTCCTTGGCGGCGTCGGCAGCGTGGCTGGCCTCGATGTAGCGCGCTTCGGCCTCGTTCACACCGGGATGCTGGCGTGGATGGTTGCGGATGTAGCTCCAGGCGAAGTAGCCTGCCACCACGGTGCCGACGCCGGCGATGACGAACGCCAGGCGCCAGGACCCGAGCACGGCGATCAATGCCGAGATCAGGATCGCGCCCAACGCGGCACCCAGGGGGGCACCGCCGTCGAGCAAGGTGGCGCCGCGCCCACGTTCGGTCTGGGTCATCCAGATGCCGTTGAGCTTGCCGCCCGCGGGGTAGATCGGCGCCTCGGCCGCGCCCAGGCCCAGCCGCGTCAACAGCAAGGGAACCCAGCCCGTGCAGAGGGCAGCGATGGCCTGGAAGGCGCCCCAGCCCACGGTCGCGCCAGCGATGACGACGCGCGGGCCGAAGCGGTCAGCCAGCATGCCGCCCGGGATCTGCATCAGCGCATAGGTCCAGAAGAACGAACTGAGCAGCAGGCCCTGCACGGCCGGGCCGATGTCGAATTCCTTGGCGATCAGCGGCATGGCCACCGAAAGCGAGGCCCGGTCGATGTAGTTGATCGAGATCAGGAACAACATCATCAGGAAGATCTTCCAGCGCACCTTGGTGGGCTGGTGGGCGGCGTCGGGGGCTGCGGCGGTCGCCTTGGCGCCGTCCGTCATGGTGTTTTGCATCGGTTTGTCTCCTTGCAGTGGCACGGATGCCAGCCTGCAGGAAAAGGACCCGGCACGCTGGCGAACTTTGCAGTCGCGGGTCGGGCTGGTCCGGGCCAGTGCACCACCGAGGCTGTCGGGCGTAATCTAGGCTTTGTTGAAATTAACGTCAACATTATTGTTGACAATATTGTCGACGATAGTGGTAAGCACCTAGCAGCGGCGTCGCCCTGCGGTGCCGCTGCTGTTGCGCCCGCTTACCCGAGAAGCAATGGAAGTTCGAGTGCTTTTGCTAAGCTGACCAGTTGCATGCACGCCAACCGAGGCAAAGCGAAACGCCGAACGGGCACACCAAGGGGTGCAGGCTGCCAAAGACGCTCTGAAAATGATAAATTTTCATTTGAAATCAATGACTTACAATAATTTATGAAAATCGCCACCTGGAACGTCAACTCCCTCACCGCGCGCCTTCAGCACGTGCTCGACTGGCTCATCGCCAATCCGGTCGACGTGCTGTGCCTGCAGGAGCTCAAGATGACCGACGACAAGTTCCCGCTCGACGTGCTCAAGTCGGCCGGCTACGAAGCGGCGGTGTTTGGCCAGAAGACCTACAACGGCGTGGCGGTCCTCAGCCTTGCACCAATGCGCGACGTGGTGAAGAACATCGGTGGCTTCACCGACGACCAGTCGCGCGTGATCGCGGCCACCGTTGAAACGCCGTCGGGTCCGCTGCGTGTGGTCAACGGCTACTTCGTGAACGGCCAGGCGCCGGGCACCGACAAGTTCGAATACAAGCTGAAGTGGCTCGACGCGCTGCGAGACTGGCTGCGCCAGGAGATGGTGTCGAACCCGAACCTCGTGCTGCTGGGCGACTTCAACATCACGCCGGAAGACCGCGACAGCTTCGACCCGGTGGGCCTGAAGGAAACAATCCACCACACGACCGAGGAGCGCAACCATTTCAAGGCGCTGCTCGAACTGGGCCTGACAGACAGCTTTCGCATGTTCGAGCAGCCCGAGAAAAGCTATTCGTGGTGGGACTACCGCATGCTGGGCTACCAGAAGAATCGCGGGCTGCGCATCGACCACGTCCTGGTGAGCCAGCCGCTGGTGCCGCGCGTGAAGGGCTGCGTCATCGACCGCGTGCCGCGCAAATGGGAAAAGCCGAGCGACCATGCGCCGGTGGTGCTCGATCTGGACCAGGGGGCCTGACCGATGGCCGCGCCCATCCGCATCGCAGGCCGCATCGCATTGGTGGCCACCGCACTCGCGCTGTCCGCCTGCTCCCTCCTGAAGCCCACCGACAAGGCCGAAGGCGGTACGGGCGCCACCGCGACCGCCCCCGCCGGCGAGGCCGCGCCGGACGACCGCAACGTGCCCACCGTGCGCCTGATCACGGCACAAACGCCGGCCGTGCGAACGTACCGCAAGATCGGCGCGCGCCACATCTACAACAAGTACGCAAGCCGCATCTACAAGGGCAAGATACCGCCGCTGGTGTATGCGGTGGTGGTGGTCGAGACCGAGATCGACGCCACCGGGAAGGTAGTGAACGTCACGTTCAGCCGCACGCCGAGCCATGCGCCCGAAGTGCCGCCGATGATTGCCGAACTGATCAAGGCCACGTCGCCGCTGCCCAATCCGGGCAAGCTGGGCGGTCACACGTACGTTGACACCTGGCTCTGGGACAAGAGCGGGAAATTCCAGATCGATTCGTTGACGCTCGGCCAGCGCAGCAGGTAGCTTGGCACACCCCCTGCAGGGGGCGATACCGGCGGCCCGGCAAAACCGGTTCCGCGGCATCCCTGCTGGGGTCGCGTCGTAAGAAAGCCCCGAAGGGCCTTTTCATTCGATCCCGAGTTCCTGGATCTTTCGGGTGATGGTGTTGCGCCCGATGCCGAGCTTCTGCGCGGCCTCGATGCGGCGGCCTCGCGTGTTGGCCAGGGCCGTGAGGATCAGCCTCGACTCGAAGCGGCGCGTGAGCACGTCCCAGACGTCGGTGCGGCCCGCCGCCAGCAGCGCCTGCGCCTCGACCTCCAGGCCGCTTTCCCAACTGCTCACGCCTGCATGCGCTTCGGTGGATTCGGATACGGCGGGCACGGGCGCTGACTCACCGCTGGCCGCAATCGGCGGCGATGCGACGGGCTGGGCCATCGCAGCCGACGCGGCAGCCACGGCTTCGGGCACGTGGGCCTCGGCGCCTGCGCCGACGGCCATCACCTCGGGCGGCAGGTCCTTCGCTTCGATCAGCTGGGCCGGTGCCATCACGGTCAGCCAGTGGCAGATGTTCTCGAGCTGGCGCACATTGCCCGGAAAGCTGAAGGCCGCGAGCCTGGCCAGCGCCGCGTCGGAAATGCGCTTGGGCTCGACGCCGAGCTGGCGCGCGCTCGCCTGCAAGAAGTGGCGCGTGAGCGCGGGCACGTCTTCGCCGCGTTCGCGCAATGCCGGCAGGCGCAGGCGGATCACGTTGAGGCGGTGGAACAGGTCTTCGCGGAAGCCGCCGAGCTTGACGCGCTGCTCCAGGTCCTGGTGGGTCGCGGCGATCACGCGCACGTTGGCCTTCACCGAGTTGTGGCCGCCCACGCGGTAGAAATGGCCATCGCTCAGCACGCGCAGCAGGCGCGTCTGCAGATCGAAGGGCATGTCGCCGATTTCGTCGAGGAACAGCGTGCCGCCCTCGGCCTGCTCGAAGCGGCCGCGGCGCATGGTCTGCGCGCCGGTGAAGGCGCCGCGCTCATGGCCGAAGAGTTCGCTCTCGAGCAGGTCCTTCGGGATGGCCGCGGTGTTGATGGCCACGAAGGGGCCGTTGGCGCGCGGCGAGTGCTTGTGCAGCGCACGCGCCACCAGTTCCTTGCCCGAGCCCGATTCGCCGGTGATGAGCACCGTGACGTTGCTCTGCGAGAGCCGGCCGATCGCGCGGAAAACGTCCTGCATGGCGGGCGCCTGGCCGAGCATCTCGGGCGCGGCGACCATGCGTTCTTCGGCGACTTCCTCGCGCTGGCTTTCGTCGACGGCGCGGCGGATGAGCTCGACCGCGCGCGGCAGGTCGAAGGGCTTGGGCAGGTATTCGAAGGCGCCGCCCTGGAAGGCCGAGACGGCGCTGTCGAGGTCTGAAAAGGCCGTCATGATGATGACGGGCAGGCCGGGATGTTTGGCCTTGATCTTGTCGAGCAGGTCGAGCCCGGAGCCGCCGGGCATGCGGATGTCGCTCACCAGGACCTGGGGACCTTGCTGATCGTCGTCGGCGGCCTGTTCGAGTGCTGCGAGCACCTCGCGCGTGTTCGTGAAACTGCGCGTGGGCAAGTCTTCGCGCAGCAGAGCCTTCTCGAGCACGAAGCGAATCGATTGGTCGTCATCAACTATCCAGATCGGCTTCATGCATCTCCTTGTTGCCGGGCTGCTAGGGCAGCGGTATCAATATCTTGAAATCGGTTCGGCCCGGGACGCTGTCGCACTCGATCACGCCGTGATGCTGTTGCACAAAAGTCTGTGCGAGCGTCAATCCCAGCCCCGTCCCGCCTTCCCTGCCCGATACCAGCGGATAGAAGATGCGGTCCTTGATCGTGTCCGGCACACCCGGTCCATTGTCGATGACATGCAATTCCAGTGCCAGTCGATACCACTGCTTGTTGAAGATCACCTGGCGGGCGATGCGCGTCTTGAAAGTGATCTGCGCATCGCCGGCCGCGCGGCGCTCGGCCAGCGCCTGCGCGGCGTTGTGCGTGATGTTGAGCGTGGCCTGGATGAGCTGCTCGCGGTCGCCGCGGAACTCGGGAATCGACACGTCGAAATCGCGCTCGATGTGCAGGTCGCGCGGAAACTCCGCAAGGATGACCGAGCGCACGCGTTCGCACACCTCGTGGATGTTGACGTCGCCCACCACGTGCGGCCGGCGGTGCGGCGCGAGCAGGCGGTCGACCAGTGTCTGCAGCCGGTCGGCCTCGTGGATGATGACCTGGGTGTATTCGATGAGGTCGCGCGATTCGACCTCCATCTGCAGCAGCTGTGCCGCGCCGCGGATGCCGCCGAGCGGGTTCTTGATCTCGTGCGCGAGGTTGCGGATGAGTTCCTTGTTGGCCTGCGCCTGGTCGATGAGGCGCTCTTCGCGGTCCTGCCGCACCTGATGCTCGAGCGGCGACATCTCGATGATGAGTTCGCCCTTCTTGTCGCCATGCGCGAGCGTGACCTGCACCGGCATGAGCTCGTGGTTGACGCGGCGCAGGAAGGCTTCGTAGCGCAGGGTGGCGAAGTCGTTGCTGCTCGCGCCGTCGATCGCCGTGCGCAGCACCTGCGGCTCGTGAAAGCACGCACCGAACTGCGACCCCTCGAGGGTGCGCCGCGATGTGCCCAGTGCGTCTTCGAGGCCTGCATTGGCAAACAGCACCGAGCCGTTGCTGTTGACCACCGCGATGAGCGTGGACAGCAGGTCGAAGGACTGGAAGCGCGGATTGGCGCCGCTCGCCTTCTTCCCGAACACCATATGGCTATTGCGGTTGCTGCTTGTTCGGCAGGCGGCCGATCTCGCGGCGGATGCCGGCGATGTCGCTTTCGTTGCGCGCCAGCTCGGCCTTCATTTCGGCGACGCGGTCCAGGTACTTCTGGTAGTTGCGGCCTTCGCTGCCCTGCTTTTCAGGCTCGCCGTTGTTGTATTCCTTCTGCAGCTCGGCCTGGCGTGCCTCCGCCTTCTTGAGTTCGGCTTCGAGCACCGAGCGCGCCTCGCCGTCGCGCGCGCGCTGGTCAACACCTTCGACACGCGGGCTGCCCGCCGGTGCGCGTGCCGCGGAAGAGCCACCGGACGACGCGGAGCCGCCCGAAGTTTTCGTGCCTTGCACGACCGTGACGTTGCCGCCTTCCATGACCTTGCAGCCCTTCTGCTGGGCGATGGTGGCGTTGTTGGTGTACTCGTTGCCGCAACGCCAGACGCGCTCCTGCGCGAGCGCCGGTAGCGCGATCAATGAACCGGCCAGAAAAATGAGAGAAGCAGTCTTCATGTGTATCGGTGGAGGGCGGCGACAAAAGTGCATTTTCGTGCAATTCGATGCCAACCGTGACCAAATGTTCCAGGCCAATGAAAAAGGACGGCCGAGGCCGTCCTTTTGTCTTGAATCCCCGTCAGGGGCTCGCCTTTACAGCGAGTAGTACATGTCGAACTCGACCGGGTGGGTCGCCATGCGGAAGCGCGTGACTTCCTGCATCTTCAGCTCGATGTACGCATCGATGTATGCATCGGTGAACACGCCGCCCTTGGTCAGGAACGCACGGTCCTTGTCCAGGTATTCCAGGGCCTGGTCGAGGCTGTGGCAGACGGTCGGGATCAGCGCGTCTTCTTCCGGCGGCAGGTGGTACAGGTCCTTGCTGGCGGCTTCGCCCGGATGGATCTTGTTTTCGACGCCGTCGAGGCCCGCCATCAGCAGCGCAGCGAAGCCGAGGTACGGGTTCATCAGCGGATCGGGGAAGCGCGCTTCGACGCGGCGGCCCTTCGGGTTGGCCACGAACGGGATGCGGATCGAGGCCGAGCGGTTCTTGGCCGAGTAGGCCAGCTTCACCGGGGCTTCGAAGCCGGGCACCAGGCGCTTGTAGCTGTTGGTGCCGGGGTTCGTGATGGCGTTCAGGGCACGGGCGTGCTTGATGATGCCGCCGATGTAGTGCAGGGCGAAGTCCGAGAGACCTGCGTAGCCGTCGCCTGCGAACAGGTTCTTGCCGTCCTTCCAGACCGACTGGTGCACGTGCATGCCGGAGCCGTTGTCGCCGACGATGGGCTTGGGCATGAAGGTGGCGGTCTTGCCGTAGGCGTGGGCCACGTTGTGGATCACGTACTTCTGCAGCTGGACCCAGTCGGCGCGCTGGACCAGCGTGCTGAACTTGGTGCCCAGTTCCATCTGGCCGGCGTTGGCCACTTCATGGTGATGCACTTCGACCGGGATGCCGAGCGATTCGAGCACCAGGCACATTTCCGAGCGCATGTCCTGGAAGCTGTCGACCGGGGGAACCGGGAAGTAGCCGCCCTTGACTGCCGGACGATGGCCGGTGTTGCCGTGCTCGTATTCCTTGTCGGTGTTCCACGAGGCTTCTTCGGAGTCGATCTTCACGAAGCAGCCCGACATGTCGTTCTTCCAGCGGACGCCGTCGAACACGAAGAACTCGGGTTCCGGACCGAAGAAGGCGGTGTCGCCCAGGCCGGAGGCCTTCATGTAGGCTTCGGCGCGCTTGGCGAGCGAACGCGGATCGCGCTCGTAGGCCTTGCCGTCGGCGGGGTCGATCACGTCGCAGGTCAGGATCAGCGTCGTTTCTTCGAAGAAGGGATCGATGTTGGCGGTGTTCGGGTCGGGCATGAGCTGCATGTCCGAAGCTTCGATGCCCTTCCAGCCGGCGATGGACGAACCGTCGAACGCGTGGCCCGAGGTGAATTTGTCTTCATCGAAAGCCGAGACCGGCACGGTGACGTGCTGCTCTTTGCCACGGGTGTCGGTGAAGCGGAAGTCGACGAACTTGACCTCGTTTTCCTTGACGAGCTTGAGTACATCGGCGACGGTCTTTGCCATCAGTTTCTCCTGAGTTGGATGGTGGTTAGGAATACAGGGACGAGGGATGCAGTTTCTGTGCCATTGTCGCCTCACCCGACGACGCTTTGGCGAGCGCTGCAAACCCCAAATAGAGGCGGAAATTCACCAAGTTGGTGCAATCGACATCAACGCACCAATTCTGGGCCAAGCTTGGCATCAAAGGTGTGCAACCCTTCGATCAGCTGGACATAGGCGGCATCGAGCCGGCCGGGGTCGCCCTTGACGCCCAGCTCGATGTGCCGGCCATATTCAGGGTGGTCGACACTGGGCAGGCTGAACACCTTGATGCCGGCGTGCGCGGCCTCGATGGCCTGCATGAGCGGGGTCAGCGTGGCTTCCATGGCACCGAAAACGATCACCGATTTCTCGGCGACGGCATTGCGGGTGAACAGGTCGGCGTAGCGACTGTCGAGCACGGACTCGATCATGGGCCAGGCCATGACCGGAAAGCCCGGCACGAAATGCACGTGGTCGACGCTGAAACCCGGAATCTTGTTGTACGGGTTGCGGATGATGGTCGCGCCCTGCGGGAACACGCCCATGTTGAGGCGGTGGATGTTGTCGGGACGGTCGGGCTCATAGGGCAGGCCCTGTTCGTCCGCCGTGTCCCGCATGCGTTCGCGGATCAGCATCTCGGCTTCGGGGTGCAGCGCGAGCGGCACGCGCAGCGCCTGCGCAGCGCACTGGCGGGTATGGTCGTCGGGCGTGGCGCCGATGCCGCCGGTCGAGAACACGATGTCGCCCGAGGCAAAGGCGCGCATGAGCGCGGCGGTGATGCGCGCGGGCTCGTCGCCCACGTACTCCGCCCAGCCGAGCTGCAGGCCGCGCGCGGCGAGCAGCTCGATGACCTTGGCCATGTGCTTGTCGGCCCGCTTGCCGGAAAGGATCTCGTCGCCGACGACGATGAGACCGAATGCGCGTGTCATGGTGAACCCCATTGAGAGAGTGCGGCCTTGCTGGCTCCCTCGGCTTCGAGGGCCGACGTGGTGCCGGCGGCGGTCGACGCTTCGGCCACGGCGCGCTGAGCGCGCAGCTGCGCCAGCGCGTCGAGGCAGTAGTGCGCGAACCAGAGCGCCGAGAAGGCGAAGACCAGTGTGTAGATCCAGATGGCGATCGGCACCAGCACGAAGAAGGCGGCGGCGAACAGCAGGCCCGATGCCCAGACGATGCTGGGCGCGGCGCCCAGGTAGCCGCAAAGCACGCCGATGCACAGCAGCGGCAGCCGATGCGCGCGCAGCAGTGCGGTGCGCTCCTCGGGGCTGGCATGCTCGGCCAGCGCATCGAAGCTCATCACGCGGTAGGTGAGCCAGCCCCAGATCAGCGGCGGCAGGATCAGCACCAGCGGCGGAATGAGCCACAGCGGCATCGACACCACGAGGGCGATCAGCGCCAGGATGGTGACGCCCAGCGAACGCGCGACGCTGCCGAAGAACGAAGCGCCCTTTTTCTGTTCGAGCGAGGGAAAGCGCCGTTCGGCCACCAGCTTCGTCAGCGCGGGCGCCATGAAGCCGGCCACGATCAGCAGGCAGAGCACCACGATCACCGGGGTGGCGGCAAACACCACGACCAGGGACGCCAGCGCGGAAGTGACGTCACCGGAGAAAAGACGGCCGATCCAGGCCCAGAAGCTCGACAGCAGCGGCCAGGCGTCGAGCGCGCCGCGCGTCCATACAACCGCGTCGTCCCAATAGAAGTAACCGAGCCCCGCGGCCAGCACCACCATCAGGCCCAAAGGCAGCAGCGACAGCACGATCACGCGCGGCAGCATGCAATAGGCGACCGCGCGCCAGAAGGAGTCGAGGAGCAGGCGCATGAGGCAGCGAGGATAACGCGTCGGACGCGCCTTTCAGGGCCCGGAGCCCCTCAGCCGCGACCGGCCATCCGCTTCAGGCCGAGCCACTGCTGGGCCCAGAAGCCACGGCCGTAGTCGCGCACGCGCCCATTCGCGTCCGGCTCGACCTGGTCGCGGATGCCGGTCGGGTCGTAGCGATCCTCGAAGTTCGCGGTGCGAAACAGCATGTCCCACCACGGCAGCAGCACGCCGAAGTTGTGGCCGCCCAGCGTGCTCTTGCCGTTCGACTCGTGCCCCAGTCCGATGCTGTGGTGCAGCCGGTGGAAGCGCGGGCTGATCCACAGCCGCTCGCCGATGGCGCCGAAGCTCAGCCGCAGGTTGGCGTGCTGCAGGCTTTCGCTGAGCTGCGTGAAGGCGACGAAGGCGATGAACTGCCCCGGCGCCACGCCGATCAGCTGCGCCACGATGACGATCAGCGTGTCATGGACGATGTCGTCGAGCAGGTGGTTGCGGTCGTCGCTCCACATGGTCATCTGGCGCTGCGAGTGGTGCAGCGAATGCAGGCCCCACCACCAGTTGAACTGGTGCTGGCCGCGATGGATCCAGTAGCCGACGAAGTCGAGCACCACGAGGTAGATGGCGAAGGCCACCACCGGCACGTCGGTCACGCCGGGCCACACCTCGTCGAGATGAAAGGTGCCCCACCCCGCCGTGCGCAGGCTGCCCAGTGCGTCGTCGAAGAAGGGCTGCAGCGTGAAGAACAGCGCCAGCCGGAACAGGCCGAGGCGGTGGATCAGCGTGTAGAGCACGTCGATGCGGACCGCATGGCGATCGACCACCGGCTCCACCGAGCGCCAGCGCTGCAGCGGCCCGATGACCGCGATCAGCACCAGGATCTGGATGAGGCCGACCAGCAGCCAGCCGGTGGCGTCGAAGGCGTCCTCGGTCCAGCCGCCGAGGCCGACGGCATAGACCAGCGGCTGCACGGCGGTCTCGAAGAACCAGCCCTGCAGGGCGGAAAAGGCGTCTGTCAGCCAATCGATCATGGCGGCAACTCGGTCAGGGGTGGGATGCGATCCAGGCGCGGAAGTCCGGATGCTGGCGCAGCGTCTGGAAACAGAAGCCCTTGGCCTTGAGACCGACGATCAGCGGCTCGAGGTTGGCCGGCGCCCACGGGTCCTTGCGCGACCAGATGCCCAGGTGCGCGAGCAGGATGTCGCCAGGGCGAATGGTGTCGAGCGCCTGCGTCAGCAGCCTGGCGTTGCTGAACTTCTCGCTCGGCAGTTCGTCGCCGAGGAAGCCGGCGGGTGCCCAGCCGACGTACTTGTAGCCGCAGCCCTCGGCGGCGGCCAGCAACGCGGGGGACGTCTTGCCGCCCGGCGCGCGGTACAGCGGCAGCGGTTTCTTGCCCGTGATGGCGGCCAGGCGGTCGGACGACTTGCGGATGTTGGTGCAGTACTCGGCCGCGCTCCAGGTCGATTCCTTGCCGTCCTGCGGGCCGGCCGAAGGCTTGATGCGGAAGCTCGGCGGCGCGCCCTTGACGTCGGCGCGCCAGTACGCGTGGTCGTAAGTGTGGGAGCCGAATTCGTTGCCCTCGGCCGCCCTCGCCTTCCACCACGGCGCCCAATGGTCGTCGAGGCTGTCGCCGTCGGTCTGGGTGCGCTCGGCGGCGGCGAAGAAGGTGACGCGCACGTCCTGCCGCTTGAGCACGTCGGCCACCAACGGGGCGACGCCCATGTGGCCGGTGTCGAAGGTCAGGTACACGGGCTTTTCGCAGGTGGCGCCCGGCTGCGCGCCCCAGGCCACGGGCGCCAGGGCCCCGGCCAGCGACAACGCGAGGGCCGCGCCGATGCGGCTAGATGCGCTTGCCATGATCGAGCGTCCAGACACCGTGCGGCGAACGGCCGACGTTGACCTGGCGCACGACCTTGTTGCTGGCCAGGTCGACCACGCTGAGCTTCTTGGCCCATCGCGAAGTCACGTACAGCGTCTTGCCATCGGCCGAGACGTCCATGCAGTCGGGGCCACCGGGCACGGGATAGTTCGCGATGACCTTCAGCGTCGCCAGGTCGATCCGGCTGATGCTGTTGGCCACGCGGTTGCTCACGAACACGCTCTTGCCGTCGCCGGCCGAACGGAAGGCGTGGGCGCCCTTGCCGGTGGGGATCTTGCCGACCAGCTTCGGCTCGGCGCCGGCCACGTCGAACACCTGCACGCCGTCGCTGCCGGTCAGCCCCACCAGCAGGGTCTTGTCGTTGTGCACGCCGAAGATGTCGGCCGGCATGGTGCCGGTGGCGGTGCGCCACTTGACGGTCTGCGTGGGCAGGTCGATGGCGATCATCTCGTCGCTGTCCTGCATCGTCACGTAGGCGATGGTGCTGGTGTTGTCGATCCAGATGTGGCTGGGCGTCTTGCCGCTGGCGATGCGCTTGGCCAGCTTCAGGTCTTTCCCGTCCCAGCGGTAGATGTCGACGTGGTTCAGGCGGTTGCCCGCCGTGACGAACCACTTCATGTCGCGCGAGAACTGCAGCTGGTACGGATCGATGATTCCGTAGACCACGCGCTGCACTTCGGCCGTGCGGGGGTTCAGGAAGGTCAGCGAATCGCCCGCCGAGTTGGCCACGATGACCGATTTCTCGTCGGGCGTCATGTAGAGGTGGTGCGGCTCCTTGCCGGTGGCGATGCGCTGCTTTTCCGTCCAGTCGACCGGATTGATCACGCTCACGTTGGCATCCAGCGAGTTGAGCACGAAGATCGGCGGAGGTTCGGCCGGCGCGGCAGCAGCGGTGTGTGCCGCCAGGGCCGTCAGACAGGAAAGCAGGAAGGCCGCGGTGCGGCCGTTCGGTCGAGCAGGGAGTCGCAAGGGAAGGTTCCGAGAGAGAGCTGCGAATCTTAACGGCCAGGTCTTATGGCTGGCTGACCGGGAATACGCTCTTTCGCTCGCTTTTCCCCTCTATTTCGCCGGTTTCGCCGGCTTGGCCGGCGCGCGCAGCGCCGCGACCTCTTCGGCCGTCAGCCACCGCCACTGCCCCGGTGCCAGGTCGCCGGGCAGCACCAGGTCGCCGATGCGCGAACGATGCAGTCCCTCGACCCGATTGCCGACCGCCGCCAGCATGCGCTTGACCTGGTGGTATTTGCCCTCGGTGAGCGTGAGCCGCAGGTGCAGCGGGCTGTCGGATTCGCAAGCGGCCGCGCGCACGGGCTTCGGGTCGTCGTCGAGCACGACGCCGGCCAGCAGCTTCGCGATCTGCGCTTCGTCTACCGGGTGCTTGGCGGTCACTTCATAGACCTTCGGCACATGATGCTTGGGCGAACCCATCTTGTGGATGAACTGACCGTCGTCGGTCATCAGCAGCAGGCCGGTGGTGTCCTGGTCGAGCCGGCCGATCGCCTGCACGCCCTGCACCGCCCCCTTGTTGGGGCGCAGGCGCAGCGGCGACGGCAGCAGCGTGTAGATGCTCGGGTAGGTCGAGGGCTTCTGGGAGCACTCGGTGCCGGCCGGCTTGTGCAGCATCAGATAGGCCTTCTCGTGGTACGCCCACGCGGTGCCCTGGACGGTGAAAAGCAGGCCGTCGGGATCGAGATCGGCAAAGGGGTCGGTCACCGCCTGGCCCGCGACGGTCACGTGGCCTTGCTGGACCAGGCCCGCGCACACGCGGCGCGTGCCGAAGCCCTGGGTGTAGAGGATGTCTTGCAGGTGCATGAAAAATGAAAAAAGCGGCCGTGCCGACAAGGGCACGACCGCCTTCTAGTTTGCCGCAGTATCAGTAGCCGGCGGCCAGGCCGGTGTTGCGGCGGGGGTCGTTGGCGCCATAGAAGCGGTTGGCGCCGACCGGCTTGCCACCAAGGGATGGCGCACCGACGATGATCGCCGCCAGGTGGTTGGCCGGCTGCGGCACGCCCAGGTTGTGGCCCATGTCGGTCAGGATCTTGCGCGTGTCGGGGCTCAGCGCGAAGGTCTCGACGTTGGTGACGTCGGGCAGCCACTGCTGGTGGAAGCGCGGCGCGTCGACGGCCTCCTGTACGTTCATGCCGTAGTCGACGACGTTCAGGATGGTGTGCAGCACGGCCGTGATGATGCGGCTGCCGCCCGGCGTGCCGACCACGAACACCGGCTTGCCGTCCTTCGACACGATGGTCGGGCTCATCGAGCTCAGCGGGCGCTTGCCCGGCTCGATCTTGTTGGCCTCGCCCTGCACCAGGCCGTAGAGGTTGGGCACACCCACCTTCGCGGTGAAGTCGTCCATCTCGTTGTTCAGCAGCACACCGGTCTTGGCAGCCGTGACCTTGGCGCCGAACCAGTCGTTCAGCGTGTAGGTGACCGACACCGCGTTGCCCCACTGGTCGGTGATCGAATAGTGGGTGGTGTTGCTGCCTTCATGCGGCGCCACGCCGGGCTTGATGTCCTTCGAGACGCCGGCCTTCTTCGGGTCGATGGCGGCGCGGATCTTCTCGGCGTAGCCCTTGTCGAGCAGCCGCTCGAGCGGGTTCTTCACGAAGTCGGGGTCGCCCAGGTAGCTGTTGCGGTCCACGTAGGCATGGCGCATGGCTTCGATCTGGTAGTGCACCGATTGCGCCGAGCGGAAGCCCAGGTCCTTGAGCGGATAGCCCTCGAGGATGTTGAGCATCTCGCAGATGATCACGCCGCCCGAGCTGGGCGGCGGCGCCGACACCACGCGGTAGCCGCGGTAGTCGCACTCGACCGGCGCGAGTTCGCGCGTCTTGTACTGGTCGAGGTCGGCCTGCGTGATGATGCCCTTGCCGGCCTGGCTGGAAGCCACGATGGCCTGGCCCACCCAGCCCTTGTAGAACCCGTCGGTGCCCTTGGCGCTGATTTCCTTCAGCGTCCTGGCGAGGTCTTTCTGCACCAGCTTCTGGCCGACGGCGAAAGGTTCGCCCTTGTTGAGGAAGATCGCGCCGGAGACGGGGTCCTTCTTGAAATCGTTGGTGGCCGTGAGCAGCATGTCGATGTCGCCCTGCTCCAGCGCGAAGCCCTTGTCGGCCAGCTGGATCGACGGGGCGATCAGGTCGGCTCGCTTCATCGTGCCGTACTTTTCGCGCGCGTACTCCATGCCGGAGACCGAGCCCGGCACGCCCACGGCGAGGTGCCCGTTGGTGCTCAGGCCCTTGATGACGTTGCCGTCCTTGTCGAGGTACATGTTGGCCGTGGCGGCCAGCGGCGCCTTCTCGCGGAAGTCGAGGAAGGTCTTGCGGCCATCGGCCAGCTGCACGGTCATGAAGCCGCCGCCGCCGAGATTGCCGGCGGCCGGATACACCACCGCCAGCGCATAGCCCACGGCCACCGCCGCATCGACCGCGTTGCCGCCGCGCTTGAGCACGTCGACGCCGACCTTGCTGGCCAGGTGCTGCGCGCTCACGACCATGCCGTGCTCGGATGCGACGGGCGCCACCGACGCGGCATTCGACGCGCCGGCGGCCGCCAGCGCGAGCACCGCGGCGACGGCAGCGCGCAGCTTCGGGGTCCATTGGATTTGTTGCATGTGAAAGTCTCCTCTTGGGCGTGATGAAGAATGAAGTTCAGGCCGTCAGCAGTGCCTTGCGGCGCAGGGCGTCGAGTGCCAGCGCGACCTGCTGGCGGGCGAATTCCTTGACTGCCGGCGGGTCGGTCAGCGGCTTGTCGTCCTTGACGAAGCGCAGGCGATCGCTGCGCACTTCCGCTTCGAGATGCTCAGCCAGGGCGTCGTGCGAGTGTGTGCCGTCGAGCAGCGGCAGCAGGCTTCGCTCGAGCAGCGTCAGCACCACGGGCTCGTGCCATTGATTGCAGGTGTTGGCTGTGGCACCGGCGCCTGACGCAAGGCCGGAAGCACCCCGAACAGCGGGCAGGACCCGCGGCCGGTCGGAAATCGCGTCGGCCGCCGGCACCGCAGTGCGGCGGATGCGCAGGGCGCCGAGGATCAGCAGCTCCTCGAGCATGGCCAGCACGGCCGCCTCGACTTCGGCGGGCGGCTGCGCCGTGAGCGCGGAGGTGGCCTCGATGAGGGCCGGGACCGACATCGACGCCGGATAACGCATGTCGAGCAGATGCGCCACCGCCTTGTGCACCGGTACCCGCAGCGTGACCTTGCGGCCCTGGATCGCGCTGCACGGCTGCTCGCGGGCATCGAGCGTGAGCGCCTCGCCGCCGTCGGCCTTGAAGACGCCGGCGAACTCGAGCAAACGGATGCGCGCGGGCTCCAGCTTGTAGCGGATATGCCTGGCCTGCTCCTGCTTGACCAGCAGGGTCTGGCGGAAGGTGCGATTGACCAGGAAGTCGAGGTACTGCTCCATCATGACCTGGCTGCCGCCGCATTCGCGCAGCAGCGGATCGCGCACCTTGTCGCCGTAGTTCTGCACGAACATCGTCGACGGCTCCGCATCGGCCAGGTAGGCGAGGCCATGAACGTTCGCGCGCGCCACGAACTCCTTGAAATAGCACGGGGCGTTGCAGGGCTCGAGGAACTCGTGCAGCAGGTACGAGCTGTTGGCGCTGCGCACGATCGGCATCGCCTCCTCGAGCGTCTTCTTGAGCACGCTGTCGGCGCGGGCCGACTGCTCGAGGAAATCGAGCATGCCGCGTGCATAGGACAGCTTTTCGTCGGGCGTATCGCGTGGGCCACCGCGCAGGATCATTGCGTCGCGCACGATCTCGCGCGCCTTCCAGCCGGGGTACACGTTGTAGCTCACGTAGGCCACGCCGCTCGGCGCGAGGTTCTCCGAGCAGATGCGCAGGATCGCGTCCTGCACCGGGCCCGGCACCCAGCTGTAGACGCCGTGGCACACGATGTAGTCGAACTGGCCGAACGAGGCGTCGATGTCCGCAAGGTTGAAGGCCTTGAGCTCGATGTTCGACAGCCCGGCGCGCCCGATGGCCGCCATGCCCTGCGCCACCTGCACCGTCGAGAGGTCGACGCCGATCGCAGAAGCCTCGGGGTGGCGCGCCGCAAAGGGAATCAGGTTGCCGCCGGCCGCGCAGCCGAGCTCCAGCACGCGGGCCGTTGCAGGAGACGGAACATCGAGCCCGAAGAGAAATGCCAGCGCTTCCAGATGCTCCATTGCCGACTGTGGAAACGGATGCGAATCATAGGGCACCGTGTCGTAGTAAGTGGTCAACTCTGAAGTCAGCGAATCCGGCACGGGCGTCCTTTTCGGGATCTGGGCAAGCGGCAGTGCCTTGGTACGGGCACCGCGGGCAGCGATGGATTGCAGCAAATGCAATGTGACAACGCTGGCCGACTATAGCCCGCGTTCGAGCAAAAAAACGAGCCCGAGCAGGCCGCGCGAATGGCACAGAAAAAAGCCCAGCCGCGAGGGCTGGGCTTGAAAGCCTCTCTGCTTGGCATGCATCGAGGTCCCCGCACAGGTTGACCAGCGGGGGACGGTTACCCGTCAAGGAGAAATTTCGGCCGGGACACAGTTTACTGTATATTTATACAGTCTTTTCAGAAAGGATACCTGCCATGTCTCTGACCGAAGAAACAACCGCTGCGCCCAATCACGCGCTCAAGGAAGCGCTGGCCTGGATCTCGAAGTTCGCGCACGCGTGGAAGGCCATCGAGCCTTCGCCGAGAAGCCTCAGCATCGACGGCTTCATCATCTGGGGGCCTGTGCTCTACGAGAAGCACAAGAGTGAAGATCCCGTGCGGTTGGCGCACCAGTTGTTCGGCAAGTCCGGTGAATACTTCAAGTATCTCTACCCCGAGCGCGGGCCCGGCTCCAGCGATCGCCGGTCTTAGAATGACCCGATGAATTGGCGCACACTGCTTCCGCTTGCCTTGGTCCTCACCGGCTGCTCGACACCCCCCAACGAAGTGACGCAGGTTCGCGACGGCGTGCTGCGGGCCAAGACGTACGTACAAGCCTCGGACTATTGCGACGCGCAAAGCAAGACGCCGCGCTGGCTCGGCAAGGCGCCTGCAGAACAGGGCGTCCTGTTCCAGTGCAACTGAGTCTGGGTCGCTGGACATGGTCCAGCATCTGCAAGCCCATGTTCAGAGAGGCTCGCGTTGAGAAATGTGGTGGAGCTGGGGGGATTTGAACCCCCGTCCGCAAGCCTTCATCGCGCAGTTCTACATGTTTAGTGATCTGATTTGAGTCTCGCTTCCGGAGTCGCGCAGTCACACGCTAAACCGGACGCCAGCACCCTATTTTCTCGCCCCGACCCAAGGTACCCGGATCGGAGCCAGCCCATGTAATTATCCTTGCAGCCGGGAGGTCAGGATTGCTCCAGACCCCCTTGCCCAGCCCATCGGCCAACTGTTGCAAGGCTCACTGGCAATTAAGCAGCGAGTGCGAAACGTTCGTCGTTTGCAGTTAGTTTGTTTGAATCTGTTTTACGAGCGCATTCAGCTCGACATGCCCCGCTGCGACTCCGAACCCACGTCGAAACCAGTGCAGCCCCAAGCCTCACATTTTAGGCTCTATTGAGTAACTTCAAGAGCTCAAGGGGCGAAGAGATTGAAGCATCCGCCTGCCAGAGCGTTGAATCGGCCTGCGGCCCCATGTAGCCATAGGTCGCCGCAACCGTGCGCATGCCCGCAGCCCGGCCCGCGATGATGTCGCGCTCGTCGTCGCCGACGTAGACACATGCCTCCGATGGCACGCCGAGCCGGCGCGCCGCCTCATGCAAGGGCTCGGGATGCGGCTTCGCAAATGGCGTGGTGTCACCGCTCACTACCGCGCCCGCACTCGCGAAAAGCGGAATGGCGCGCGTCAGCGGATCGGTAAAGCGCATCGACTTGTTGGTGACGACGCCCCACAGCAACCCAAGCTCGCGCAGCGCCTCGATCAGCGCCTGGATGCCGTCGAATACCTGCGTGTTGAGCAGCATGCGGCGCTCATAAGCCACGAAGAACTCTTCGCGCAGCTCATTGAACTCGGGCGAATCCGGCGTGATGCCGAAAGCGATACCGAGCATGCCGCGCGCGCCTGCTCCGGCCATGGGGCGGTAGCGCTCCAGCGGGTATGAATGGAGGCCGCGATCGGTGCGCATCTTGTCGGCTGCAGCACCCAGATCGGGCGCACTGTCGATCAGCGTGCCGTCGAGGTCGAACAGCACGGCCCGCGTCTGCGCGCCCATCATTTCCTTGAATCCGGCGAGGCCGGCTTCTGCGTGGCGAACATGTAGTTGACGCTGGTGTCGCCGCTGAGCCAGTAGCGCCGGGTCAACGGGTTGTGCTCCATGCCGCGGGTGTGCCGCAGATCCAAGCCCGCCGCGCGGCAGTAGCCGGCCAGTTCGCTGGGCCGGATCAGCTTTGCATATTCGTGGGTCCCGCGCGGCAGCATGCCGAGGACGTACTCGGCGCCCACGATCGCAAACATGAACGACTTCAGATTGCGGTTGATCGTCGAGAAGAACACCCAACCGCCGGGCTTGACGAGCGCTGAGCAGGCCTGGATCACCGAGGCCGGCTGCGGCACATGCTCGAGCATCTCCATGCAGGTGACGACATCAAAGCTGCCGGGCTGTTCGGCAGCCAGCGCCTCAGCACTGATTTCGCGGTACTTCACTCCGCGGGTGCCGGCCTCGAGCGCATGCAGTTGCGCGACCTTGAGCGCCTTGCCCGCAAGGTCGATGCCCAGCACCTCGGCGCCCTTGCGAGCCATCGAGTCGGCCAGGATGCCGCCGCCGCAGCCGATATCAAGCACGCGGCGCTGCGAAATTGGCGCAATTCCGTCAATCCAGTCCAGGCGCAGCGGATTGATTTCATGCAACGGGCGGAATTCGCTCTCCAAATCCCACCAACGATGTGCGAGCTCTGAAAACTTGGCCAGTTCGGCGGGATCCGCATTCACATTTTCTGTCATACAGCGATTATGAAACGAGCAATGACCGATAAGCACCGTGTCGGCTTTGCCGACAAAAGATCAATCGCGAATTCGACGGCCATAAAAAAACCCCGCCTAGGCGGGGTTTTCATGATCGATGGAATCGACTGATTAGTTGGCGCGAGTGCCGACCACTTCGATTTCCACGCGACGGTTCTTGGCACGGCCTTCCTTGGTGCGGTTGTCAGCCACAGGCTGCTTCTCGCCCTTGCCTTCGGTGTAGACGCGGTTGCGTTCGATGCCCTTCGAGACCAGGAAGGCCTTGACGGCTTCGGCGCGACGCACCGACAGACGCTGGTTGTAGGCGTCCGTACCGATCGAATCGGTGTGGCCCACAGCGATGATGACTTCGAGGTTCACGCCACGGATCTTCTCGACCAGATCGGTCAGCTTGGCGCGACCTTCGGGCTTCAGAACCGACTTGTCGAAGTCGAAGAAGGCGTCAGCAGCGAAGGTCACCTTGTTGGCAGCGACTTGCGGCGCGGCCGGTGCGGCCGGAGCAGCAGGGGTCGGAGCAACAGCAGCCGGAGCAGCAGGAACCAGAGCGCCGTCGCAACCAGCGGCAGCCGTAGCCGGCGTCCAGTTGGCATCGCGCCAGCACAGTTCATTCGTGCCGTTCTTCCAAACCAGTTCGCCGGTGCCGTTTTGCCAGTTGTCGATCGTAGGACCGCCGTCCGCAGCGGTGACACGGGTCTGCGCGCCGGCGGCAGTGGCGAGCGCAGCGACTGCAAACATCATCGCCACTTTATTCAGTTTCTTCATGGTTCTCCTCTTGGGGAAAAAGCCGCAGCCGCGCTGCGAATCAAGGACGCTTTAAGTGACCACCACCCAAAACGTTGAGGCGATTGTGCCATAGGGTCTTTGGCAAACAGGCCGCTGGACAGCCCGGAAGCGTAGGACGGAGGCGGAATAGGCCGCTTGTGTTGCGGCGGTGCGACACCCCTCACAGCGTAAAATTTCGCCTTCCTGCCGCCAGCCCCTTGCTCATGACCTCCTTCGCAAAAGAAACCCTGCCCATCAGTCTCGAAGAGGAAATGCGCAGCAGCTATCTCGATTACGCCATGAGCGTGATCGTGGGCCGAGCGCTCCCCGACGCCCGCGATGGCCTCAAGCCCGTGCACCGGCGCGTGCTGTACGCGATGCATGAGCTCAACAACGATTGGAACCGGCCATACAAGAAGTCGGCCCGTATCGTCGGCGACGTGATCGGTAAATATCACCCGCACGGCGACCAGTCGGTCTACGACACCATCGTGCGACTGGCCCAGGATTTCTCGATGCGCCACATGCTGGTCGACGGCCAGGGCAACTTCGGGTCGGTCGATGGAGACAACGCGGCCGCAATGCGGTATACGGAAATCCGGCTGGCCAAAATTGCGCACGAAATGCTGGCCGATATCGATAAGGAAACTGTCGACTTTCAGGACAATTACGACGGTTCGGAAAAAGAACCGAAAGTGCTGCCCAGCCAGTTGCCGAATTTGCTGGTCAATGGCTCCGGCGGTATTGCGGTCGGTATGGCCACCAATATCCCGCCGCACAACCTGAATGAGGTTGTCGACGCCTGCCTGCACCTGCTGCGCAACCCCGAAGCCAGCATCGACGAGCTGATGGAAATCGTGCCAGCGCCCGACTTCCCCACCGCCGGCATCATCTACGGCATCAACGGCGTGAAGGACGGCTACCGCACCGGCCGCGGCAAGGTCGTGATGCGCGCCAAATGCCACTTCGAGGACATCGACCGCGGCCAGCGCCAGGCGATCATCGTCGACGAGCTCCCCTACCAGGTCAACAAGAAGACGCTGCAGGAACGCATGGCCGAGCTGGTGCACGAGAAGAAGATCGAAGGCATCAGCCACATCCAGGACGAGTCCGACAAGTCGGGCATGCGCCTGGTGATCGAGCTCAAGCGCGGCGAAGTGCCCGAGGTGGTGCTCAACAACCTCTACAAGCAGACGCAGCTGCAGGACACCTTCGGCATCAACATGGTGGCGCTGGTCGACGGCCAGCCCAAGCTGTGCAACCTGAAGGACCTGATCCAGGTATTCCTGCAGCACCGCCGCGAAGTGGTCACGCGCCGCACCGTCTTCACGCTGCGCAAGGCCCGCGAACGCGGCCACGTGCTCGAAGGCCTGGCGGTGGCGCTAGCCAACATCGACGAATTCATCCGCATCATCCGCGAATCGCCCACGCCACCCGTTGCCAAGGCCGAGCTGATGACCCGCAGCTGGGACAGCAAGCTGGTGCGCGAAATGCTCACGCGCACGCGCGCCGACGGCGGCGTGATCAACGCGGACGACTACCGCCCCGAAGGCCTCGAGCGCGAGTTCGGCATGGGCGGCGACGGCCTCTACCGCCTGTCGGAAACGCAAGCCCAGGAA
Organism: Variovorax sp. Varisp85; assembly: GCF_047304045.1. NCBI lineage: Bacteria > Pseudomonadati > Pseudomonadota > Betaproteobacteria > Burkholderiales > Comamonadaceae > Variovorax > Variovorax sp. Varisp85. Next base: position 42,508 of record NZ_JBGLYN010000001.1, read on the forward strand.
ATCCTGCAGATGCGCCTGCAGCGCCTGACCGGCCTCGAGCAGGACAAGATCGTCGCCGAATACAAGGACGTGATGGCCGAGATCGACGACCTGCTCGACATCCTCGCCAAGCCCGAACGCGTCTCGACCATCATTGGCGAAGAACTCGGCACCATCAAGCAGGAGTTCGGCCAGTCGAAGACCGGCGCGCGCCGCAGCCTGGTGGAGCACAGCGCCTACGACCTCTCGACCGAAGACCTGATCACGCCGACCGACATGGTCGTCACGCTCTCGCACAGCGGCTACATCAAGAGCCAGCCGCTGGGCGAATACCGCGCACAAAAACGCGGTGGTCGCGGCAAGCAGGCCACGGCCACGAAGGAAGACGACTGGATCGACCAGCTTTTCATCGCCAACACGCACGACTACATCCTGTGCTTCTCGAACCGCGGCCGGCTGTATTGGCTCAAGGTGTGGGAAGTGCCGGCGGGTTCACGCGGCTCGCGCGGACGCCCCATCGTCAACATGTTCCCGCTGCAGGAAGGCGAGAAGATCAACGTCGCCCTCGCCCTGACCGGCGATAAGCGCAACTTCCCGGCCGACCAATACGTATTCATGGCAACCTCGATGGGCACGGTCAAGAAGACGGCGCTCGACGAGTTCAACAATCCGCGCAAGGGCGGCATCATTGCCGTGAACCTCGATGAAGGCGATTACCTGATCGGCGCGGCACTCACCGACGGCAAGCACGACGTGATGCTCTTCAGCGACAACGGAAAAGCCGTGCGCTTCGACGAGGAAGACGTCCGGCCGCTGGGCCGCAACGCCCGCGGCGTGCGCGGCATGTCGCTGGAGCCGGGCCAGGGCGTGATCGCCATGCTGGTGGCCGAGGACGAGCAGCAAAGCGTGCTCACCGCCACGGAAAATGGTTACGGAAAGCGGACAAGCATTACCGAATACACCCGCCACGGCCGGGGAACCAAAGGCATGATCGCGATTCAACAGAGTGAGCGCAACGGCAAGGTCGTTGCCGCCACTCTGGTGCATGCGGATGATGAGATCATGCTCATCACCGACAAGGGCGTGCTGGTGCGCACCCGGGTTGCCGAAATTCGCGAACTTGGTCGCGCAACGCAAGGCGTTACGCTGATCGGGCTCGACGAAGGCGCCAAACTCAGCGGGCTACAACGTATCGTCGAAAACGACGCGAATGGCGAAACCGAGCCTGACGCGGACGGTACTTCCTCATCTTCAACGGAGAATCCTCAGTGAAAAAAATCAAACTCGCGCTTCTGACGGTCGCCCTGGCTGGCAGTTCGATGGCCGCCATGGCCCAGGACAAGGCCACGCTCATCAAGCAGTTCATCGACATCCAGCGCCCCGGCATCGAATCGCTGGCACGCGGCCTGGTCGAGCAATCGAGCGCTCCGATCGCACAGGCGGGTTCGCAGTACCTCCAGACGCAAGTGCCTGAAGCCAAGCGCGAAGCCGCCGCCAAGGCTGCCGACGCCGAACTGAAGAAGTACTTCGACGAGACCTATCCGATCGTTCGCGACAAGGCCATTCAACTGGCCCCAGGCGCCCTTACCCCTCTGCTTGAGCAGAACTTCAACGAAGACGAACTCAAGCAGCTGCTGGCCTGGATCAACTCGCCCCTGAGCAAGAAGTACCAGGACCTGAACCCGAAGATGCAGACCGCACTGACGGAAAAGCTCGTGTCCGACACGCGCGCCTCGGTCGAACCCAAGATGCGCGCACTCGACACCGCCGTCGCCAAGGCACTCGGCGCGCCGACCGACGGTGCTGCCCAAGGCTCCGCTCCCGCCAAGGCACCTGCCAAGGCTCCAGCCAAGAAGTAAAAGCAACGTGACCCAGCAGCAGACGCCGGCCGGCAAGCGCCCCTACAACTTCTCGGCCGGTCCGGCTGCCATGCCGGAGGCGGTGCTGCAACGCGCCGCCGCCGAAATGCTCGATTGGCAGGGCAGCGGCATGAGCGTGATGGAAATGAGCCATCGCGGCAAGGAATTCGGCACCATCTGCACGCAGGCCGAAGCCGACTTCCGCACGCTGCTGGCCGTGCCTTCGCATTTCCACATCCTGTTCATGCAGGGTGGCGGCCTTGGCGAAAACGCCATCGTGCCGATGAACCTGTCGCGCGGCAAAACCGCCGATTTCGTCCTCACCGGCAGCTGGAGCATCAAGTCGCACAAGGAAGCGCAGCGCTATTGCACGGCGCGCGTGGCCGCGAGCAATGCCGAGGACCAGCATACGAAGCTGCCCGATCCGTCGACCTGGCAACTCTCCAAGGATGCCTCGTACGTGCACGTATGCTCCAACGAGACCATCAACGGCATCGAATTCCAGCAACTGCCCGACCTGGCCGCGCTCGGCAGCAATGCCCCGCTGGTCATCGATTTTTCCTCGCACGTTGCTTCGCGCAGCGTCGACTGGGGCCGCGTGGGCCTTGCCTTCGGCGGCGCACAAAAGAATCTCGGTCCCGCCGGCCTGACGATCGTGGTCGTGCGCGACGATCTGCTGGGCCACGCTCTCGAGATTTGCCCGAGCGCGTTCAACTACAAGACCGTGGCCGACAACAACTCCATGTACAACACCCCGCCGACCTGGGGCATCTACATGGCGGGGCTCACGTTCCAATGGCTGCTGCAGCAGACCGAAGGCACGCACACCGGCATCGCCGCCATGGAGCAGCGCAACATCGCCAAGGCGAAGCTGCTGTACGGTTTCATCGACGGCTCCGACTTCTATGCCAACCGCATCGACCCCGGCTGCCGCTCGCGCATGAACGTGCCGTTTTTCCTGGCGGACGAAAGCCGCAACGAAGCTTTCCTGGCCGGCGCGCGCGAGGCCGGGCTGCTGCAGCTCAAGGGCCACAAGTCGGTGGGCGGCATGCGTGCAAGCATCTACAACGCCATGCCGCTGGCAGGCGTACAGGAACTTGTGAGCTACATGCGAGAATTCGAGCGATCGCATGCCTAGGCGCATGCCCTAGCTGCTCGCACGATGACCGCCTCCACACCCACAACGCCCTCTTCTCCTTCCGATAAATCAGAAAGCCTCGCCGATCTGCGCGTGCAGATCGACTCGCTCGACCAGCAGCTGCTGAGCCTGCTCAACGAACGGGCCCATGTTGCCGAACTGGTCGGCGAGGTGAAGAAGCGCGAGGGCACGCCGTTCTTCCGCCCCGACCGCGTGGCGCAGGTCATCGAGAAGATGAAGAAAAGCAATGGCGGTCCGCTCAAGGATCTCCATGTGGCGGCCATATGGCGCGAAATCATGTCGGCCTGCCTGGCGCTCGAATCGCCGCAACGCGTGGCCGTTCTCGGCCCCGAAGGCACTTTCTGCGAGCAGGCGGCCATCGAGTACTTCGGCGGCGCCGCCGACCTGATCTATTGCGCCAGCTTCGACGAGGTGTTCCACGCCACCGCCGCGGGCAGCGCCCAGTACGGCGTCGTCGGCGTCGAGAACTCGACCGAAGGCGTGGTCACGCGCTCGCTCGACCTGTTCCTGCATTCGCCCACCCACGTGGTCGGTGAAGTCAGCCTGCTGGTGCGCCACCACCTGCTGCGCAGCAGCAATTCGCTCGAAGGCATCGAGGCCGTGCTGGCCCATCCACAGGCGCTCGCGCAATGCCAGACCTGGCTGTCCAAGCACCTGCCCAACGCCGAGCGGCGCGCCGTATCGAGCAACGCCGAAGGCGCCCGCCTCGCGGCGACCAACCCGGCCTGGGCCGCGCTGGCCGGCGAACGCGCTGCCACCCGCTTCGGCCTGCACATCGTGGCGCATGCCATCCAGGACGACTCGTACAACCGCACCCGCTTCTCGGTGATCTGCCTGCCGCAGACGCTGGCCATGCCACCGGCCTCGGGCCGTGACTGCACGAGCCTGATCGTCTCGGTGCCCAACCGGCCCGGCGCGGTGCACGACCTGCTGGTGCCGCTGAAGGCCAACAACGTGTCAATGACGCGTTTCGAGTCGCGTCCCGCGCGCACCGGCCAGTGGGAGTACTACTTCTACATCGACCTCGACGGTCACCCTTCGCAGCCCAACGTGGCCGCGGCGCTGGCCGAACTGCGCGGACTCTGCGCCTTCTACAAGGTGCTGGGCGCCTATCCCGTCAAGGCCTGAGCGGCAGGCAAGCAGAAGCATGTTCGAACAACTGGGACTGATCGGCTGCGGCCTGATGGGCGGCTCGTTTGCGCTCGCACTCAAGCGCGCGAAACTGGTGAAACGCGTGGTGGGCTACAGCAAGTCGCCCTCCACCACCGAGCGGGCGCGCCAGCTGGGCGTGATCGACGTGGTGGCGCCTTCGGCGCTGCTGGCGGTATCGGGCGCCGACATCGTGTTGCTGGCGGTGCCGGTGGCGGCGTCGGAAGCCACATTCAAGGCCATCCGCCATGGCATTTCGAGCGAAACGCTCGTGATGGACGTGGGCTCGACCAAGGGCGACGTGATCGAGGCCGCACGCAACGGCCTGCAGAAGCAGTTCGCGAACTTCGTGCCGGCACATCCGATTGCCGGCAAGGAGCTCTCGGGCATCGAGCATGCAGAGGCTTCGCTTTTCACCGGCCGCCAGGTCGTGCTGACGCCCGTCAAGACCACGCTGCGCTCCAATGTGCAGCGGGCCTCGCAGGCATGGAGCGGCATCGGCGCGCACGTCGTCACCATGACGCACGACGAGCACGACGCCGCCTTCGCCGCCGTGAGCCACCTGCCGCACCTGCTGGCCTTCGCGTACACCAACGCCATCGCCAGCCAGCCGCAGGGCGACCGGTTCCTGAGCCTCGCGGGCCCAGGCTTTCGCGACTTCTCGCGCATTGCCGCCAGCGACCCCGTCATGTGGCGCGATGTGCTGCTGGCCAACCGCGAACAGGTGCTGCAGCAGTCGAAGGCCTTCCGCAAGGCGCTGGAAGACCTTGAAGCACTGATGACCGCAGGCGACCTGCAGGCACTGGAGCAATCCATCGCCGCCGCCAGCAAGACCCGCGCGGCCTGGAAGCCGGCGACCGACACCTCGTCGCAGCAGCAGGACAACTGAGATGTTCTCGACGGCCTTCCTCGATCTCCCGCCTCTCGCAGGCGCGGCCGGCACGGTCCGGCTGCCGGGCTCCAAGAGCATTTCCAACCGCGTGCTGCTGCTCGCCGCGCTCGCGAGCGGCACCACCACGATCCACGACCTGCTGGACTCCGACGACACGCGCGTGATGCTCGACGCCCTGCGCGCGCTCGGCTGCGGCATCGACCCTGCGGGCAGCGCGCTGCGCATCACCGGCCTGGGCGGGAAGCTGAAGCCCAACGAAACGCTGCTGCCGCTGTTCCTCGGCAATGCCGGCACCGCGATGCGCCCGCTGACCGCGGCGCTGTCGCTGCTGGGCGGCGAGTTCGAGCTCAGCGGCGTGCCGCGCATGCACGAGCGCCCGATCGGCGACCTCGTCGATGCACTGACTCAGCTTGGCTGCCGCATCGACTATCTCGGCAACCCCGGCTACCCGCCCCTGCGCATCCACCCCGTGCCGCACGGCGAACTCGCGCTCGATGCGCCGATCCGCGTCCGCGGCGACGTGTCGAGCCAGTTCCTCACTGCCTTGCTGCTGGCGCTGCCGCTTGCGGCAGCCGACGACATCGTGATCGAGGTGATCGGCGAGCTGATCTCCAAGCCCTACATCGAGATCACGCTGAACCTGCTGGCGCGCTTCGGCATCCAGGTGCAGCGCGACGGCTGGGAGCGTTTCACCATTCCCGCAGGCAGCCGCTACAGCTCGCCGGGCGACATTCACGTCGAGGCCGATGCTTCCTCTGCTAGCTATTTCATAGCGCTGGGCGCCATCGCAACAGGCGTCTCGGGCAAGAACGGCATCCGGATCGAGGGCGTGGGCGCCGATTCGATACAGGGCGACATCCGCTTCATCGACGCCGCCCGCCAGATGGGTGCGCTGGTCGACAGCGGCCCGAACTGGCTCGAAGTACGCCGCGGGGCGTGGCCGCTCAAGGCCATCGACCTCGACGCCAACCACATCCCCGACGCCGCGATGACGCTGGCCGTGATGGCGCTCTACGCCGACGGCCCGAGCACGCTGCGCAACATCGCGAGCTGGCGCGTGAAGGAAACCGACCGCATCGACGCCATGGCCAACGAGCTGAAAAAGCTTGGCGCCGCCGTCGAAGCGGGCCCCGACTTCATCCGCGTGCACCCGCTGGCGCAGTCCGGCTGGCTACCGGCAAGCATCCGCACCTACGACGATCACCGCGTGGCCATGTGCTTCTCGCTGGCGGCCTTCAACCCGGCCGGCGTGCCGGTGCGCATCCTCGATCCGCACTGCGTCGCCAAGACCTTCCCCGATTACTTCGAGACCCTGTTCTCGGTGGCCGAGGCCGCCGAGGTGCCGGTGATCTGCATCGACGGCCCGACCGCCTCCGGCAAGGGCACGCTGGCCGCCGAAGTGGCGCGCCTGCTGGGCTACCACTACCTCGATTCGGGCTCGCTGTACCGCGTGACCGGCCTCGCCATGCGCCGCGCCGGCCTGGACGCCAATGCCGCGAACGAACCGCAGATCGCCACCCTCGCCGCCGCGCTGCCCTTGCAGTTCACCGAGGGAAAGGTGCTGCTGGACGGGGAAGACGTAAGCGACGACATCCGCACCGAAGCCGCCGGCATGGACGCCTCGCGCGTCTCCGCGCTGCCCGCCGTGCGCGAGGCGCTGCAGGACCTGCAGCACCGCTTCCGCCGCCTGCCCGGCCTGGTGGCCGACGGGCGCGACATGGGCACCGTGATCTTCCCCGATGCGGAGCTCAAGGTGTTCCTCACGGCCGGCGCCGCCCAGCGTGCCGAACGGCGCCATAAGCAGTTGATTTCAAAGGGCATTTCGACTACACTCGACAGTCTTCGCTCCGACTTGGAAGCACGCGACGCCCGGGACTCTTCCCGAAGCGTGGCACCTCTGAAGCCGGCGCAAAACGCTCGCCACCTCGACAACTCCCAGCTGTCAATCGAACAATCGATCGACACGGTGTTGAACTGGTGGCAAGAAATTCAACCGTTCAAGCCCGCTTGAGCGGTTGAAGTGCAGCTCTTCAAGTCCGCTTGAGGGGCTCGCGCCAACCGGGTTTTCCGGGTTGGCGCCTACCGCTCCGGCAGGCTCCTTCCGCGCGACAGCGCACCGGCCTGCTGGTTGTTCAACCAACCGGGCTCATGCCCACAACCAACCGCCGTCTACAGACCCACAGCAGCCGCACGCAATTTCGCATGAGCGCCTGCCAACCCTGCATGACGGAAGGAACCATAAATGTCTGAATCTTTTGCCGACCTATTCGAAGAGTCCCTGAAGCGTTCCGAAATGCGCACCGGCGAGGTCATCACGGCCGAAGTCGTGCGTGTCGAACACAACCACGTCGTGGTCAACGCCGGCCTGAAGTCCGAAGCGTATGTGCCGATCGAAGAGTTCAAGAACGACAAGGGCGAACTCGAAGTCCAGGCCGGCGATTTCGTTTCCGTTGCCATCGGCAGCGTTGAAAACGGCTACGGCGACACCATCCTCTCGCGCGACACCGCCAAGCGTCTGGCTTCGTGGCTCGCCCTGGAGAAGGCCCTGGAATCGGGCGACTTCGTCACCGGTACCACCAGCGGCAAGGTCAAGGGCGGCCTGACCGTGCTCGTCAACGGCATCCGCGCATTCCTGCCGGGCTCGCTGATCGACACGCGTCCGATCAAGGACCTGACCCCGTACGAGAACAAGACCCTCGAATTCAAGGTCATCAAGCTCGACCGCAAGCGCAACAACGTCGTGCTGTCGCGCCGTGCCGTGGTCGAAGCCAGCATGGGCGAAGAACGCGCCAAGCTGATGGAAACGCTGAAGGAAGGCGCAGTCGTGCGCGGCGTGGTCAAGAACATCACCGAATACGGTGCGTTCGTGGACCTCGGCGGCATCGACGGCCTGCTGCACATCACCGACATGGCATGGCGCCGTGTTCGCCACCCGAGCGAAGTCGTTCAGGCCGGCCAGGAAATCACCGCCAAGATCCTCAAGTTCGACACCGAGAAGAACCGTGTCTCGCTGGGTCTCAAGCAAATGGGTGACGACCCGTGGATGGGCGTTTCGCGCCGCTACCCGCAATCGACCCGCCTGTTCGGCAAGGTCACGAACATTGCCGACTACGGCGCGTTCGTCGAACTCGAACCCGGCATCGAAGGCCTGGTGCACGTCTCTGAAATGGACTGGACCAACAAGAACATCGCTCCGAACAAGATCGTCTCGCTGGGCGACGAAGTCGAAGTCATGGTCCTCGAGATCGACGAAGACAAGCGCCGCATCAGCCTGGGCATGAAGCAGTGCAAGGCCAACCCGTGGCAAGAGTTCGCGCAGAACACCAAGCGTGGCGACCGCGTCAAGGGCCCGATCAAGTCGATCACCGACTTCGGCGTGTTCGTGGGTCTGGCTGCCGGCATCGACGGTCTGGTTCACCTCTCGGACCTCTCGTGGAACGAAGCCGGCGAAACCGCCGTTCGCAACTACAAGAAGGGCCAGGAAGTCGAAGCGATCGTGCTGGCTGTGGATGTCGACCGCGAGCGCATCTCGCTGGGCATCAAGCAACTCGACAGCGACCCGTTCACCACGTTCACCACCGTGAACGACAAGGGCCAGATCGTGACCGGCAAGGTCAAGACCGTGGACGCCCGCGGCGCTGAAATCGACCTCGGCGAAGACATCATCGGCTACCTGCGTGCTTCGGAAATCTCGCGCGACCGCGTCGAAGATGCCCGCAACGTGCTCAAGGAAGGCGACGAAGTCACCGCCATCGTCGTGAATGTGGATCGCAAGACCCGCAACATCCAGCTGTCGATCAAGCAGAAGGACATGGTCGACGAACAAGGCGCCATGGCCAGCCTGAGCCAGCAGTCGGCACGCGAAAACGCGGGCACGACGAGCCTGGGCGCCCTGCTGCGCGCCAAGCTCGACAACAACGACAGCAAGTAAGCTGAGTCCGAAGACAGAGCAGGCCCTGGGGCCGCTCTGTCTTTTTTTTCGTCCACGTTTTTCGTTTATGTTCGGCCTATGACCCGCTCAGACCTTGTCGAAGAACTCGCAGCGCGCTTTGCACAGCTCACACACCGCGATGCCGAATACGCCGTCAAGACCATCCTCGACGCGATGAGCGACGCGCTGGTGCGCGGGCACCGCATCGAGATCCGCGGCTTCGGCAGCTTCTCGGTCAACCGGCGTCCGCCGCGCATCGGCCGCAATCCGCGTTCGGGCGAGAGTGTGCAGATTCCCGAGAAACGTGTGCCGCACTTCAAGCCCGGCAAGGCGCTGCGCGAGGCCGTGGATGCACGCACCGCGGAGCTCGACGCCGGCAAGGAAACCAAGGGCCGCAAGGCCTGACCGGCGGCCCGTCCCGACGGTCGCAAACGTAGAATCGTCCCGCCAACGGGAACGTGCATGAAATACCTCCTGTGGCTGCTCAAGGCAGCCATTTTTTTTACGCTCTTTGCTTTCGCGCTGAACAACCAGCACGACGCAACCGTCTATTTCTTCTTCGGCACCTACTGGCGCGCGCCGTTGGTGCTCGTCGTGCTCGCGGCCTTCGCCGGCGGGCTCGTGGTGGGCGCGCTCGGCATGCTGCCGGGCTGGTGGAAGCATCGCACCGCAGCGGCGCAACTGCCCGCCGCCTCCGAGGCCCAGCCATCCGCGCCGTCGGTCGCCACGAGCACTCCTGCATCGGCGCCGTCCATCTCCGCCACCGACCTTCCCGCCGTACGTCAACATGGACTTTGATCCCAGCTGGCTGTTGATCAGCCTGCCCGTCGCCTTCGTGCTGGGCTGGCTCGCATCGCGCTTCGACATCCGCCAGCTCAAGCTCGAAAACAGGCAAGCACCCAAGGCCTACTTCCGCGGTCTCAACTTCCTGCTCAACGAGCAGCAGGATCAGGCCATCGACGCCTTCATCGAGGCCGTGCAGAACGACCCCGACACGCAGGAGCTGCACTTCGCGCTCGGCAATCTCTTTCGCCGCCGCGGCGAGTACCAGCGCGCGGTGCGCGTGCACGAGCACCTGCTGGGCCGAGGCGACCTGAGCCGCAGCGACCGCGAACGCGCGCAGCACGCGCTGGCACAGGACTTCCTGCGCGCCGGCCTGCTCGACCGCGCCGAAGCCGCACTGCAGAAGCTCGAAGGCACGCGCTACGAGAACGAGGCGCGGCTGTCTCTGCTGGCCATCTACGAGCGCTCGCGCGAATGGGCGCAGGCCGCCGACGTAGCGCAGAAGCTCGACGAGTCCGACCAGGCCAGCTACAGCACGCGCCGCGCGCATCACCTCTGCGAGCAGGCGACCGAGCACGTGGCGGCAGGCGACCTGTCGAGCGCGGCGAAGCTGCTCGCGCAGGCCGTTGAACTTGCGCCGCAAGCACCGCGCCCCGCCATCGACACAGCCAACCTGCAGTTGCGCAAAGGCGAAGCGGCCGCGGCCTTCGACACGCTCGTGGCCCTGAGCGACACGGCGCCGCTGGCGCTGCCGCTCTATGCGGCCACACTGCAGCAGGCCGCCGTGGCCGCGCACCGCCAAGGCGAGGCGCTCGCGCTGCTGCAACGCCGCTACGTGGAGTCGCCGTCGATCGACGTGCTCGAAGCACTGATGGCGCTCGGTGGCACACCGACCGCCACCACCGAAGAACCCAACCCCACGCCGCGCGATGGCTACATCGCACATCTTGCACAGCAGCCCTCGCTGGTCGCTGCCTCGCGCTGGCTCGCGGGCGAACACTTCGAACACCAGCAGTTCCATCCGCAGGTGCAGCGCGCGCTCGACCAGGCTACGCGGCCACTCATGCGCTATCGCTGCGCTGCTTGCGGCTTCGAGGCGCACCAGTACTTCTGGCACTGCCCCGGCTGCCAGGCCTGGGACAGCTATCCGCCGCGCCGCGTCGAAGAACTCTGATCACATTTTTGAACAATGGTCACGTGGCGGCCGGTGCGGCTTCCACGGGTCAACGCGCTTCTTTTGTGCCTCGTTGAGCCTGGGCCGGCGCTCTTGTCGGCTGTCAGTCATATCAACAAGACAAAGGGAGTTCCCATCATGTTCAAGAAAATCCTGGCCGCGACGGCCATGCTGTTCGCGGCCGTTTCGTTCGCCGCCGTCGACGTCAACAAGGGCACGGCCGCCGATCTCGACGGTGTCAAGGGCGTCGGCCCTTCCATGTCCAAGCGCATTCTCGACGCGCGCAAGGAAGGCGAGTTCAAGGACTGGCCCGACCTCATGCAGCGCGTGAAGGGCGTCAAGGAAAAGAAGGCCGCCAAGCTGTCAGCCGAAGGCCTGACGGTCAATGGCCAGGCCTTCGGTGGAGCGGCAGCTGCCGCTCCCAAGGAAGGCAAGACAGGCAAGGTAGCCAAGGCCGCCAAGCCCTGATTTCCTACCCGGTCCCATAGCAAGCAAGCCGCCTGTGGGCGGCTTTTTTCATGCATGCACCAAGGCAGGGAAATGCCTCAGGGATGGTCCGGATTTTGCTCGTATGCTCGTTTTCGTTTTCACTTTCATACGTTCCGGAGAGCTCATGAATCACAAGTTCGGCATCGCCCTCGCTGGCCTGACCCTTGGCGCCGCAGCCTTCGCGCAGACCAAGTGGGACCTGCCCACCGCCTACCCGGCGAGCAACTTCCACACCGAGAACGTCACCCAGTTCGCGAGCGACGTGGACAAGGGCAGCGGCGGCAAGCTCAAGATCACGGTGCACGCCAATGCCTCGCTGTTCAAGGCACCCGAGATCAAGCGCGCAGTGCAGGGTGGCCAGGCGCAGCTCGGCGAGATCCTCCTCGTGAACTACCAGAACGAATGGCAGCTGTTCGGTGCCGACGGCATCCCGTTCCTGGCCGACAGCTACGACGCCGCCTGGAAGCTCTACCAGGCACAGAAGCCTGTGCTCGAGAAGAAGCTGGCCGAGCAAGGCATCGTGCTGCTCTACACGGTCGCCTGGCCGCCGCAAGGCATCTTCGTGAAGAAGGAAATTGCATCGGCCGCCGACCTGAAGGGAGTGAAGTGGCGCGCCTACAGTCCCGCCACCGCGCGCATCGGCGAACTCGTCGGCGCGCAGCCCGTCACGGTGCAGCAGGCCGAGCTCTCGCAGGCCATGGCCACGGGCGTGATCGAGTCGTACATGTCCTCGGGGTCGACCGGCTACGACACCAAGACCTACGAATACATCAAGAACTTCTACGACACCCAGGCCTGGCTGCCGAAAAACGCGATGCTCATGAACAAGAAGGCCTTCGATGCGCTCGACAAGCCCACGCAGGGCGCGGTGCTCAAGGCGGCGGGGGAGGCCGAGAAGCGCGGGTGGGACCTGTCGAAGAAAAAGAACCTCGAATACCTCGACCTGCTCAAGAAGAACGGCATGACGGTGCACGTGCCCTCCGCACAGCTCAAGGCCGACATGAAGAAGGTCGGCGACACCATGCTCAAGGAGTGGACCGAGAAGGCCGGTGCCGAGGGCCAGGCCGTCGTCGACGCCTACAAGAAGATGTGAGGCGGACTCGAACTGCACCCGATGCGCAAGACACTTGACCTTCTCTACACGAGTGCCGCCGCATTGGCGGCGCTCTTCATGGTCGCCCTGCTGGCGATGGTCCTCCTGTCCATCCTCGGCCGCCAGCTTCACTTCAACATTCCCGGCATCGATGCCTACGCCGGCTACCTGATGGCCGGCGCGGGCTTCCTGGCGCTCGCGCACACGCTCAAGCGCGGGGAGCACATCCGCGTGACGCTGGTGCTGCAGACCCTGCCGCCCGCGGCGCAGCGCTGGCTCGAGCGCTGGGCGATGGCCGCCGCGGCGCTCCTCGCGCTGCTGTTCGCCTGGTACAGCGTGCGCCTTGCCTGGCAGTCGTTCGACTTCCACGACATCTCCACCGGCAACGACGCCACCCCGCTGTGGATGCCGCAACTGTCTATGGCGCTCGGCGCCATCGTCTTTGCCGTCGCGTCGCTGGACGAACTCGTGATCGAGTGGCGTGGCCGCCCCGCCAAGGCCGTCGAGACGGAGGCCCTTCGCCATGAGTGACCTCGTCGTCGCAGGCCTCCTGATCGCCGCGCTGTTCCTGATCCTCGGCAGCGGCGTCTGGATCGGCCTCACGCTCTCGGGCGTGGCATGGATCGCCATGCAGATCTTCTCGTCGCGCTCCGCCGGCGACGCCATGGCCGTGACCATCTGGGGATCGGCCTCGAGCTGGACGCTCACCGCGCTGCCGCTGTTCGTGTGGATGGGCGAGATCCTGTTTCGCACCCGTCTCTCGCAGGACATGTTCAAGGGTCTCGCACCCTGGATGCAAAGCCTGCCGGGCCGGCTGCTGCACACCAACGTGGTGGGCTGCGCGGTGTTTGCCGCGGTCTCCGGGTCGAGCGCGGCCACTTGCGCCACCATCGGCAAGATGAGCCTGCCCGAACTCAAGCGCCGCGGCTACCCCGACGACATGGTCATCGGCACGCTGGCCGGCGCGGGCACGCTCGGCCTCTTGATTCCGCCGTCGATCATCATGATCGTCTACGGGGTGAGCGCGGACGTATCGATCGCTCGGCTGTTCATCGCGGGCGTCATCCCGGGCATCATGCTTGCGCTGCTGTTCTCGGGCTACATCGTGTTCTGGGCGCTGCGCCACCCCGACCGCGTCCCGCCGGCCGACGCGAAGCTTCCTTTCATGGAAAAGCTCAAGGCCTCGATGTCGCTGATCCCGGTGGCCCTGCTCATCCTGTCGGTGCTCGGCTCCATCTATGCGGGCATCGCCACCGCCACCGAGGCGGCGGCCGTGGGCGTGGTCGGCGCGATGATCATCTCGGGCGCGCAGGGCTCGCTCACCTGGCAAAGCTTCAGGGACGCGTTGCTGGGAGCCACGCGGCTGTACTGCATGATGGCGCTGATCCTCGCGGGCGCGGCCTTCCTCACGCTGGCCATGGGCTACATCGGCCTGCCGCGGCACCTGGCCGAATGGATCGGCTCGCTGGGCCTGTCGAAGTTCCAGCTCATCCTGGCGCTGGCTGCCTTCTACATCGTGCTGGGCTGCTTCCTCGACGGCATCTCGATGGTGGTGCTGACCATGGGCGTGATCATGCCGACGGTCACAGCAGCCGGCATCGATCCGGTCTGGTTCGGCATCTTCGTCGTGCTGGTGGTCGAGATGGCGCAGATCACGCCACCCGTGGGCTTCAACCTGTTCGTGCTGCAAGGCATGACCGGCAAGGATCTGCTCTACATCGCGCGCGTCACCTTGCCGATGTTCTTCCTGATGGTCGCGGCCGTGCTGATCATCTACTTCGTGCCGCAGTTGGTGACCTGGCTGCCGCAACAGATGGCGCCCTGAAACCGCGGGGCGACGCGCCGACAATAGACGCATGCTTCTTCTACCGATTCTTGCCATCTGCATCGGCGCCTCGATCGGCGCCCTGGCCCGCTGGGGCCTTGCCCTCTGGTTGGGCATGGGCGGCCTCATGCCCTGGGGCACGCTGGCTGCCAACCTGATCGGCGGCTACCTCATCGGCGTGGCCGTTGCCACCTTCCAGCTGCTGCCCGACCTGGATCCGGTCTGGCGGCTCGCGCTGATCACCGGCTTCCTCGGCGGCCTCACCACCTTCTCGAGCTTCTCCATCGAGGTCACCACCATGCTGCTCGAAGGCCGGCTGGGCGTGGCCATGGTCACGGCCTCGGCCCACCTGGGCGGCTCGCTCTTCTTCACTTGGCTCGGCATCCGGACCGTGCGGATCTTCTCGGCTTGAACAGGGCATAAATGCGCCTTATGTCTTGCGGTTATGGATAGGGCTTCCCAAAGGGTCGATCGATAGAATCGATCCCAATGCCTCTGGTCTTTCTCGTCGCACTCCCCTTCATTGCCAGCGTGCTGGCCGCGTTGATGCCATCCAACGCGCGCAACAGGGAGTCGACCCTCGCGGGACTGGTCGCACTGGGCTGCGCGATACAGACCGCGTGGCTCTTTCCGCAGATCGCGCACGGCAACGTGCTGCGGCAGGAGATCGAATGGCTCCCGGCCCTCGGCCTCAACCTCGTGTTCCGCATGGACGGCTTCGCCTGGCTGTTCTGCATGCTTGTGCTGGGCATCGGCGCGCTGGTGGTGCTCTATGCGCGCTACTACATGTCGGCCTCCGACCCGGTGCCGCGCTTCTTCTCGTTCTTCCTCGCGTTCATGGGCGCGATGATGGGCGTGGTGCTCTCCGGCAACCTGATCCAGATGGCGCTGTTCTGGGAGCTCACCAGCCTCTTCTCCTTCCTGCTGATCGGCTACTGGCACCACCGCCGCGATGCGCGGCGCGGGGCGCGCATGGCGCTCACCGTCACCGGCGCGGGCGGGCTGTGCCTGCTGGCCGGCGTGCTGGTGCTGGGCCGCATCGTCGGAAGCTACGAGCTCGACGTGGTGCTGGCATCGGGTGACCTCATCCGCGCGCATGTGCTCTACCCGGCCGCGCTGGTGCTGGTGCTGCTCGGCGCCTTCACCAAGAGCGCGCAGTTCCCGTTCCACTTCTGGCTGCCGCGCGCCATGGCCGCGCCCACGCCGGTCTCGGCCTACCTGCATTCGGCCACCATGGTGAAACTCGGCGTGTTCCTCATGGCGCGGCTGTGGCCCGTGCTCTCGGGCACCGAGCAGTGGTTCTGGATGGTGGGCGGCGCGGGTGCGGTCACGCTGCTGCTCGGCGGCTTCATTGCCATGTTCCAGCGCGACCTGAAGGCACTGCTGGCCTATTCGACCATCTCGCATCTCGGGCTCATCACGCTGCTGCTGGGCCTCAACAGCCCGTTGGCGGCAGTGGCGGCGGTGTTCCACGTCATGAATCACGCGACCTTCAAGGCATCGCTGTTCATGGCGGCCGGCATCATCGACCACGAGAGCGGCACGCGCGACATCCGCAAGCTCAGCGGCCTGCTGCGGCTGATGCCGATCACCGGCACGCTGGCCATCATCGCCAGCGCCTCGATGGCCGGCGTGCCGCTGCTCAACGGATTCCTGTCGAAGGAGATGTTCTTCGCCGAGACGGTGTTCATCCAGTCCACGCCATGGATCGACTGGAGCCTGCCGATCATCGCCACCGTCGCGGGCGTCTTCACCGTGGCCTACTCCGCCCGCTTCGTGTTCGACGTGTTCTTCGGTCCGCCCTGCGGCCCCGACGTGCCCAGGCAACCGCATGAGCCGCCGCACTGGATGCGCGTGCCGGTCGAGCTTCTGGTGCTGCTGTGCCTGGTCGTGGGCGTGGCGCCGGCCTGGTCCATCGGCCCGCTGCTGGCGGCGGCCGCGGCGCCCGTGGTGGGCGGCACGCTGCCCGAGTACAGCCTGGCCGTATGGCACGGTTTCAACCTGCCGCTCGCGATGAGCTTCGTGGCGCTGGCGGGCGGCGCCGCGCTCTACCTGCTGCAGCGCAGCCGGCGCGCGGACGGCGGTCTCACGCACACGCCGCTGCTGCACCGCTTCGACGGCCAGACCATCTTCGAACACCTGCTCGCGCTGCTGAGCGAGGCGGGCCGGCGCAGCCGCCGCCTGCTCGGCACGCGGCGCATGCAGTGGCAGTTGCTGCTGCTGGTTGTCGTGGCCATCGCGGGCGCCGCGGCCTCGCTGTGGGCCACGCCCGCTGCGCCCGGCACGCGCGAGCTGCTGCCCTTCTCGCCGATGTTCGCCATGACCTGGATCATCGGCGGCACCTGCGCGCTGGCCGCCGCGTGGCAGGCCAAGTTCCACCGGCTCGCGGCGCTGATGCTGGCTTCGGGCGCCGGGCTTGTCTCGTGCGTGACCTACATCTGGTTCTCCGCGCCCGACCTCGCGCTGACGCAGCTGGTGGTCGAGGCCGTGACCACCGTGCTGATCCTGCTGGGGCTGCGCTGGCTGCCGATGCGCAGCAAGGACGCCGTGCAGCCCGCGCGCGCACGGCTGCGGCCCTGGGGCCGGCGCGGGCGCGACCTGCTGGTGGCGACTGTCGCCGGCGGCGGCATGGCGATGCTGGCCTGGGCCATGATGACGCGCGAGTTCCCGCAGAGCATCTCGCCCTTCTTCCTTGAACGCGCGCTCACCGAAGGCGGCGGCACCAACGTGGTCAACGTGATGCTGGTCGACTTCCGGGGCTTCGACACTTTCGGCGAGATCACGGTGCTCGGCGTGGTGGCGCTCACCGTGTATGCGCTGCTGCGGCGCTTCCGCCCCGCGATCGAATCGATGGCCCTGCCCATACAGCAGCGCCTGCAGGTCGACGACGGCAGCAGCGACCTGCTGAACCCGCGCCGCGCCAAGGACACCGCCGTCGGCTACCTGATGGTGCCGGCCGTGCTGGTGCGGCTGCTGCTGCCGCTGGCGGTGCTGGTGTCGGTCTACTTCTTCATGCGCGGCCACAACGCGCCGGGCGGCGGCTTCGTCGCGGGGCTGGTGATGTCGGTGGCGCTGGTGCTGCAGTTCATCGTCTCGGGCACCGAATGGGTCGAAGAGCACTTGCGCATCTATCCGCGCCGCTGGATCGCCATCGGCCTGCTGTTCGCGCTCGCCACCGGCAGCGGTGCGGTGTTCTTCGGCTACCCCTTCCTGACCACGCACACCGCGCACGTTCACCTGCCGCTGCTGGGCGAGGTGCATGTGCCCAGCGCCCTCTTCTTCGACATCGGCGTGTTCGCGCTGGTGCTCGGCGCCACCATGCTGATCCTCACCGGGCTGGCCCACCAGTCGATAAGAAGCCACCGCTGGGCCGACGAGCAAGCAGAGAGAGAGGCCGAAGCCAAGGCCGCCGCAGAGGGAGCCCGCTGATGGAAATCGTGCTCGCACTTGCCATCGGCGTGCTCACCGGCTCGGGCGTGTACATGCTGCTGCGCCCACGCACCTTCCAGGTCATCATGGGCCTGACGCTGATCTCGTACGCGGTCAATCTCTTCATCTTCAGCATGGGCCGGCTCAAGGTCGACAGCGAGCCGGTGCTCGTCCAAGGCTTCACCGCCACGCTGGCGAACACGGCCGACCCGATGCCGCAGGCCCTGGTACTGACCGCCATCGTGATCGGCTTCGCGATGACGGCGCTGTTCCTCGTGGTGATGCTCGCCTCGCGCGGCCTCACCGGCACCGACCATGTGGACGGTGAAGAGCGGCAGGAGGCAGAGTGAAGGAGATCTCCCATCTGCTCGACAGGTTGCTCGAGTTCGGCATGCCGCATTTGGTGGCGGTGCCGATCCTCGTGCCCATGCTCACGGCCGCGCTGATGCTGATGCTTGGCGAGCGCCGGCGGCGCACCAAATCGGCCCTCAGCGTGGTGTCGGGCCTCGTCGGCCTGCTCGCCGCGCTTGCATTGCTGCGCTGGGTCAACGCGGCCGACACCGGCGGCGGCCCCGGATCCATCGGCGTCTACCTGCCGGGCAACTGGCGCGCGCCCTTCGGCATCGTGCTGGTGGCCGACCGGCTCTCGACCATGATGGTCACGCTCACCGGGGTCATCGCATTTGCCGCATCGATCTACTCGACCTCGCGCTGGGACCGTGCGGGCGTGCATTTCCATCCGCTGCTGCAGCTGCAGCTCATGGGCCTGAACGGTGCCTTCCTCACGGGCGACCTGTTCAACCTGTTCGTCTTCTTCGAGGTCATGCTCGCAGCCTCGTACGGCCTGCTGCTGCACGGCTCCGGCCGGCTGCGCGTGCAGGCCGGGCTGCACTACGTCGCGATCAATCTCGCGGCCTCGTCGCTGTTCCTGATCGGCGCGGCCATCCTCTACGGCGTGACCGGCACGCTCAACATGGCCGACCTCGGCGTGCGCATCGCCGAACTCGCGCCGGGAGACCGCGGGCTGGTGCATGCGGCGGCAGCCATCCTCGCGACAGCCTTCTTCGCGAAGGCCGGCGCATGGCCGCTCAACTTCTGGCTGGTACCGGCCTACAGCGCGGCGGTGTCGCCCGTGGGCGCAGTGTTCGCTCTGCTGACCAAGCTCGGCATCTACACGATCCTGCGGCTGTGGACCGTGCTCTTCGCGCCCGACACCGGCGACTCGGCGGCCTTCGGGCAGGCCGCGCTGGTGGGTACCGGCCTTGCCACGCTGTTCGTCGGCGCCCTCGGCATCGTCGGCACCCAGCGGCTGTCGAACCTCGCGGGCTTCAGCGTGCTGGTGTCGGCCGGTACCCTGCTCGCGGCGCTCGGACTCGGACGGCCGGCCGTGTGGGCGGGCGCGCTGTACTACCTGCTGAGCTCCACGCTCGCGGTCAGCGCCTTCTTCCTGCTGACCGACATGATCGAACGCTGGCGCAACGCCGGCATGAGCGTCGCACCGCACGAGGCGGCCGGCAACGCCCCCTTCCTCGCCGAAGACCTGCGCGCGCTCGACAACGTGAACCTCGACGACGAGGCGCAAGCGCTCTACGGCCGCGCGATTCCCGCCGGCGTGGCCTTCCTCGGCCTGAGCTTCGTGGGCTGCACGCTGCTGCTCGCGGGCCTGCCGCCGCTGTCAGGCTTCATCGGCAAGTTCGCGATGCTCTCGGGCTTGCTCGGCGCAAAGGCGCTCGGCACCGCCAGCTGGATCTTCCTCGCGCTGCTGATCGTCTCCGGTTTTCTCTCGCTGATCGCCCTGAGCCGCACCGGCATCCGCCATTTCTGGACGCAGCTCCACCCCACCATGCCTTCGCTGCCCGCGCTCGAAGTGCTGCCGGTGGCCGGACTTCTCGCGGCCTGCGTGGCGCTGACCGTGTGGGCCGAGCCCGTGATGCAGCACGCCAGGGCCACGGCGGAGGGCCTGAAGACCCCCACGGCTTACCGCAACGCGGTGCTGGGCGCCAGGCAGATACCGAACCCAGTGAAGAAAAAGGAAGGCACGGCCCCATGAAGCGCCTTCTGCCTTCCCCGCCGCTGTCGTTCGCGCTGTTCATTGTCTGGCTGCTGCTCAACCAGTCGCTCGATGCGGCCACGCTGCTGGCAGCCCTGGTCCTCGCCATCGCCGTGCCGTTGCTCACCAAGGGCCTGCGTCCGGCGGCGGTACGCATGCGCCGGCCTGGCGTCGCGCTGCGGCTGTCCTTCATCGTGACCTTCGACATGCTGAAGTCGGCGTACGACGTGGCCCGCCTGCTGCTCACGCGGCGCACCTCGCGCATCGGCTCGAAGTTCGTGCAGATTCCGCTCGACATGCGCGACCCCAACGGGCTCGCGGTGCTGGCGATGATCATGTGCCTCACGCCCGGCACGGCCTGGGGCGAAGTGTCGTTCGACCGCAGCACGCTGCTGATCCACGTGTTCGACCTCGACGACGATGCTGCCTTCATTGCGCTGATCAAGCAGCGCTACGAACGCCCCCTGATGGAGATCTTCGAGCTATGACACCCATCCTCTTCTGGGCCCTGAAATTCGCGCTCTTCCTGCTGGCCGTGGCCATGCTGTGCGCGCTCTCCCGGCTGCTGATCGGCCCGAGCGCGCAGGACCGCGTGATGGCGCTCGACTGCCTCTACATCAACGGCATGCTGATGATGCTGGTGCTGGGCATCGTCTACGCGAGCAACGTCTACTTCGAGGCGGCGATGCTGATCGCGCTGTTCGGCTTCGTGGGTTCCACGGCGATGGCCAAGTTCCTGCTGCGCGGGGAGGTGATCGAATGACGGACTTCATCGCAGGCCCGCTGCCGCTGTGGGCCGAGATCGTCACCGCCGTGTTCGCCGTGCTGGGCGCAGCTTTCGCAGCCATCGGCTCGTTCGGCCTGATCCGGCTGCCCACCTTCTTCCGTCGCATCCATGCGCCCACATTGGGCGCGACGGTAGGCGTGTGGTGCATGACCGTGGCCACCATCGTGTACTTCTCGGTGCAGGGCTTCAGCCTGTTCCTGCACGCGGTGCTGATCGTGCTGTTCATCGCACTCACGGCGCCGATCACCACCATCTTCCTGATGCGCGCGGCGCTGTTCCGCGAGCGGCAGAAGGGTGGCGATGTGCCGCCTGAGGCGAAGTCGGGCTGACTTGTCTGTGTCTGCGTAGTTTCGGGGCGCGATCGTTCAGAGCAAACGCCGCGCCCATCGTGCTCAGGGCACCCCGAATGCCCCAGACATCGGCCAGGCTACAACTGCTGCATCTCCTTGGCCCGAGCCACTTCGACTTCACGCGGCAGAGTCACCGCGTTCTTCACCGCAAGAATTTCCGCCATCACGCTCACCGCGATCTCCGGCGGTGTCTTGCTGCCAATGTAGATGCCGATGGGCCCGCGCAGCCGCGCGAGCGACTCCTCGGTCTGGTCGAAGTGCTCGATCATGCGGTCGCGCCGCGCGTCGGCGTTGCGGCGCGAGCCGATGGCGCCGACGTAGAAGGCCTCGCTCTGCAGCGCCTCGAGCAACGCCAGGTCGTCGAGCTTCGGGTCGTGCGTGAGCGCGACCACGCAGCTTCGGCGGTCGGGCTTGAAGGCCAGCACCGCGTCGTCCGGCATCTCGGTCGTGATGTGCACGCCAGACAGCGACCACGCCGTTCGGTATTCGGCGCGCGGATCGCACAGCGTCACCGCGAAGCCGCTGAACTTGGCCATCGTGGCGAGGTACTCGGCGAGCTGGCCGGCACCGATCAGCAGCATGCGGTATTCGGGGCCGAAGGTGTTGGTGAGTTCGGTGTCGTTCACCGTGAGCTCGTCGGGCGCCGTCGCTTCGGCGAGCCGAACCTCGCCGGTGGCGAGCGTCACCGTGCGCTGCATGAGCTTGCCCTGTTCCAGCTGTGCGACCAGCAGGTCGAGCGACCCGGCATCGGGCGCGTACTCGAGCAGCAGCTCCAGCGTGCCGCCGCAAGGCAGTCCGAAGCGATGAGCCTCGTCGGCGGTGATGCCGTACTTCACGAGCGCGGGCGGCGCGCCCAGCGGCACGTCCTCGCCCTTGCCGTGGGCGTGGCTGTAGCGCGCGATCAGGTCGTCCTCGATGCAGCCGCCGGAGACCGATCCCACCACCGCACCGTCTTCGGCCAGGGCCATGATCGAACCCACGGGCCGCGGCGACGAGCCCCAGGTGCGCACGACGGTCGTCAGCAGCGCGCGTTTGCCGGCACGCCGCCAGTCGCGCAGCGTGCGCAGCACCATGACGTCGAGATTTTCCATAGCGCGGTTCGCCCCCCTCAGCCGGCGCCGCCGGTCGCGGCGGTGTCGTCTTTCTTGCCGAGGCCGATCTTCTTCATGAGGCCGGACATCATGCCGCTCTTCTCGGCCGGCGCCTCGGCGCTGGCGGCTTCCTCGGCCGGCGCAGGCGGGGGGCCATAGCGGCTCTGCATCTCGGCCTCGAAGCGCTTGAAGAAATCATCTGCGGTCGACTTGGCAGCGCCGTCGATCAGGCGTTGGCCAAGTTGGGCAATCTTGCCGCCGACCTGTGCCTGCACGGTGTAGTCGAGCTCGCAGCCGGCAACCGGCGGCGTCGCGGCCTCCGCTTCGGCCACCGGCTTGAGCGTGACGCTCGACGAGCCCTTGGCAAAGCCCGCCACACCGCCCTGCCCCTCGAAGGTGAGCTTGTAGCCATCGGGTGCGACGATGTCCGACAGCACCACCTTGCCGTTGAACTTGGCCGAGACCGGACCGATCTTGAGCGCGAGGGCAACGCTGTACTGGTTGTCGCCCGTGAGCTCGAACTTGTCGCAGCCGGGGATGCATTTCTTCAGCGTCTCGGGGTCGTTGAGCGCGTCCCATGCCTGTTGTTGGGTGATGCCGAGGCGGCGGTTTCCGAGCATTTCCATGGTGGTTTCCTTTTGCTTCCTTCCTGGGCAACGCTAGCGGCCGGACCGCATCAAGGCGGCCAGGCTCGCGGCGAGCTGTTCGAGTGCGCTGAGATTGTGAACCGCCAGCATCGCATCTGCTTGCCGGTGCAGCACGCCGGCCCCACGCGCCAGAGGGGCGTAGCCCTCGAAACGCAGCAAGGGGTTGAGCCACAGCAGGCGGCGCGAATGGCGCTTGAGCCACAGCAGCTCCTGCTCCAGCAGCGATGGCTCGCCGGTGTCGAGCCCGTCGCTGATCACCAGCACCAGCGTGCGGCGCCCGGTCAGGCGGCGGGCGTGGGCGCGGCGCAGTTCGGTCAGGGAACTGCCGAGCCGGGTGCCGCCTGCGAAGTCGTCGATGGCGAGGCTGGCTGCACTGAGCATGGCATCGGTGTCGGCGAGCCGGAAGGCGGGGGTCAGGTCGGTCAGGCGGGTGCCGAAGGCGAACACGTCGCGGCGCCCCGCCCGGCGCGTCGCAGCATGAAGGAACGCCAGAAGCAGCCGTGCATAGCGCTCCATCGAGCCCGACACATCGACCAGCACCAGCAGCGGCAGGGGCTGCTGGCGCCGCGCGAGCCTGGGCAGCCGCAGGATCTCGCCACCGGTGCGCGCCGCCTCGTGCAGCACGCCCGGCCAATGGATGCGCGCATGCTGCTGGCCCGCATCGCCAGCCACGCGCAGGCGGCGTGACGGCAGTTCGGGAATGGGCAACCGGATGTCGCGCGCAAGCCGTTCGACGAGGCGGTATTCGGATGCGCCGAGCGCGTTGAAGTCCGCATGCTGCAGGCGCTGGCGATCGCTCGACGTCATGGCGGCGTCGAACTCGATCTCGCGGTCGGGCTTTGCCGGCTCGGCTGGCCTGGCGGGGCTGCGCGGTGCGGTAAGCGCTTCGCGCACGCGCGGCCGGCGCTTCGAGGGCTCGGCCTTGCCGTCGGCACTCGGCAGCATCTGCGCGAGCAGCTTGTTGGCCAGTTCCGGGTCGCGAAACCAGGCGTCGAAGAGTTCGCGAAACACCATGCGGTCCTGCTCGCGGCTCACCATCACGGCTTCCATCGCGGCGCCCAGGTCGAGCCTGTCGTCCACGCCCACCAGCGTGGCCGCCTCGGCAGCCAGCGCGATGCGCATGGCATCGGTACGCACGCCGGCACGGCGCAGGGCACGGCCGAAGGCGGTGATGTTGCCGGCGAGCTTGCCGCCGCGGACGTCGCCGAGTTGCTGGATTCCGGCCATGCGAAATCGCTGTCTGGAACAGGGACGCGCTCAGCGCGCGACCGGCTCCTCGGGTTTGAGCAGATCCGATGCCAGCTCCCGCGTGAGCGCCGCCACGTCGTCGCGCTGCTTGAACAGGATGCCGGCGGTATCCACCACCACTTCGGGGTCGAGCTCGACGGTGTCGAGCGCGATCAGCGCCCTCGCCCATTCGACGCTCTCGGCAATGCCGGGCGCACGCTGGAAGGCGTTGACGAAGGGCGCATCGCGCAGCCGTGCGACGAAGGCCGCCACCTGCGCCGACAGCTTCTCGCCGGCCTGCGGCACCTGCGCGCGCACGATGGCCAGCTCGCGCTCGCGCTCCGGGTAGTCGAGCCAGTGATACAGGCAGCGGCGCTTGACCGCGTCGTTGAGCTCGCGCGTGCGGTTGCTCGTGAGGATGGTCACGGGCGGCACCACGGCGCGCACCGTGCCCAGTTCGGGAATGCTCACCTGGTACTCGCCCAGGTATTCGAGCAGGAAGGCCTCGAACGGCTCGTCGGCGCGGTCCACCTCGTCGATCAGCAGCACGGCACCGGGCAGCGGCGTCTGCAGCGCCTGCAGCAGCGGGCGGCGGATCAGGTAGTGCGGCTGGTAGACCTCGGCCTCCACATCGCGCGCCGCGCCGGTGGCCTCGGCGGCGCGCATGTGCAGCAGCTGCGCGGCGTAGTTCCATTCGTAGAGCGCCTCGCGCTGCTCCAGGCCGTCGTAGCACTGCAGGCGCAGCAGCTCGCGGCTCAGCGCAGTCGACAGCGCCTTCGCCAGTTCGGTCTTGCCGACCCCGGGCTCTCCTTCGAGCAGCAGCGGGCGCTGCAGCTTGAGCGCGAGGAAAACGGCCGTGGCCAGCCGGCGGTCGGCAAAGTAGCCGGCCTGCATCAAACCTTCGGAGAGGGAATCGATGGTCGGGAAGATCATGGCGAAGCGTAGCGGAAGACGCGAGGCTGTCGCGTCTTCCGTAGAGCGAACAACAACCCCGGCTTCTTCAGCCCAGGGCCTTGGTGACTGCGCGCTGCGTCAGCACGCTGATCAGGTTCGCGCGATACGCGGCCGAAGCATGCAGGTCGCTGTTCAGGTCGCTCGCGTCGATCTTCACGGCTGCGGCAGCGGCCGCCGTGAAGCTCTTGTTGAGCGCATCCTCGAGCCCCGCATGGCGGAACACGCCGTTGCCCGCGCCGGTGATCGCCACGCGCACGCCGCTGTCGTATTGCGCAAGGAACACGCCGACCAGCGGGAAGTTCGACGCCTTCTGGCGCAGCTTTTCGTAGACGGCGCGCTTCGGAATGGGAAAGCGGATCGCGGTGATCAGTTCGTCCTCTTCGAGTGCCGTGGTGAACAGGCCCAGGAAGAAATCGTCCGCCGCGATCTCGCGCTTCGAGGTGATGACCGTCGCGCCGGAGCCCAGCACCGCGCTGGGATAGCAGGCGGCAGGGTCGTTGTTGGCCACGGAGCCGCCGATGGTGCCCATCGCGCGCACTTGCCGGTCGCCGATGCGCGCGGCCAGGTCGGCCAGCGCCGGGAAGGCGGCCTTCACGTCGGCGTTGTTCGCCACGTCGAGATGGCGCGACATGGCACCGATGGTGATGGCATTGCCGTTTTTCGCGATGCCGGTGAGTTCCTTGATGCCGCTCAGGTCCACCAGCTGATCGGGGGCCGAGAGCCGCAGCTTCATCGAAGCCAGCAGGGTCTGGCCGCCCGCCAGCGGCTTGGCGCCTGCGGCAACGAGTTTGGCCGCGTCGGCCACGGAAGCGGGCCGTTCGAGTGTGAAGGCGTACATGGTGCGGTTCCTTCTTTGTTTTAGTGTGTGGCTGCGGCCTGCATCGCTTCCCAGACGCGGCTGGGCGAGGCGGGCATGTCGAAGTCCTTGACGCCCAGCGGCGCCAGCGCGTCGAGCACGGCATTGATCACGGCCGGCGGCGAGCCGATGGCTCCCGCCTCGCCGCAGCCCTTGGTGCCCAGCGGGTTGTGCGTGCACGGGGTGCACACGGTGTCGAGCTTGAACTGCGGAAAGTCGCCTGCGCGCGGCATGGCGTAGTCCATGAAGCTGCCGGTGAGCAGCTGGCCGGTCTCGTTGTCGTAGACGCAGTTCTCCAGCAGCGCCTGGCCGATGCCCTGCACCAGCCCGCCGTGTACCTGGCCCTCGACGATCATCGGGTTGATGATGGTGCCGAAGTCGTCCACCGCGGTGAAGCGGTCGACCTTGACCTCGCCGGTCTGCTTGTCGACCTCGACCTCGCAGATATAGGTGCCGCCCGGGAAGGTGAAGTTGGTCGGGTCGTAGAAGGCGGTTTCGTTCAGGCCGGGCTCCAGCTTGTCGAGCGGGTAGTTGTGCGGCACGTAGGCCGTGAGCGCCACCTGGCCGAACGGAATTTTCTTGTCGGTGCCCTTGACCGTGAACTCGCCATTGGCGAACTCGATGTCGGCGTCGCTTGCCTCCATCAGGTGCGCGGCAATCTTCTTGGCCTTGGTCTCGATCTTGTCGAGCGCCTTCATGATGGCCGCGCCGCCCACCGAGATGGAACGCGAGCCGTAGGTGCCCATGCCGAAGGGCACGCGGCCGGTGTCGCCGTGCACCACGTCGACGTTCTCGACCGGAATGCCCAGCCGCGCCGCCACGACCTGCGCGAAGGTGGTCTCATGCCCCTGGCCATGGCTGTGCGAGCCGGTGAACACCGTCACGCTGCCGGTCGGGTGCACGCGGATTTCGCCGCATTCGAACAGGCCGGCGCGCGCGCCGAGCGCGCCGGCGATGTTCGACGGTGCGATGCCGCAGGCCTCGATGTAGCTCGAGTAGCCGATGCCGCGCAGCTTGCCTGCGGCCTCGCTGGCCGCCTTGCGCGCGGCGAAGCCGTCAACCTCGGCCAGCACGCGGGCCTTATCCATGCAGGCGTGGAAGTCGCCCGTGTCGTACTGCAGCGCGACCGGCGTCTGGTAGGGAAAGGTGCTGATGAAGTTGCGCTTGCGGATCTCGTCCTGCCCCAGGTTCATTTCCCAGGCGCAGCGCGACACCAGCCGCTCCAGCAGGTAGGTGGCCTCGGGCCGCCCCGCGCCGCGGTACGCGTCGACCGGCGCGGTGTTGGTGAACCAGGCATCCACCTCGACGTAGATCTGCGGCGTGGTGTACTGGCCCGCCAGCAGCGTGGCGTAGAGGATGGTCGGCACCGCGGTCGAGAAGGTCGACAGGTAGGCGCCGAGGTTGGCGTCGGTGTGCACGCGCAGCGCGAGGAACTTTCCGTCCTTGTCCATCGCCATCTCGGCGTGGCTCACGTGGTCGCGGCCGTGCGCGTCCGAGAGGAAGCACTCGGAGCGTTCCGCCGTCCACTTGATGTTGCGGTTGAGCTGCTTGGCGGCCCAGGTGAGGCACACGTCTTCGGCATACAGGAAGATCTTGGAGCCGAAGCCGCCCCCCACATCGGGCGCGATCACGCGCACCTTGTGCTCGGGCAGGCCCAGCACGAAGGCCGTCATCAGCAGGCGTTCGACGTGCGGATTCTGGTTCGACACATACAGCGTGTAGTCGTCGGTACCGCGGCTGTAGCTGCCGATGGCCACGCGCGGCTCGATCGGGTTCGGAATCAGCCGGTTGTTGACCAGGTCGAGCTTGGTGACGTGCGCGGCGCTGGCAAACACCGCGTCGACCGCCGCCTTGTCACCGAGCGCCCACTTGTAGCACTGGTTGTCGGGCGCCTCGTCGTGCAGCGTGACGCCGCTCGCCTTCTTCGCCGCATCGGCCACGCTCACGAGCGCGGGGAGCACCTCGTAGTCGACCACCACCGCCTCGGCGGCGTTCCTGGCCTGCTCGACCGTCTCGGCCACCACCATCGCGACGTGGTCGCCGACGTAGCGCACCTTCTTGATCGCGAGGATCGGGTGCATCGGCTCCTTCATGGGGGTGCCGTCGGGGTTGTTGATGAGCCAGCCGCAGGGCAGGCCGCCCATCTTTCCTTCGATGTCCTTGCCGCTGAAGATGCCGACCACGCCAGGCATCTTCAGCGCCTCGGCGATGTCGATCGACTTGATGGCGGCATGGGCGTGCGGCGAGCGCACGAAGACCGCATGGCTCTGGTTGGCCAGCGTGATGTCGTCCGTGTAGTTGCCGGCGCCGGTCAGGAAACGATAGTCTTCCTTGCGCCGCAGGGCCTCGCCGATGTGCGGCAGGCTCGAGAAGTCGGAAGCACCCATGATGTTGCTCCTTTCACGCCGTGACGGTTGTCTTGACCGGCGTACCCGAGGCCATGGCCTCGCCGCCCATCTTCACGGCCTTCACGATGTTCTGGTAGCCGGTGCAGCGGCACAGGTTGCCCTCGAGCAGTTCCCGGATTTCCGACTCGCTCGACTTGGGGTGGTGGGTGCAAAGGTCGATGGCGCTCATGACCATGCCCGGGGTGCAGAAGCCGCACTGCAGGCCGTGGCACTCCTTGAATGCAGCCTGCATCGGGTGCATGGTGCCGTCGGCCTCGGCGATGCCCTCGATGGTGGTGATGTCCGCGCCCGTCGCCTGCGCGACCAGGATGTTGCACGACTTGACTGCCCTGCCGTTGACGTGGACGGTACAGGCGCCGCACTGGGCGGTGTCGCAGCCGACGTGGGTTCCGGTGAGGTGGAGGTGCTCTCGGATGGCGTGGACGAGGAAAGTATTGGGAGGAGCGTCGACCGTGACCTGACGGCCGTTGATCTTGAAAGCGACCTGCATTTGGCTGTCTCCGTGAAAGGTGATGGCTGGTTCAGCAAAAAGCATCTTGGATGCCCACCTTTCGCACTATCCTAGGCAAAACCCTCGACTCTTGCACAGAGCGAACGAAATTCTCAAAATGAAACAGCTTGCCGTCCGGCGAGCCGGGAAAAGCCGCCCCACACGCGCGAAAAACCACGATGCCCGCCACTGTCGTTTCGCCACCTCCTGAGCGTTCCCTGGCCATTGCCCAAGCCCGCCGCGAACTGATCGAGGGCGAGTCGCCGCCCCGTGTGCGCAGTGCCGCGTGCGTCGATTCGTGGATCACCCGTTCCTGGCAGCGCTGCATCGAGGCCGGCCGCCGGCCGCAGCAGCGGGTCAGCTTCGATCCGGTGAGCCGGGCTGCCGGCTGCGATGTCGCCGAACACAACCGGGCGCTGGTTTCCGCGGCCCGGCCGGTGATCGACCGGCTTTCGCGCGCCATCGCCGACACCCGCTATTTCGCCATCCTGACCAATGCCGACGGCATCGTGATCGACGTGGGCCACCTGCCCGGCGGCGTCGACGCCGCCAGCCGCCATGCGCGCGACATCGCGCGCGTCGGTGTCGACCTTTCGGAACGCGCCATCGGCACCAGCGCGATCGGCACCGCGCTGGCCGAACAGGAATCGGTGTGGCTGCACCGCGGCGAGCATTTCTTCGACGACACCAGCGTCTACAGCTGCGCGGGCGCGCCGCTCTTCGGTCCCCGGGGCGACTGCATCGGCATGCTCGACCTGACCGGCGTGCAGGTGGTCGAGCGCCCGGAGCTGCGCCACCTGGCCACCCTGTCCGCGCGCAGCATCGAGAACATGCTGCTGATCCGCGAGCCCTGCGAGCTGCTGTTGCACCTGGCCTGGCCGGGCAGCCCGAGCAGCGAAGCCACCGAGGGACTGCTGTGCATCGACGCTGGCGGTGGCATCACGGGCGCCAATGCGGCGGCCCGGCAGATGCTGCACCAGCCGCTGGCGCGCTGCGAACACGCATTGAATTTCAACGACCTGTTCGCGCTGCCCCTGCACATGATGTTCGACGCGGCCCGGCGCGGCGACGCGGTGCTCGAAGTGCCGCTCTGGTCGGGCTTGCGGGTGCAGGCGCGGCCCCGGCGCGGCGGCAGCTCCGAAGGTGCTTCCGCATCCAGCACCCGTCCGCGATTGCGCGACGTCGAAACCGAGCTGATCCGCAAGGCGGTGACCGACGCGCGCGGCAACGTGGCGGAAGCCGCGCGGGCACTGGGCATCAGCCGTGCCACGGTCTACCGCAAGCTGTGGCGCGGCCGCTCGGCCGGCATGCCGGACTGAGCGCACAGCGTTCAGCTTTCCTGCTTCAGGCCCCCACGGGTACCTTGTCCAGGAAGCCCGTGACCGAGCGGAGCTTGCCGGCATCCAGCTGGGCGAAGTCGGTGCCCTGGATCATGTCTTCCGCCCCGCTCGGCCCCAGCGTCCACGAGAAGCGCAGATGGTCGCCATGCGCGTCCGCCTTGCCCAGCAGGTTGAAGCGGAAGCCCGGGTAGCGCTGGTGCACCGCGCCGACCAGCGCGCTGATCTGCTCATGCCCGCTGGCCTGCGCCATCGGGTCCACGTAGTGCGCGTTGGCGGCCCACCCGGCTTCGATCAGCGCGGCGCGGCGCGCGGCGTCGGTTTCGTTCCAGACGGCGATGTAGCGTTGGGCAATCGCGGTGGCATCGTGTGCGGCGGTGTTCATGATGACGATTCCTTTCGAAGGGTTCGGCCCGCAACATCGCGGGGTGAAGGAATGGTCGCGCCGCACGCGATTCGCGTCGATGACGTGGCAGGTTATGCGGCAAGCTCCATCGAGGCGTTCGCATCCAGCGGAAACACCGGCCGGCGCACCTTGCCGAAGGGGAACAGGCCGTAGTCCGAACTGGTCACACCCGGGCTGTCGCACTCCACCAGCGCGGCCGACAGCGGCTCGAACACCGGCCGGCAGTACATGCGCGACTTGAGCAGCAGGAAGCGTTCCCTGCGCGGATCGAGCCCCGCGCACTCGAAGACGCCGATGTCCCACGGCTCCTGCGTGCGCTCGGTCACCACGATGCGCGCGGCGCCGATGTCGAACAGCACCGTGCGGCCCATGCTGCTGCGCTGGCCGGTGTAGGTGGGGCCGGTGATCACGTACTCGCCGTTGCCGATGGTGCGCACGGTGCCCGTCAGGCGCACCGGCGTTTTCTTCAACCCGATGCCTTCCAGCGAGACCTTGTTGCCGAGTGCGACTGTCGCCTCCGCGCCCTCCCCCGCCGCGATCAGCTCGGCCACCGCTTCGGGGTCGCACAGCGGCCCCACGCCGATGCCGTGCAGCCCTTGCGCAAGCGCTTCCTGCAGCACGTCCATGGTGTCGCAGCTGCCGCCCGACATGCAGTTGTCGCCATGGTCGAGCAGCAGCACCGGGCGGGTGGCGCCCTGGGCGATGAGCTTTGCGCGGGCCACCGACTGCGTGAGCGGCTCGCTGCGGTAGATGAAGGCTTCGCGCTCGCTCCACATCTGCATCGCGATGCGGTCGGCCGTGGCCTGCGCGCCTTCGGGCGATTGCGCGTCGACCACGATCACGCTCATGCACGGCGCCTCGATGTCCGACAGCGAGAAGCCCGCCAGGATCGACACCGCGAGCGACTCCGACGATTTCTCGGCTTCGCGCGCCGCCTCGATGGCGCGCTGCATTGCACCGGTGAACGAGGCGCTGCGCAGCGTGTGTGCCATCAGCGGCAGCCGGCGCCAGCGCATCGCCGGCCTGCTGCGCCCGGCCAGCAGGTCGAACAGCAGGCGCCCGGCGTGCTCGCCGGTTTCGTACATGTCGATGTGCGGATAGGTCTTGAAGCCGACGATGACGTCCGC
Source organism: Variovorax sp. Varisp85 (assembly GCF_047304045.1). Lineage (NCBI taxonomy): Bacteria > Pseudomonadati > Pseudomonadota > Betaproteobacteria > Burkholderiales > Comamonadaceae > Variovorax > Variovorax sp. Varisp85. Next base: position 74,000 of record NZ_JBGLYN010000001.1, read on the forward strand.
ATTGCCGACCATCTCGGGCGTGACGTTGGCATGCAGGTCGAGCGCCACGCCGATGGGCACGCCCGGCGCCGCGGCGCACAGGCGCACGAGCAGGTCGCCTTCGCCGTCGGCACTGTTCTGCGCGACCATCGCGCCGTGCAGGTCGAGCAGGATGGCGTCGCAGCCCGGCGCCGCATCGACGATGCACTGCGTGAGCGTGGTGTAGGCCTGCGCGTCGACCGGCCCGCTCGGGTTGGCCGAGGCCGACACCGGCGTGACCAGCGTGGCGCCGGCCTGCTCCGCCAGGTCGATGAAGGCCGACATCGCCGTGCGCATGCCCTTGTTGTCCCGGTAGGCCTGCTCGCCGAAGGTCGGGCCGTCGGGGCCGAAAGCCGCGAGCGGCGTGGGCACGGGCGAGAAGGTGTTGGTCTCGTGGTTGAGACGCGCGATCAGCACCTTCATGACGACGCCACTCCCGCGCTTTGCAGCATCGCCTGCAGCAACACGTTGCAACCGGCCTCGAGGTGGTCGGGCTGCGCGTCCTCGATCTCGTTGTGGCTGATGCCGTCGAGGCAGGGCACGAAGATCATGGCCGTAGGGCAGACGCGCGCGAGGTACACGGCGTCGTGGCCGGCACCGCTGATCACGTTCATCCAGCTCATGCCCTGCGCCTGTGCGGCTTCGCGCACGGCGGACACGAGCTTGGGCGTGAAGGGCTGCGGCGGGAAGTAGACGACCTGTTCCACCGACATCTCGACCTTGCCCTTCGTCGCGATGCGCTGCACCGCTTCTTTCAGCTCGGCATCCATGGCCGACAGCACCACGTCGTCGGCCGCGCGCAGGTCCACGCTGAGCTTCACGCGGCCCGGGATCACGTTGCGCGAGTTCGGATAGTTGTCGATCCAGCCGACCGTGCCGCGCGCATGCGGCGCGTGCGCCAGCGCGATACGGTTGACCTCGATCACGAGCTCGGAGGCGGCCAGCAGCGCGTCCTTGCGCAGCTCCATCGGCGTGGGGCCGGCATGCGCTTCCATGCCCTGGACCACCACGTCGTACCAGCGCTGGCCCAGCGCCCCTTCGACCACGCCGATCACGCGCTCGTTGGCTTCGAGCACCGGGCCCTGTTCGATGTGCGCCTCGAAGTACGCGCCCACCGGCGACGCGGCCACCGAAGCAGCAGTGCTGCCTGCATAGCCGATGGCGGCAAGCGCGTCTGACACGCTCACGCCCTCGTGGTCGCGCTGCGCCAGCGCATGCTCGAGCGTGAAGGCGCCGACGAACACGCCGGAGCCCATCATCACGGGCACGAAGCGCGAGCCCTCCTCGTTGGTCCACACGGCCACTTCGAGCGGTGCTTCGGTTTCGATCTTCGCGTCGTTGAGGCTGCGGATCACCTCCAGCCCCGCGAGCACGCCATAGTTGCCGTCGAACTTGCCACCCGTGGGCTGCGTGTCGATGTGGCTGCCGGTGGCGATGGGCGGCAGCGCGTTGTTGCGGCCGGCGCGGCGCGCGAAGATGTTGCCGATGGCGTCCACGCGCACTTCGCAACCCGCTTCGCGCATCCAGCGCGTGAACAGGTCGCGGCCCTGGCGGTCGAGGTCGGTCAGCGCGATGCGGCAGACGCCGCCTTTCTCGGTGGCGCCGAGCTGCGCCAGTTCCATCAGCGAGTTCCAGAGCCGCTGGCCGTCGATGCGGAGTTCGGTGTGTGAGTTCATGGCTTTGCGATAAGGAAAAGTGTTGCGGGAAGCCTCAAGCAAGGCCCACGCCCAGATAGCGGTCTTTCACTTCATGGTCGGCCATGAAGTCGGCGTTGCCGGCCTCGTGCACGATCACGCCCTGCTCCACGATGTAGTGGCGGTCGGCCAGCTGCACGCAGACTTCGAGGTTCTGCTCGACCAGCAGGATGGCCACGCCGGCCGCCTTGATGGTCTTGAGTTGCGCGACGATCTCCTCCACGATCACCGGCGCCAGGCCTTCGACCGGCTCGTCGAGGATCAGCAGGCGCGGATGGTTCATGAGCGCGCGGCCGATGGCCAGCATCTGCTGCTCGCCGCCCGAAAGCTGCCCGCCGCCGTTGCGCCGCCGCTCCTTCAGCCGCGGAAAGATGCGGTAGATGTCGGCCAGCTGCCAGGGCGATTCGCGCCGCAGGCCGAGCAGCAGGTTTTCTTCCACCGTCAGCAGCTTGAAGACGCCGCGGTGCTCGGGCACCAGGCACACGCCGCGTGCGGCGATGCGGTGCGGCGGCATGTCCGCGATGTCCGCGCCCTGGAAGCGCACGCGTCCACCCGTGGGTGTGACCGCGCCGGCAATGCTCTTGAGCGTGGTCGACTTGCCCGCGCCGTTGCGGCCCAGCAGCGTGACCAGTTCGGCATCGCCAACGCGCATCGAAACGCCCTGCAGCACATGGCTCTTGCCGTAGTGGGCGTGCAGCCCCTCGACTTCGAGGATGTTCTTTCCGCTCATGCCTTGCCCCCGGTGATCATGTTGCCGAGATAGGCCGTGCGCACGCGCGCATCGGAGCGGATGTCGCCCGGCAGCCCCTCGGCAAGCACGCGGCCCAGCTGCATCACGGTCACTGTGTCGGAGATGTCCATCACGATGTTCATGTTGTGCTCGATCAGCACCACGGTGTGCTGGTCGCGCAGGCCGCGGATCAGGTGCTTCATGTCGTCGAGGTCGTCGATGCCCATGCCCGAGGTCGGCTCGTCGAGGAAGATGGCCTTCGGCCTGGCGGCCAGCGCCATGCCTACTTCGAGGCGGCGCTGCTGGCCATGCGACAACTCGCTGGCCGGCATGTTCGCCAGCCGTTCGAGCCCCACGCGCTGCAGCACCTCGTCCACCGTCTGCGTGCAGGCCAGTTCGCCGACCGGCGCGCGCCAGCAGTTCATGGCCTGGCGCGGCGAAACGCCCTGCGCCGCCACGCGCAGGTTCTCGCGCACCGACAGGCTCAGGAACAGCGCCGTGACCTGGAACGAGCGCGCCATGCCGCGCTGCACGCGCCGATGGTCGGGCTCGCGCGTGACGTCGTGGCCGTCGAACAGGATGCGGCCGCCCGTGGTGGTGCCGGTGCCCGTGAGCATGTGGAACAGCGTGGTCTTGCCCGCGCCGTTCGGGCCGATCACCGAGTGCACGGTATTGCGCCTGATCTTCAGGTCGACGCCGCCGAGTGCAGCGAACTTGCCGTAGTGCTTGGTGACGCCGACGGCCTCGATGAGGATGTCCGTCATACTTTTTCTCCCAGGGCCGCAGGCACTTTGGCGCCAGGCGATGTCTTGCGGAAGATGCGGCGCCACGCGCCCTCGCCCAGCCCCCAGAGCCCGCGCTGCATGCCGATGCTCACGCCGATCAGCAGCAAGCCCAGCAACAACAGCCAGCGCGGCCACAGCGTGGAGAGCCAGTCGGCCAGCAACACATAGAAGGCCGAGCCCAGCACCGAGGCGAACAGGTTGCCGGTGCCGCCGATCACGGTGATGACCAGGATCATCTCGCTGGTGTGGTACTCGGCGTTCGACAGCGGCGCGATGCCGGTCATCATCGCGTGCAGCCCGCCCGCAAGGCCGGTGACGGCGCCCGAGATCACGAAGGCCAGCAGCTTGAAGCGCTTGAGGTCGTAGCCCACAGCGGCGGCCCGATCCTCGTTGTCGCGGATGGCCAGCAGCGTGCGGCCGAAGATCGAATCGGTCACGCGCAGCAGCAGCCCGAACGCGATCAGGAAGATCACCGCGACGAAGGCGTAGTACTTCCACGGCGTGTCCATGAAACCGGGGCGCGGCACGTCGAGCAGGCCGTTGTCGCCGCCCGTGAGGTCAGTCGCGGTGTAGGCGATGAAATAGAACATCTGCGCGAAGGCCAGCGTGAGCATCACGAAGTAGGTGCCGCGCTGGCGGATGGCGACCCAGCCGACCAGCGCCGCGCCAAGCGCGCCTATGGCCACGGCCGCCAGCAGGGCGAGCGGCATCGGCAGGTGCAGGCGCGTGAGCAGGATCGCGATGGTGTAGCTGCCCAGCCCGAAGAAGATGCCCTGCCCGAAGGACAGCAGCCCCGTATAGCCCAGCAGCAGGTTGCAACCCAGGGCCGCGAGTGCATAGATCAGCACCTCGCTCGCGAGCGAGCCCGAGCGCAGAACCAGCGGCAGGCCCAGCGCGGCGGTCAGTGCCAGAAGGAAAGTGATTTTTCTCGGCATGGCGTTCATCCTTTTCGGCCGAGCAGGCCATGCGGGCGCAGCAGCAGCACGGCCGCCATCGCGATGTAGATCATCAGGCTCGCCCCCGGCGGCCAGATGGTGCTCATGAGGCTTTGCACGATGCCGATGAGCAGCCCGCCCACGAGCGCGCCGCCGAAGCTGCCGAGCCCGCCGATCACCACCACCACGAAGGCGACGCTCAGCGCCTCGACGCCCATGAAGGGCTCGGCCCCGCGGATCGGCGCGGCCAGCACGCCAGCCAGCGCCGCCGTGGCCGCACCCAGCGCGAACACAAGGCTGAACACCCGGAACACGTTGATGCCGAGCAGCGACACCATCTCGGTCGATTCGCTGCCCGCGCGCACCGCGCTGCCCAGGCGCGTGCCTTCGAGCACCCACCACAGCAGCACCGCGAGCACAGCGGTGAAGCCGATCACGAACAGCCGGTACTTGGGATAGACGAAGGCGCCCCACATGACCACGCCCTGCAGCAGGTCGGGCGTGGCCACGCTGTTGCCCAGCGGGCCCCAGAACACGATCACGATCTCCTGCACCGCGAGCGCCAGGCCCACCGTCACGAGGATGTGGAACTCGTGCGCCTTGGCGTACACGCGGCGCAGCAGCAGCTTCTCGGCCAGCCAGCCCAGCGCGCCCACGGCGAGCGGCACCACAACCAGCGCGACCCAGAAATCCAGGCCCCACTGCATGGCCTGGTAGCACAGGTAGGCTCCGAGCAGATAGAAAGCGCCGTGTGCAAAGTTCACGAAGCGAAGCAGGCCGAACACGATGGACAAGCCAACGGCCAGCAGGAAATACAGCATGCCGATGCCGATTCCGTTGATGGTCTGGAGCAGGTAGACGGTCATGGGCTCGTTGGCTTGCGTTGCGTCAGGCCAGCTTGCAGCCGCTCTTGTCGATCGAGAGGAACGACTTGCCGGAACTCACCACGTCGACATAGTCCGCTGCATCCTTCATCTTCGACTTGGCCTTGCCCTTGAGCAGGTAGTAGTCCTTGACGACCTGATGGTCGGCCTTGCGGATTTCTTCCGTGCCCGTGAGGCCATCGAACTTCATGCCTTCGAGCGCGGCGATGACGGCCTTCTGGTCCACAGAGCCCGCCTTCACGATGCCGTCGATCAGGATCTTGGTGCAGATGTACGAGCCCGCCAGGCTGTAGTTGGGCACGATCTTGAGCTTGTCGGCCGTGCGCTTCACGAGGTCCTTGTTGAGCGCGGTGTCGGCCGTGTGCCAGTACTGCGCACCGAAGTACACGCCGTCGCACAGGTCGGCGCCCAGCTCGTCGAACTGCTCGAGCCCCGAGGCCCAGGCGATGAGGATCGTCATGTTCTTGTGCATGCCGAAGCTCACTGCCTGTCGCAGCGCGGCCGACGACTGCGCACCGAAGTTCAGCAGCAGCAGCACGTCGGGCTTGGCCGCCATGGCGTTGGTGAGGTAGCCGCTGAACTCCTTCTCGTTGAGCGAGTGGTAGCTGTTGCCCACGTGCTCGATGCCCTTCTCCTGGAAGATGTTCTTGGCCGCGCCCAGCAGGCCCTCGCCGAACACGTACTGCGGCGTGATGGTGTACCAGCGCTTGGCCTTGGGCATCGACGCGATCAGCGGGCGCACCGTCTGCTCGATGGCGCCGAAGGTGGGCACCGACCAGCGGAAGGTGGCGGGGTTGCAGTCCTTGCCGGTGATCTCGTCGGCGCCCGCGGTGGTGATGAACAGGCCGCCGGCCTTCTCGGCCTCCTTGCCCATGGCCAGCGCTTCGGACGACAGGATGCCGCCCGCGAAGAACTTCGCGCCCTGCTGCTGCGAGGCTTCCTGCACCTTGCGCACGGCGGTCGCCGGCTTGCCTTCGGTGTCGAGCACCGTGTAGGCCAGCGGACGCTTCAGCACGCTGCCGTATTGCTCGATGGCCAGCTTCATGCCCAGGTCGGCGAACTTGCCATTGGCAGCGAACGCGCCCGACATGGGCACCGGGCAGCCGAAACGGATCGCATCGGCCGATTGGGCGAAGGCGGCGCGACCGGCCAGGAGCGAGGCGGGAGCGGCCGAGAGGGCGGCGAGTTGAAGAAGTTGTCTGCGTTGCATGGAGGAACTCCGGTCGTAGTGAAGGGGAGAAAAGAGGCTAGGGAGAGCAGGCGCCGGCAAATTTAAGCGGATAAATAGGATTAATATGCTGGTAAAAACCCGCTAGCAAGCCCTGTGCCCAAAACCAGACCACCCCTCTGCATCACGCCGTTTAAGATCGCGCGCTGTTGCGCATCCCGCGCATCTCCCGATGGGCATGGAGCGTTTCAATGAGAGTGGGAGAGAACCGTCCCAAGCGGCAGAAGCTCTCGGACGTCATCGTCGAGGACGTCAAGCGCTGGATCGTGGCGGAGCGCAAGCAGCCCGGCGACCGGCTACCGAACGAGAAGGAATTGATCGAGCTCTTCGGCTATTCGAAGAGCACGGTGCGCGAGGCACTGAAGGCGCTGGAGGTGCGCGGGCTCATCGCCATCCGCACCGGCCCCGGCGGCGGCGCCTACCTGCAGCAGGTGTCGGTCGAGCATGCCTCGGAGCCGCTGCGCAACTTCCTGCACTTCCATCACCTCGACGGACATCACATCTACCAGCTGCGCAAGGTGCTGGAGCCCGAGCTGGCGGTGAGCGTAATCGGCAAGCTGACGCCCTCGCAGTTCGAACGGCTCGAAGAAAACGTGCGCCTTTGCACCATCGAGCCCGCCAACGAGGACGAATTGCGCACGCAGCGCGAAGCCGAACTGGCCTTTCACACCATGCTGGCCGAGGCCTGCCCCAATCCGGTGCTGTCCTTCATGTGCCGCTTCCTGAACGACCTGCTGCGCGACCTCGTGGTCTATAAGAAGGCGTTGGACCATCACCACTTCGGCGAGACGAACGTCGACTACCACACGCAACTGCTGGCCGCCTACCGGCGCGAAGATGCCGACGAAGTGCGGCGCCTGATGACCGAACACATGGTCGATGCCGAACAGCACATGCACGAGATGGAGGCGCACATCGGGGCGAAGCATCTGTTGCTGCCGAGCGGGCAGCGTTAAATTTTTCAGGGCGCGTGCACAGGCCGCCGGTACTCCCCTCCGCGAATGTCCCCCGGCCTTTGGCCTCCTCATTTAGCTTGTGCCGGCCTATCAACCAGTGCTCTGAACGATCCCGCGCCGCTTCAGGCATGGGCCTTTTCCAGACACGCCTGAAACGCCAATACCGCCCGTGACGGTTTCGGCGACCGCCGCAGCAGGCTCACGAACCGGCACGCGTAATTGAAGCGCGCCGGCAGCACCGCCTTCATGAGCCCGCGCTGCTCGAACGCCTGCGCATAGTGGTCGGGCAGGAAGCCGAGGAAGCGCCCCGAGAGGATCAGCGTCGCGATCGCCTCCTGGTCGAAGCCGGTGGCCTTGCGCGACAGCTTGGCGCGGTGGCTCAGCTCCATGTTGGGCGAGTGGTAGCCCAGCCCCGCGAAATGATGCGCGCCAAGCTTCGACCAGGTGAGCTTGGCATGCGGGCTGTCGAACAGCGGATGGCCCCTGCCGCAGTAAAGCAGCATCGTCTCGTCGAACAGGTCCGCATACACGAGGCTCTTCGAAGTCCGGTGCGCCGGGATGATGCCGATCTGGAAGTTGCCCTCCAGCACGCCCTGCTCGATCGCGTTGATCGAACCCACATGCACCGCCAGGCTCACCTCCGGCGCGATCTCGGTGAAGCGCGCGATTGCCTCGCCGATGCGCGCCTTCGGGTTGGTCGCGGTCTTGTCGAACAAGGCCACGTCCAGTTGTCCGCCCATGCGGTTGTGGATGTCGTCGATGCTTCCGCGAAAGGCATCGACCGAGGCCAACAGCCGCAGCGTCTCGTCGTACACGCGCTGCCCCTCGGCCGTGAGCGCGAAGCCCGCCCGGCCGCGCCGGCACAGCACCAGGCCGAGCCGCGTTTCCAGGTCTTTCACATGGCGGCTCACGGTGGAGGTGCCGATGTTCAGCTCCAGTTCGGCCGCGGCCATGCCGCCGCAATCGACCACGCTCTTGAACACCTTGAGCAGCCGCAGGTCCATGTCGCTGAGCTGCCCCAGAACGGCGCGGCTGCGGGTGCTCTGGGCACTGTTCTGGGCCTTCTCTTTTACTTGCATGAACTGTCAAGTGAACATTGATAATGCGCCATTCTCCACACTGAAGGCTCTGCGAACAATCGGCACATCCCATCACCCCCGGAGCCCGCCCCGTGCGGGAAGCGCCATGACCCTCGCCACGCCCGCCATCGAACCGACGCCCGCCCTGCGCACCGACGCCGCCTGGCTCGACGCGCACTGGATGCCCTACACCGGCAACCGCAACTTCAAGGCCGATCCGCGGATCATCGTGGAGGCCAAGGGCGCCTACTTCACCGACGCCGACGGCCGCAAGATCTTCGACGGCCTCTCGGGCCTGTGGTGCTCGGGCCTCGGCCACGGCCGCCCCGAGATCACCGAGGCGGTGAGCCGCCAGATCGCGAAGCTCGACTACTCGCCCGCCTTCCAGTTCGGCCACCCGCTCTCGTTCGAGCTGGCCAACAAGATCAAGGAGCTCACGCCCGCCGGCCTCGACTACGTGTTCTTCACCGGCTCGGGCTCCGAAGCCGCCGACACCTCGCTGAAGATGGCGCGTGCCTACTGGCGCACCAAGGGCCAGGCAAGCAAGACGCGCCTGATCGGCCGCGAGAAGGGATACCACGGCGTCAACTTCGGCGGCATCTCGGTCGGCGGCATCGCGGCCAACCGCAAGCTGTTCGGCCAGGGCGTCGAGGCCGACCACCTGCCGCACACGCAGCTCGCATCGAACGCCTTCACGCGCGGCATGGCCGAGAACGGCGCCGAGCTGGCCGACCGCCTGCTCGACCTGATCGCGCTGCACGACGCCTCGAACATCGCGGCCGTGATCGTCGAACCCTTCGCGGGCTCGGCCGGCGTGGTGATTCCGCCCAAGGGCTACCTGAAGCGCCTGCGCGACATCTGCACCGCGAACAACATCCTGCTGATCTTCGACGAGGTCATCACCGGCTTCGGCCGCTGCGGCGCGCTCACGGGCGCCGAAGCCTTCGGCGTGACGCCCGACATCATGAACATCGCCAAGCAGGTCACCAACGGCGCACAGCCGATGGGCGCGGTGGTCGCCAACAAAGAGATCTACGACACCTTCATGGCCGCCGGCGGCCCCGACTACATGCTCGAGTTCCCGCACGGCTACACCTACGGCGCACACCCGGTGGCCTGCGCCGCGGGCATCGCCGCGCTCGACGTGCTGCAGAAGGAAGACATGATCGGCCGAGTGCAGGCGCTGGCGCCGCACTTCGAGAACGCGGTGCACAGCCTCAAGGGCAGCAAGCACGTCGCCGACATCCGCAACTACGGCCTCGCCGCGGGCATCACCATCGCCGCGCTGCCGGGCGAACCCGCGCGCCGTCCGTACGAGATCGCGATGAACTGCTGGAAGAAGGGCTTCTACGTGCGCTACGGCGGCGACACGATCCAGCTCGCGCCACCTTTCATTGCGGAGAAGGCGGAGATCGATCGCATGGTCAACGCACTGGCCGACGCGCTGGCCGAGACGGCCTGATCGAAGACAAGGGGAGATCTGGCGGAGCAGCCCCTCAGATCCGCCCCGACTTGATCTTGATGTTGGACGCGCGCACTGCGTAGATGCCGTCGAAAGTCCTGAACCACACCAGATCTTCCGACCGTGCGATGAAGCGGCCGCGCATTTGGATCTCGAAACGCGGCGTCAGCAGATCCGAGACATAGGTGAATTCCTTTTCCGGCGCGGTCTTCCCCAGTCCATCTTTTGGCTGCCCTTCCTTCGCAATGAAGGCCGCAAGTTCCGAGAAGCCCCGTGCGGCCTCCGTACTCAGCTGACGCTGGATCTCCTCGGTAGGCCTGGCCAGATCGTCCAGCGAGTAGGAAAGTGGCAGTTGGTACAGGTAGAGGCCGGTCCACTGGTCGGCACCGGTGCCCTGCTCCAAGCGGACCGCCACGGCTGTGAGCAACCGCTCGTTGCTGGCCTTGCTGATGTGCAGATAGGGCGTTGCGCCGGTTTGCCCCGCCGCACCCGCGCTGGCCACATCCAGCCCCTGGCGAATCGCGGCATCGAGGAACAATTGCCGGGGCTCCAGCGTGAGCTTGCCTTTCAGGCGCTGCGCGTCTAGCTCGGTTCTGTTGTCGATCATGCCGGCGTTGGCCGCTGCGCCCAACGGACCGAACAGCAGCCCGACCGCAACGCCGCCCCCGCCCGCGGACTGCGTATAGACAACGCTCCTGGCTTCATCCAGATGACGCATCGCATGCCGCGGCTCCTCTACCGCCTTTGCATGCGCTAACGCAAAAGTCCCGGGCGAAGCACCGGAAACCGGACGATTCTTGTAGGTGGGCGGCGCGCCGCAGCCCGTCAAGCTGGCAATTGCCAGAAATGCACAAAGCCAGAACGCGCGGCGATGCGCGCCATCGAGACCAGTCATGTTTCCCCTCGCTGCATTGATGTAGTCGCCGCTCCCTCGCGGCGCGCGGATCATAGACCGGCACGGTCCTACAACGACCGCCGCGGCCAACTTCCAGAATCACGGGCATGACGGTGTTGCGCAGCGATATCCCCGCCCGCCTCGACCGCCTGCCGTGGTCGCGCTGGCATTGGCGCGTGGTGATCGCACTGGGCGTGGCCTGGGTGCTCGACGGGCTCGAAGTCACGCTCGTGGGCTCCATCGGCGCGGTGCTGGAACGGCCCGACACGCTCGGGCTCACGGCCGGCGAGATCGGCCTCTCGGGCTCGGTGTACGTGGCAGGTGCGGTGCTCGGCGCCCTGCTCTTCGGGCGGCTCACCGACCGGCTCGGACGCAAGAAGCTGTTTCTCGTCACGCTGGTGGTCTACACCATCGGCACGCTGGCCACCGCGTTCTCTCCCGACTTCGCCTTCTTCGCGCTGTGCCGCTTCGTCACGGGGCTTGGCATCGGCGGCGAATACGCGGCCATCAATTCGGCCATCGACGAGCTGATTCCGGCGCGCGTGCGCGGGCGCGTCAACCTCGCGATCAACGGCAGCTTCTGGATCGGCGCGGCGCTGGGCGCGGCGCTGAGCCTCGTGCTGCTCGACGCGCGCGTGATCGGCCCGGTGTGGGGCTGGCGCGCAGGCTTCGCGCTGGGCGCGGTGCTGGCTGTGGCGATCCTGCTGGTGCGGCGCCACGTACCCGAGAGCCCGCGCTGGCTGGTAGCGCACGGGCGGGCCGATGAAGCCAGGCGCATCGTCGAGCGAATCGAGGCCGAGGTCGAGGCGCAGCACGGACCGCTGCCCACGCCGCAAGGCCATGTGAACTACACGGCCGCGCGCCCCAACAGCCCGCCGATGCGGGAAGTGGCGCGCGTACTGCTCAGGCGCTACCCGCAGCGCAGCGTGGTCGCGCTGGCGCTGATGATCTCGCAGGCCTTCTTCTACAACGCGATCTTCTTCACCTATGCGCTGGTGCTCACGCGCTTCTATGGCGTACCCGAAGGCGACGTGGCGCTCTACATCTTTCCGTTCGCGCTGGGCAACGTGCTCGGGCCGCTGCTGCTGGGGCCGCTGTTCGACAGCGTGGGGCGGCGCCGGATGATCGCGCTGACCTATGTGCTCGCGGGCGTCGGCCTCGCGCTCACGGGCTGGGCTTTCATGATGGGCTGGCTGGATGCGCGCAGCCAGGCGCTTTGCTGGTCGGCGGTGTTCTTCCTGGCTTCGGCGGCGGCGAGCTCGGCGTATCTCACGGTGAGCGAGGTGTTTCCGCTCGAGATGCGGGCCATCGCCATCGCGATCTTCTATGCGGTCGGCATGGGCGCGGGCGGCTTCGCTGCGCCGCTGCTGTTCGGCCTGCTGATCGAGACCGGCAGCCGGGGTGCGGTGATGGTGGGCTACGGCATCGGGGCGGCGCTGGTCATCGTCGCGGGGCTGCTGGCCCTGCGCCATGCGGTCGACGCAGAGCGCAAGCCGCTGGAGGAGGTGGCACCGCCGCTGTCGTCCGAAGCCGGCGGCGAACGCTGACCATCAGTCTCTACAGCGCGCAGGTGCGAAAGCCGAAGAAGCCGTCGTCGCGATGAGGCAGCGCAAAGCCGCGGCGGCGCGGCGAACGCAGGCGCGCACGCGTCGCGAACGAAGCCCCGCGCAGCACGCGCGCGCGGCCGAAGGCTGCCGCAGGATCGAATTCGCCTCCCGCGCTCCACGGGTCGGGCCGGTAGCCCGGCCACGGCTGCAGGGTGCCCGCCGTCCATTCATGCACGTCGGCCCAACGGAAGCCGCGCCGCGCGGCCGTGTGCGCCGCGATCTCCCATTCGACCTCGGTCGCGATGCGACGTCCGGCCCAGCGTGCCCAGGCATCGGCCTCCCACCAGCTCAGGTGCACCGCACTGTGGTGGCCGGCCGCGCGCACCGTCGCGCCGAAGCGCTGCTGCAGCACCGAACCGCCGGTGCCGCTGCGTGCTCCGCCGATCTGTTCGACGTGGCGAGGCCCGCGTCGGCCCTCGGCCTGCGCAGCCAGCCAGCGCCAGCCTTCGCCGTGCCACAGCTCCTCGCGGTCGTAGCCGCCGTCATCGACGAATTCGATGTACTGGTTCCAGGTGACGGGCTGCGCGTCGATCTCGAACTCGGGCACGTCGACGCGATGCGCTCCTCGCTCCTGCGCAAAGGCGAAGCCGCTCTCGGGCATGCCCAGCTCCCAGCGCGTGGCCGGCAGCAGCAGCGGCTCGCGCGTGACGGCGATGGGCGCCTGCTCGAAGCCCAGCGGCAGCCCCAGCGTCTGCGCCATCACCACGAACTGCTCGCCGCGCAGGTCTTCGTGGAACAGCGCGAGGCGATAGAAATACAGGCCGGCATCGGTCTCGGCCGCGTTGTCGAGCAGCTCGAGAGTGCTCTCCAGCGTTTCGAGCAGGTAGGCCTTGGTCTGCGCGAGGTCCGGCAGGTCGGGTGTCCAGCGCCGCTGCGGCGCACTCTGCGCGGGATTCCACCAGCCGTCGGCACCAGGGTCGATGGCCGCAAGGCGCGTGGGCCGCACCGGGCAGTCGACCCCGAAAGCGCGCTGGGTGTTGCGCCCGATCCACCACTCGGCGAACCAGCCGATGTGGCCGGCCAGCCAGACCGGCGGCAGCACGCCCTCTTCCTCGAGCATCGGCGGCGCGGCAAGCGCCTCGGCGCCCAGCACCTGCTCGTACAGCGACAGCAGGTGCAGCGTGTGGTTGCGCGCATCGATCAGCGCCAGGGACAACAGCTCCCGGCCGGCGCGGCACATGTCAGGAGAATCGATCGAATGGGGCAGGCCCATGGCGCCCGAAGGCGTCGAAGGCGGAAGGCGCGAAGACATGGGCGATTATGGCGACCGGGGCGTCCCCCCACGTCCCGGACGAGACCCATATTCCGGGTAAACCCCGCCCCCCGCGTCAAGGCAATACAAAGGTTCACCGAGGTAACATCTCGGGCTTTGCGCAGCCCCCACCAGGGGCAGGCGTTTCACCTTTGGGCTTCGCGGGAGACACCCCCTTGTCTGCATTCCTCAAATTCGCGACCGGCATGGACTGGGTCAGCGAAAAGCTCGGCAAGATCGCCGGCTACGCCGTTCTGGCGGCCTCGCTGATTTCAGCCGGCAATGCGCTCATCCGCTACGGCCTGGACTTCAGCAAGAACTCCTGGCTCGAAATCCAGTGGTACCTTTTCGCAGCCACCGTGATGCTCGGGGCACCTGTTGTGCTGCGCTTCAACGAGCATGTGCGCGTGGACATCATCTATGGCAAGCTCAAGGGCCACGGCCCGGTGTATGTCGACCTGTTCGGCCTCATCTTCTTCCTGCTGCCGGTGATGGGCCTGTTCACCTACCTCACCTGGCCCTTCTTCTGGAACATGTGGGTCACGGGCGAGATGTCGGGCAACATCGGCGGCCTGGTCCGATGGCCCGCCGCGCTGCTGATGCCCGTGGGCTTCGCTGCGATGTTCCTGCAGGGCGTTGCGGAAATCATCAAGCGCATTGCCTACCTGCGCGGCCTGATCACGATGGACACGCACTACGAGAAGCCGGTGCAGTGACGAGCGCCCTGCGCCCCCTTCCGGCCTCGCCCTCTCCCGCACCGCAGGACAAGTAGAAATGCACATGGAAAATTTCGCCCCGATCATGTTCGCGGGGCTCGTGGTGATCATGCTGATCGGCTTCCCGGTCGCGTTCTCGCTCTCGGCCCTCGGCCTGATCTGCGGCTTCTTCGCCATCGAGATGGGCTGGTTTCCGGCCGGCTTCATGGCCAACCTGCCGCTGAACGTCTTCGGCATCCTGGCGAACGAAACGCTGCTCGCGATTCCGTTCTTCACCCTGATGGGAGCGGTACTGGAGAAATGCGGATTGGCCGAGGACATGCTCGACTCGATGGGCCAGCTCTTCGGCCCCGTGCGCGGCGGCCTCGGCTACTCGGTGATCATCGTGGGCTTCATCCTCGGCGCCATCACCGGCACGGTGGCCGGCCAGGTGATCGCCATGGCGATGATCTCGCTGCCAATCATGATGCGCTACGGCTACGACATGCGCTACTCGACCGGCGTGCTCGCCGCCTCGGGCACCATCACGCAGCTGGTGCCGCCCTCGCTGGTGCTGATCGTCATGGCCGACCAACTCGGCACCGACGTGGGCCAGATGTACAAGGGCGCCTGGGGTCCGTCGATCCTGCAGGTTCTGATCTTCGCGATCTACACCTTCATGGTCGGCCGCATCCGCCCGCACTTCGTGCCGGGCCTGCCAACCAGCGCGCGCACACTGAACGGCTGGGCGCTGTGGGGCAAGTGCCTGCGCGGCATCATTCCCTCGGCCATCCTGATCTTCGCGGTGCTCGGTTCGATGGGCGGCCTGCCGTTCATGGACAAGGCCATCGCCACGCCGACCGAGGCCGGTGCGATGGGCGCGGTGGGCTCGCTCATCCTCGCGCTGATCCATCGCCGCCTGAACTGGGAACTGCTGAAGGGCGCGATGGAAGGCACCATGCGCCTCACGGCGATGGTGGTGTTCATCCTGATCGGCTCGCGCGTGTTCTCGCTGGTGTTCCAGGGCGTCGACGGCGCCAAGTGGATCGAGCACATGCTGTCGGGCCTGCCGGGTGGCCAGGTGGGCTTCCTGATCGCGGTGAACTTCTTCGTCTTCTTCCTCGCGTTCTTCCTCGACTTCTTCGAGATCGCATTCATCATCCTGCCGCTGCTGGGCCCCGTGGCCCACAAGCTGGGCATCGACATGGTGTGGTTCGGCGTGCTGCTGTGCGTGAACATGCAGACCTCGTTCATGCACCCGCCGTTCGGCTTCGCGCTCTTCTACTTGCGGGGCATCGCGGACACGCTGTTCAAGAACGGGGCGCTGCCCAAGAAGGTGGACTCGCGCGACATCTATCTCGGCGCCGTGCCGTGGGTGCTGATGCAGCTGCTGCTGGTGGCCATCGTGATCTTCTTCCCGCAGACGGTCACCGTGTTCCTCGAGAAGGAAAAGGTCGTCGACATCGACAAGGTCAACCTCGACATGCCGGTGGACGAGCAGGCCAACTCGCCCGACAACAACAACGGCGTGAACATGGAAGACCCGTTCGGCAACGAGAAGAAGACGCCGGAAGAAACGCCGGCACCGCCGCCGGCTTCCGGCGAAGCCACCAAGCCGTGAGCATCGGCGACGGCAGCAGCAGCGCCCCGCTGGAGAGCCCGGCCTTCCCGCCGCTGCTGCGCACGCTGGCGGTGGTGCTGGTGGTCGACCTCTTCGCATTCGCGATCTGGAGCCTTCCGTCGCTGCGCGCGGCCGAGTGGACGACCGGCGCACTGGTGGTGATGGGCATCGCCGCGCTGTGCGTGGTGTGGGTCGGCTACTGGATCGTCTACAGCCGCACGCGGCTCGAAGGCGATGTGCTGGTGCAGACCTGGCTATGGGACAAGCGCGTGAGCGCGCAGGACGTGGCGCAGCTCAAGCTCGTGCACATCCGCATGCTCGAACGCGTGATCGCGCCGCGGCTGCTGGTGCGGCGGCGCATGGGCGGTATCACATGGTTCCATGCGTCGGACCCCGCGGTGCTGATCGCATTCGGCGAACGCGTTGCGCAGCGCACGATGCCTTCTCCAACGGCGCCTGAGGCGGGCGCACGGTAAGGCTGTTTCCTTCGTTCGGGGCGTGTGCCCAGGCCACCCGGTACTCCCCTCCGCGAATGTCCCCCGTCGGCGTGATCGCGCCCCGAACAGCGCTCCATCCGCCACAAATAAAAAAGCCCCGCCAGACCCGGCAGGGCTTCGAAGTGTTCGCCGACGAACCGCTTACAGCTTCTGCTGCTGCATGAAGCGGTCGAACGTGCCTTCCGTGTAGCGGAACCAGGCGTTCTGGTCAGCCAGGAATTTCGACCAGTCGCTGTAGATCTTCTTCCACTCGGGGTTGCTGTTGTTCAGGTCCGAGTAGATCTGCTGGGCCGACTTGAAGGCGGCGTTCATCACGTCCTGCGAGAACGGGCGCAGCTTGGTGCCCGAGCCTACGAGCTGCTTCAGCGCGATAGGGTTCTTGGCGTCGTACTTGGCCGTCATCGTGATGTTGGCGTGCGCGGCAGCAGCCTCGACGACCGCCTTGTAGTCGGCCGACAGGCCTTCCCATGCCTTGGTGTTGATGTAGAAGTCGAGCTCGGGGCCGCCTTCCCACCAGCCGGGGTAGTAGTAGAACGGGGCGATCTTGTTGAAGCCCAGCTTCTGGTCGTCGTACGGGCCGACCCATTCGAGGCCGTCCAGCGTGCCCTTTTCGAGCGCCGGGTACAGGTCGGCGCCGGGGATCGATTGCGGGATCACGCCGAAGGGCTCGAGCACCTTGCCTGCGAACGGGTTGGTGCGGAACTTCAGGCCCTTCAGGTCGGCAACCGACTTGATTTCCTTGCGGAACCAGCCGCCCATCTGCGCGCCTGTGTTGCCGCCCGGCAGGTTGATGATGTTGTACTTGGCGTAGAACGCACGCATCAGCTTCAGGCCGTTGCCTTCGTACATCCATGCGTTCTGCTGGCGGGTATTCATGCCGAAAGGCACGGCGCAGCCGAGGCAGAAGGTCGGGTCCTTGCCGTAGAAGTAGTACGGGGCCGTGTGGGCCATTTCGACCGAGGCGTTCTGCACGCCGTCGACCACGCCGAACGCGGGCATCAGCTCGCCACCCGCGTGCACGGAAATCTGGAACTTGCCGCCCGTCATGTCGCTGACGCTCTTCGCGAACACTTCGGCGGTGCCGAAGATGGTGTCCAGCGACTTGGGAAAACTCGACGCCAGGCGCCAGCGAACGGTGGCCTGCGCGTGAACCGCGGGTGCGATGCCGGCAGCCAGAACGCCCGCGATGCCGGCGTTTTTGATGAGGGAACGACGATCCATTGATAGCTCTCCGAGTTCTTGGAATAAAACAAAACGCGGCTTGTGGCCGCGTTGGGGACTGTGTAAGTCTTCTTGATTGTAAAAACGCGCTTACAGGGCTCGGCGGGGGTTTACCCTGCGCCCGAAATGAAGCGCTCGCGGATCGAGGCTTCGATGCCGGGCGCGTCGAGCCCGATGCTCGCCAGCAGCTTCGCCGGATCGCCGTGTTCGATGAAGCGGTCGGGCAAGCCGAGCTGCAGCACCGGCTTCTGGATGTTGGCAGCCTGCAGCGCCTCGAGCACCGCACTGCCCGCGCCGCCCATGGTGGCGCCCTCTTCCAGCGTGACGATGGCGTCGTGCGTGCCCGCGACCTTCAGCAGCAGTTCGACATCGAGCGGCTTGGCCCAGCGCATGTTGACCACCGTGGCGTCGAGCGGCTCGGCCGCAGCAAGCGCGGGATACAGCAGCGTGCCGAACGCGAGGATGGCGATGCGCCTGCCTTCGCGGCGGATCTCGCCCTTGCCGAAGGGCAAGGCCTCGAGCGTGAGATGCGGCGCAGCGCCGGCGCCCGCTCCGCGCGGATAGCGCACGGCCACCGGATGGTTCTGCTCGTAGGCGCTGGTCAGCAGCTGGCGGCATTCGCGCTCGTCGGCCGGGCAGGCAATGCTCATGTTCGGAATGCAGCGCAGGAACGGAATGTCGTACGCGCCCGCGTGCGTGGCGCCGTCCGCGCCCACGAGGCCCGCGCGGTCGAGCGCGAACACCACCGGCAGGTTCTGGATCGCCACGTCGTGGATCAGCTGGTCGTACGCGCGCTGCAGGAAGGTCGAGTAGATCGCGACCACAGGCTTGAGCCCCTCGCAGGCCAGGCCGGCCGCGAAGGTCACGGCGTGCTGTTCGGCGATGCCGACGTCGTAGTAGCGGTCGGGGAAGCGCTTCTCGAACTCCACGAGTCCCGAGCCTTCGCGCATCGCGGGCGTGATGCCCACCAGCCGGCCATCGGCGGCGGCGGTGTCGCACAGCCACTGGCCGAACACCTGGGTGAATGTCTGCTTCACCACCGCAGCGGACTTGACCAGCCCCACCTGCGGATCGAACTTGCCGGGGCCGTGGTAGGCGACAGGATCGGCCTCCGCGAGCTTGTAGCCCTGCCCCTTCTTCGTGACCACGTGCAGAAACTGCGGGCCCTCGAGGTGCTTGAGGTTCTCGAGCGTGGGCACCAGCGAGTCGAGGTCGTGGCCGTCGATCGGGCCCACGTAGTTGAAGCCGAACTGCTCGAACAGAGTGGCCGGCACGACCATGCCCTTGGCATGCTGCTCCAGCCGCTTGGCCAGCTCGAACAGCGGCGGCGCGTTGCGCAGCACGCTCTTGCCGACGCTCTTGGCCGCGGCGTAGAAGTTGCCGCTCATCAGCTGCGCGAGGTAGCGGTTGAGCGCGCCCACGGGCGGGCTGATCGACATGTCGTTGTCGTTCAGGATGACGAGCAGCTTGCAGTCGCACACGCCCGCGTTGTTCAGCGCCTCGAAGGCCATGCCGGCCGTGAGCGCGCCGTCGCCGATGATGGCCACGGCATGGCGGTCTTCGCCCTTCTGCTTGGCGGCCATGGCCATGCCGAGCGCGGCGGAGATGCTGGTCGACGAATGGGCGGTGCCGAAGGTGTCGTACTCGCTCTCAGTGCGCTGAGGAAAGCCCGAGATGCCGCCGATCTGCCTGAGCGTAGGCATGCGCTCACGCCGGCCCGTGAGGATCTTGTGCGGGTAGGTCTGGTGGCCCACGTCCCACACCAGCCGGTCGTGCGGCGTGTTGAACACGTGGTGCAGCGCGACGGTGAGTTCGACCGTGCCGAGGTTGGAGCTCAGGTGGCCGCCGGTGCGCGAGACGTTGTCGAGCACGCAGGCGCGCACCTCGTCGGACAGTTGGCGCAGCTGGGCCCGGTCGTATTTGCGGATCGGCGAGGGGTCGTGGAGTGTGGGAAGCAGCGGAGCCATGGGAAGGTTTGTACTTTTCTCTCAGCGATCGCGATCGACCACCATGTGGGCCAAAGCGCGCAGCGCTGCGGTGTCGGGCAGGCCGCTGCGGGCCAGCGCGGCCAGCGCGTCGGCCAGCAGCTGGCGGGCCTGGGCGCGCGCGCCGTCGAGGCCCAGAAGGGACACGTAGGTGGGCTTGTCGGCAGCGGCATCCTTGCCGGCGGTCTTGCCCAGGGTGTGCGAGTCGGCCGTGACGTCGAGGATGTCGTCGACCACCTGGAACGCCAGGCCGATGGCCGCGCCATAGTCGCGCAACGCGGCCAGTGCCGAGCCGGCGAGGGAGCCGCAGGCAGCACCCATCTCGACGCTGCCCTGCAGCAGCGCGCCGGTCTTCAGGCGGTGCATTTCGCGCAGCTGTGCTTCATTCAATGCAATGCCGACGCTCGCCAGGTCGATGGCCTGGCCGCCGGCCATGCCCTGGCTGCCCGCGGCCCGGGCAAGCAGTCGGCACAGCTGGGCCTGGGTGGCAGCGGGAATCTCGTCGCCGTCGGGCGTGAGCAGTTCGAAGGCCAGGGCCTGCAGCGCATCGCCGGCCAGCAGGGCATCGGCCTCGCCGAATTTCACGTGCACGGTGGGCTTGCCGCGGCGCAGCACGTCGTTGTCCATGCACGGCAAGTCGTCGTGCACCAGCGAATAGGCGTGGATCAGCTCGGTGGCGCAGGCCGCGCGCAGGGCAGCGGCCTGGTTGCCGCCGACGGCCTCGCTGGCCGCGAGCACCAGCAAGGGCCGCAGGCGCTTGCCGCCATCGAGTACGGCGTAGCGCATGGCATCGCCCAGCAGTACGGGCGCATCGACGCCGACCCAGCGCGACAAGGCCGCCTCGACGTTCGCCAGATGGGGGTCGCTCCAGCCGGCGAGCGTGCGGGCGTCCCAATGGCTGGAATTCAGCGCGGCGGCGCTCATTCAGGCGTCCAGACCTTGAGGCTGCCCGAATCGAGCACCTTGATCTGGTCTTCGACCGCCTGCAGCTTGTCGCGGCAGAAAGCGAGCAGCGCCGCACCTCGCTGGTAGCTCACGAGCAGCTGGTCGAGGGGCAGCTGGCCCGATTCGAGTTCCGCCACCAGTTGCTCCAGTTCCTGGAGTCCGGCTTCGTAACTGGCAGGCAGCGGGCCGGTATCGGGCGTTGCCGCCGGGCTGGACGAGGAAGGGGGAGGCACCTTGGGCATGCAAGCGAAACGTGGGTGAAACCGGGCATTTTAGGACTGGGAGCAGAACAACCGTGCGGCCGTCCCTCCAGACGAGCCGCGCCCACCCTCGAGCGGTGCCCGATTGCACGCGGCCAAGCCGGGTGAAGAGCCGGGGGACAAAAAATGCCCCCCGGGTACAATGCGAACTTCTCTCGTTGGCGACGTCAACACACTCTTCGGGCCGTCGAGCCTCCCGGACGGCGCCTTTCCGTTCTTTCCTTTTTTTCTCCCTGTGGGGAGCTTGGTCAGGTCCTCCATGTCTGATTTAAGTCTTCAACTGCAGCAGGCCGCGAGCCAACTTCCAGTTTCCGCGTATTTCGACGAGGCACTCTATGCCCGCGAAATGCAGAACCTTTTTTCGCGAGGGCCCCGCTATGTCGGCCATCGCCTGGCCGTGCCCGAAATGGGCGACTTCCACACCTTGCCGCAGGAGCACCAGGGCCGTGCGCTGGTTCACACACCCAAGGGCGTGGAGCTGATCTCCAACGTCTGCCGCCACCGCCAGGCCCTGATCCTCCAGGGCCGGGGCCGGCTCGACAACCAGGCCGGCGGCAACATCGTCTGCCCGCTGCACCGCTGGACCTACGCCGCAAGCGATTCGCGCACCACCGGCACGCTGATCGGCGCCCCGCATTTCGAGCAGGACCCCTGCCTGAACCTGCACAACTACCCGCTGACCGAATGGAACGGCCTTCTGTTCGAGAAGAACCCGGATGGCTCAGGCCCTGACGTGGCGGCTGACATGGCCGGCCTCGGGCCGCAGGCCGATCTCGATTTCAGCGGCTATGCGCTCGACCGCGTCGAACTGCACGAGTGCAACTACAACTGGAAGACCTTCATCGAGGTCTACCTCGAGGACTACCACGTTGGCCCGTTCCATCCGGGACTGGGCAGCTTCGTCACCTGCGACGACCTGCGCTGGGAGTTCAAGCCCCGCTATTCGGTGCAGACGGTGGGCGTGGCCAACCGCCTGGGCCGCGCGGGCAGCCCGATCTACCAGAAGTGGCAGGAGCAGCTGCTCAAGTACCGCGACGGCAAGCCGCCGAAGTACGGCGCCATCTGGCTCACCTACTACCCGCATGTGATGGTCGAGTGGTATCCGCACGTGCTCACGGTGTCTACCCTGCACCCGGTGAGCCCGACGAAGACGCTCAACATGGTCGAATTCTTCTATCCCGAGGAAATCGTCGCGTTCGAGCGCGAGTTCGTCGAAGCCCAGCAGGCCGCCTACATGGAAACCTGCGTGGAAGACGACGAGATCGCCGAGCGCATGGACGCCGGCCGCCGCGCGCTGATGCTGCGCGGCGACAACGAAACGGGCCCTTACCAGAGCCCGATGGAAGACGGCATGCAGCAGTTCCACGAGTGGTATCGCAGCGCGATGCAGAACGCCTGAGTCGATGACAGCCGCATCGACGGGTGTGATGGAAACACCGCGGAACCGGCTTTGCCGGGCCGCTGGTGTTGCCCCCGGTGAGGGGGTAGGAGAAGCGACACGAAGTGCGCGAAGCCTGGGGGAGAGTAGATAGTGCAAGCGCTCTGGATGGTGCTCGGCGCCTTTTTGTTCGCCACGATGAGCGTGGTCGTCAAGGTGGCCTCGGCGTGGTTCAACAGCGGTGAGATGGTGCTGGGCCGCGGCCTCATCGGCATCGTCTTCCTCTGGCTCCTGGCCCGCAACCGCGGCGTCTCCCTGGCCACCCGCTACCCCGGCATGCACGCCTGGCGCAGCACCATCGGCGTGGTCTCGCTGGGCGCGTGGTTCTATGCCATCGCCCACATGCCGCTGGCCACCGCCGTCACGCTCAACTACATGAGCAGCGTGTGGGTCGCGGCCTTCCTCGTCGGCGGTTCGCTGCTGGCGTGGGTGCCGGTGCCCGGGCGCGACGGCCGCGTGGAACGCCCGCCGCTGCAGGGCGCGCTGGTGCTGACCGTGCTGGCGGGTTTCGCGGGCGTGGTGCTGATGCTCAAGCCCAGCGTCAACGCCAACGAAGGCTTCGCGGGCATGCTGGGCCTGCTGTCGGGCCTCACGGCCGCCTTTGCCTACATGCAGGTGGTGGCGCTGTCGCGCATCGGCGAGCCCGAACTTCGCACGGTCTTCTACTTCGCGGTGGGCTCGGCCGTGGCCGGTGGCATTGCCACGGCGACCACCGGGTTTTCGGACGGCGGTGCATGGACGTGGCAGCATGCGCTGTGGCTGCTGCCCATTGGCTTGCTGGCCGCCCTCGGACAACTCTGCATGACCCGCGCCTACGCAACCGCCAAGACCGCAGCCGGTACGCTGGTGGTGGCCAACCTGCAGTATTCGGGCATCGTGTTTGCTGCGTTCTACAGCGTGGTGCTGTTCAACGACCGCATCGATGCCACCGGCTGGGCCGGGATGGCGCTCATCATCGCGAGCGGCATTGCTGCAACCGTGTTGCGACAGCGGGCGGTGCCCAAGGCGCCGGCCGAAGAGCACTGAACGACATAAATACATTCTCGATTTCGAAGGAGCACACGCCATGTACACCACCCTCATCTCCGTCGAACAACTCCAGCAATTGCAAGCGGGCGACACGCCCTTGATGGTGTTCGACTGCAGCTTCGACCTCATGAAGCCCGAAGCGGGCGCACAGCAGTACGCCGCCGCCCACATTCCGGGCGCCCTGTACGCCAACCTCGACACCGACCTCAGCGCCAGGCACGGCGTCCCGGGTGCACACGGCGAGGTGGTGGTGGCGCAGGAAGACGGCGTGCCCGCATCGGGCGGGCGCCACCCGCTGCCCAGCCGCGAAAAGTTCGCGGCGTGGCTGTCGAGCATCGGCTTCGCCAACGGCATGCAGGCCGTGGTGTACGACCGCAACGGCGCCAACTACTGTGGCCGCCTGTGGTGGATGCTCAAGTGGATGGGCCACGAGGCTGTGGCCGTGCTCGACGGCGGCCTGCAGGCCTGGCAGGCCGCGGGCGGCGAAGTCACCGACCGCGAGGAGCCCGCGCGCTTCCAGTCGAACTTCGTCGCGGGCGAGCCCATCGCGAAGCTCGTGACCACCGACACCGTGGTGCGCCGGCTCGGCCAGCCTGACCAGAACCTGATCGATGCACGCGCTGGCGCACGTTACCGCGGCGAGGTGGAACCTCTGGACCCGATTGCCGGTCACATCCCCGGGGCCCTCAACCGGCCCTTCGCCGACAACCTCGGCCCCGACGGCAAATTCAAGCCGGCATCGCAATTGCGTGCCGAGTTCGAAGCGCTGCTCGCGGGACGCGAAGCGGCGACCGTCGTCCACCATTGCGGCAGCGGCGTGAGCGCCGTGCCGAATCTGCTCGCCATGCAGATCGCGGGGTTCGGGACGACCGCGCTCTATGCCGGCAGCTGGAGCGAATGGAGCAACACGCCGGGGCTGCCGACCCGGCAAGGCGCTGAACCATGACATTGATGACGACGAGTCGACCATTCCGGAGCTTCCAACGCACCGCGGGACTCGCAATCGCCGCCGCGCTCTTCGCGGCGGCCCCGTTCCTCCCGGCACAGGCCCAGCAGCAGCACGCCCACGTGCACGGCCAGCTCAAGCTCGACGTGGCCGTCGACGGCCCCACGGTGGTGATCGACATGGAGTCGCCCCTGGACAACATCATCGGCTTCGAACGCGCACCCAAGACCGATGCCGAGAAGAAGCTCGTCGAAGAGGCCGTCGCCCAGTTGCGTGCGGCCGACAAGCTCTTCATCGTCGACCCCGCCGCCAACTGCAAGCTCGGACCAGTCGACCTGCGCTCAGGCGCGCTGGGCCTGGGCAACCCCGACCCCGCCGAGCCCGTCGGCCACGCCGACCTCGACGCCACCTTCTCCTTCAACTGCACCAACGCGGCCGCCGCGAAGTTCATCGACCTCAACCTGTTCGGTGCATTCAAAGGCTTGCGCCAGATCGACTCGCAGATTGCCACGGCGCAGGGACAGTTCAAGCGCCAGCTGAAGCGCCCTGCCGGTGCGCAAGCCGCCCAGCCCGTCCGCCTGAGCTGGGGCAAGTAAGGCTGTGAGTACCTCCCTGCAGGCCGAGCCGTCGCCCTTGCGCGTCGTGCTCGCAGCCGAAGCATTGCGCTTCGCATGGCCCCGCGTGAAGAAACCGTGCATCGACATCGAGGCCTTTCGCATCACCGCGGGCGAATCGGTGTTCCTGCACGGCCCGAGCGGCTGCGGCAAGAGCACGCTGCTGTCGCTGCTGGCCGGCGTGCTGGTGGCCGACGAAGGCCGGGTCACGCTGCTCGGGCACGACTGGTCGAAGCTCTCGGGCGCCGCACGCGACCGCAGCCGCGTGGCCCATGTGGGCTACATCTTCCAGCAGTTCAACCTGCTGCCGTACCTGAGCGTGATCGACAACGTGCTGCTGCCCTGCCGCTTCTCGCAGCGGCGCGAGGCGAATGCATCGCGCAACGGCAGCTCGCGCGACGAGGCCGAGCACCTGCTCGACCAGATGGGCCTCGACCGCAACCTGTGGAAGCGCCAGGCCGTTCAGCTGTCGGTCGGGCAGCAGCAGCGCGTGGCCGCCGCGCGCGCACTCATCGGCCAGCCCGAGGTGGTGATTGCCGACGAGCCCACCTCCGCGCTCGACGAAGACCGGCGCGAAGCCTTCCTCGACGTGCTGCTGACGGCCTGCGCCGAGCACCACAGCGCGCTGGTGTTCGTGAGCCACGACCAGCGCATCGCGCAGCGCTTCGCGCGGCATGTGCTGCTGCCCGAGATCAACCGTGCGGCCACCAGCGCGATGGCGGTGGACGCATGAAGGCACTCTTCTCCATTGCATGGCACAGCGCCTGGAACCGGCGCTTCACGCTCGCGCTCACCGTGTTCTCGATCGCACTGTCGACCTTTCTTCTTCTGGGTGTCGAACGCATCCGCACCGAGCTGCGCGAGAACTTCTCATCGTCCGTCTCGGGCACCGACCTGATCGTGGGCGCGCGC
This sequence comes from Variovorax sp. Varisp85, assembly GCF_047304045.1. Taxonomy (NCBI): domain Bacteria; kingdom Pseudomonadati; phylum Pseudomonadota; class Betaproteobacteria; order Burkholderiales; family Comamonadaceae; genus Variovorax; species Variovorax sp. Varisp85. The sequence goes on from NZ_JBGLYN010000001.1 coordinate 99,688, forward strand.
ACCGGCTCGACGCAGTTGCTGCTGTACTCGGTGTTCCGCATCGGCGCGGCCACCAACAACATCTCGTGGAAGAGCGTGCAGGCCCTGTCCGCGCACCCGGGTGTCGACTGGGTGGTGCCGCTGTCGCTCGGCGATTCGCACCGCGGCTTCGCGGTGCTGGCCACGTCCACCGACTACTTCACGCACTTCCGCTACGGCGACAGGCAGACGCTGAAGCTGCGCGAAGGCAAGCCCTTCAGCGAGCTGTTCGATGCGGTGGTGGGCGCCGAAGTGGCCGACAAGCTCGGCTACCACGTGGGCCAGAAGATCACCCTCGCCCACGGCAGCGGCGAACTCAACGTGGCCGAGCATGCGGACAAGCCCTTCACCGTGGTGGGCGTGCTCGCGCGCACCGGCACGCCGGTCGACCGCACGGTGCACATCGGCCTCGCCGCGATGGAGGCCATCCACCTCGAATGGGTGGGCGGCGCGCCGATGCCGGGCGTGCACATTCCGGCCGAGCAGGTGCGCAAGTTCGACCTCACGCCCAAGAACGTGACGGCCGCGCTGGTGGGCCTGAAGAACCGCGCCGCGGTGTTCGGCGTGCAGCGATGGATCTCGACCTATACCGGCGAACCGCTGATGGCCATCCTGCCCGGCGTGGCGCTCGACGAGTTGTGGAGCGTGATCGGCATCGGCGAGAACGCGCTGCTGCTGATGTCCGCGCTGGTCGCGCTGGTCAGCCTCGCGGGGCTGGTCTCGGTGGTGATGGCCGGCCTCAACGAACGCCGCCGCGAACTCGCCGTGCTGCGCGCCGTGGGCGCTGGCCTGCGCCATGTGCTGGCGCTGCTCGCGCTCGAAGGCGCGATGGTCACCGTGCTCGGCGTGGCCTTCGGCGTGGTGATGGCTGTGCTGGGCATCACCCTGCTCTCGCCATGGCTGCAGTCGCAGTTCGGACTGACACTGAGCCTCTCGGAACCTACACTGAACGAATGGCTGCTGATGGCAAGCCTGCTGGCGGCCGGATGGCTGGCAAGCCTCTTGCCCGGCATCCGCGCCTACCGCCTCTCCCTTGCCGACGGCCTCTCACCGAGAATTTGAATCATGCCCATCGCACACACGACGTCCAAAAGCAAAGCTTTCATCCGGCTTTCGATGCTGCTCGCAGGCACCGGCCTTGCCGCCGCCGCCTGGGCCGTGGAGCCTGCACCCAAGGACACCACCGCCACCAACCCGCTGGGTGGCAAGGCAACGCCAGCCGCGCCCAAGGCCGTGCCGGGCCAGCCGCGCCAGATCACCTGGGAAGAACTGGTGCCCAAGGACTGGGACCCGGCGAAGGAATTCAAGGGCATGGACCTGAGCGCGCTCGACGACGGCGACCCGCGCGCCAACGAGATGCTCATGAAGATGCAGGAGGTGTCGAACAACGCGCCGACCAATCCCGCGATGAACGGCACCGAAGTCAGGATCCCCGGCTTCATCGTGCCGCTCGAGGAAGCCAAGGGCGAAGTCACCGAGTTCCTGCTGGTGCCTTACTTCGGCGCCTGCATCCACACGCCGCCGCCGCCGGCCAACCAGATCCTGCACGTGGTGCCGCAGAAGGGCGCCAAGTTCCGCGCCATGGACACGGTATGGGTCACCGGCAAGCTGCAGACCCTGCGCAACGATTCGATGATGGGCGTGAGCGGCTATCACGTGAGTGCCACCAGCGTCACCAAGTACACGGGCGGCGCCAAGTAGCCGCAGCAAGGCAGCGGCCTCCTGGCCGTGTGGTTCTGCGCCGACAGGCTTGACCGCGCAGAACCGACACAGACCGTTGCATCCGGGGCGCAGGCTTTGTCATCGCCTGCCGCCGCGCACCGTTGAAAGAGTTCCGGGCCGACGCCGGCGCCCACATGGAACTCCAGATGACAAAAACCCATCGCCCAACGGTCCCGCGCCTCCTGACGATTTCGGTGTGCATCGGCGCACTCGCCATCGCAGGCTGCGACAAGCCAACCAGCACGCCAACCGCCGCCGTCGACCCCGCCGCATCGTCCATTCCCGCGCCGTCGGTGCCGCAGAACAACGCGCCTGCAGCCGTGCCAGTGGCCTATGTGCCACCCTCGGCCGACCAGCTCTACCAGATGGTCGCGCCCATTGCGCTGTACCCCGACAAGCTGGTCGCGCAGATCCTGGCCGGCGCCACCTACCCCGAGCAGATCACCGCCGCGCACGACTGGCTCGCGCAGAACCGCGGCCTCAAGGCCGGACCGCTGGCCGATGCAGCCAACCAGCAGCCCTGGGACCCTAGCGTGAAGTCGCTCACCGCCTTCCGCAGCGTGGTCGACCAGATGGCCGCCAACATCCCGTGGACCGAGTCGCTGGGCAAGGCCTACTACAACGACCCGACCGACGTGATGAACGCGATCCAGGTCATGCGGCAACGCGCGGCCAAGGCCGGCCGGCTCAAGAACAACGACAAGCTGCGCGTGGTCAGCGCGGCGACGCCCCAGAACTACGCGCCCGCGCCCGATTCACAAGCCGCGTACTACAGCGGCCCCGCGGTGATCGAACCGCCGCCGCAATACATCACCATCGAGCCCGTGCAGCCCGACGTGGTGTATGTGCCGGCCTATGACCCGCAGGTGATCTACGGCACGCCGCAGCCGGTGTACCCCGGCTATGCGTATGCGCCGCCGGTCGAGGTGGCGCCGGGCTACAGCCAGGGCCAGATGATTACGGCCGGCGTGCTCGCGTTCGGCGCTGGCGTGGTGGTCGGTGCCGCGCTGGAGCGGCACGACTGGGGCTGGCATTCGTGGAACGTGAACTGGGGCGCGCCGGGTTGGCGCGTCCGAGACCGTGGCGCCCCCCCGCCCCCGGCCTACCGCCCGGCCGTGGTCTACAACAACAACACCTACATCTCGCGCTCGACCACGGTGGTCAACAACGTGAACGACGTGCGCACCGTCTACAACAACAACGGCGGCGCACCGCGCGGGCTGCCGGCCGGCGCCGCGGCACCCAACTTCGCGGCCGCTCCGGGCTTCGCGCCGCCGCAGCAACAGCAGATGCAGCAGCAAGCCGCGCTGGCCCAGCAGCAACAACAGCAGGCCCGCCAGCAGGAGGCCCTGCTTCGCCAGCAGCAGATGCAGCAACAGGCGCAACAACAACAGGCGCAGCAGCTTCACGCGCAGCAACAGCAGCAGGACCAATTGCGTCGACAACAAGCGCAGCAGGCAGAACAACAGGCGCATCAGCAGCAGCACCCGCCGGCGCGCCTCGCGGGCCAACCGCCGGGAGCACAGCAGCAGCAGCAACAGGCGCAGTTGGAGCAGTCAAGACGCCAGCAGATGCAGCAACAACAGCAGGCACAACAGCAAGCGCGAGCGCAGCAGCAGGCCCAGTTGCAGCAACAGCAACAACAGGCACAGGTCCAGCACCAACGGGAGCAGCAGCAACAACAGGCGCAGAACCAGGTGCGCCAGCAGCAGGCACAGATGGAGCAAATGCGTCAGCAGCAGGCGCACCAGCAACAGCTGCAACAACAGGCGCAGGTCCAGCACCAACGGGAACAGCAGCAACAACAGGCGCAGAACCAAGCACGCCAGCAGCAGCAGCAGGCACAGATGGAGCAAATGCGTCAGCAGCAGGCGCACCAGCAACAGCTGCAACAGCAGCAACAACAGGCCCAGATCCAGCACCAACGGGAACAGCAGCAACAGGCGCAGAACCAAGCGCGCCAGCAGCAGCAGGCACAGATGGAGCAGATGCGCCAGCAACAGGCGCAACAGCAAGCCGCGCACCAGCAACAGCAGCAACAGGCGATGCAGATGCAACAGCAACGCCAACAACAACAGGCGCAGCAACAGCAGGCAGCGCAGCAGCACGCCCAGCAACAGGCGCAACAGCAACAACAGCGCGTGGCCGCGGCGGCAGCAGCAGCAGCAGCCCATCGCCCGCCCCGTCACGGCGAACCAGGGCAGCCGCAAGAGCGTCCCTGAGCGGCGAGCCGGCTAACGCATGCCGGCTCTTTTCAGAACCTGTCAGTTCTTGCCGATTTCGGTCAGCAGCCGCGTGACGAGGTAGATGCGCGGCACGATCGAATCGACTTCGATGTACTCGTCGCGTGCGTGATAGCCGAAGCCCGCGAGGCCGAAGCTCTCGACCACCGTTGCCTTGCCCGAACGGCCCGCGTAGCCCGCATCGGTGCCGCCGCCGGTCATCGGCATCAGCGCGAGCTCGCGGTCGATTTCCTTGTAGATGGCCTGCGCCTTCTCGGCCAGCGCGCGGCCCTTGTCCCCCGCGATGAAGGCCGGGCGGCCCACTTCCACCTTCACCGTGGTCTCGGTGTCGGGAATCAGCTTGCCGGCGGCGATCTTGGCCTGCAGCGCTTCGTTGAGCTTCTTCTCGGCGCCCGGCTGCGTGATGCGGATGTCGCCCAGCGCCTGAGCCTTCTCGGTGATCTGGTTGATGGGGCCGGTGGCGCGTGCCACGGTCCAATTGAGCGTCACGCCGGGAATGTCCTTGGCGAGGTCCCTGGTCTGCAGCATCTGGTACGACAGTTCGTACAGCGCGTTGCGGCCCAGTTCGGGCGCGGCACCGGCATGCGCGGCGCGCCCCTTCACCTCCATCGTTGCCTGTGCGATGCCGGCCGCGCCCAGGAGCAGCGACTCGCCCTTGGCCACCGATTTCGCCACCGTCGGTTCGAAAGACAGCACCGTGTCGTGCTGGTCGGCCATGGTGGCGATCAGTTCGCCGGAGCCGACCGAGCCCACTTCCTCGTCGGGATTCATCAGCACGGTGAGCGTGTCGTAGTCGCGCCAGCCGGCGTCGGCCAGGATCTTCAGCGACGCCAGTATCACCGCGAGGCCGCCCTTGTCGTCGGCGATGCCGGGGCCGTAGATGCGGTTGCCGTCGACCTTGTAGGGCTGGCTGTTCAGGATGCCGGGCGCGTACACCGTGTCCATGTGACCCTGCAGCATGATCTTGCGCTTGCCCGTGCCCTTGAGGGTGCCGATGACGAGGTCGGCGCCCGCGCCGGCCGTGGCCTTGCGGCGCTCGGTCTTGAAGCCGGCGGCCTTCAACCGCCCTTCTACCACGTCAGCCATCTTGAGCAGGCCCTCGACGTTGAGGCTGCCCGAATCGATCAGCACCATCTCCTTGAGGTTGTCGATCACGGCGGGCTGCGCCTTCTCGGCGGCGGCGAGCATAGCGGGGCAAGGCGCCGGCCGCGCGCAAATCGGAGACACCCGGCGCCGTGCGAGAACGCTGCTCAGCGCTTGGCGCGAGCCGCGGTCTTCTTCGCGGCCCTGGTCTTGCGAGGCGCCTTCAACGCAGGCGCCTCGCGCGCAGATTGCATGTGCCCGCTCTCGCCGATGGTCATGCCCACGATGCGCGCAAGCTGGCGGCTCACGCTGATGTAGGCGTGGCCCAGGCGGCTGTCGAAGTACAGCGAGTCGCCCTTGGCCATGCGCACCACCTCGCCGTTGTCGAAGTGCACCTCGATCTCGCCCGACAGCACATAGGCGAACTCCTCGCCGCCGTGCCGCACGAAGTCTTCCGGGCCGTGGATCTTTCGCGCATGCACCGTGCCGACGATGGGGCTCATCTGCTTGCCCGCCGCGGTGGTGCCGAGGAACTCGTAGGCGATGGAAAGCCCCTTGTAGACCACGCCCTTGCCCGCGCGCGTGACCACCGGCCCGTCGAGCTGCGCGGGCTTGACGCCGGCGCCCGCGAACATGGCGTTCATGTCCATCTCCAGCGCGCGGCCCAGCGCCGTGAAGTTCTCGTAGCCCAGCGCGAGCTGGCCGCGCTCGGCGCGCGAGATGGTGGTGATCGACACGCCCGAGCGCTCCGCGAGCTGCGCCAGCGTCCAGCCGAAGCGCTTGCGCGCGGTGCGCAGGCGGTTGCCGAAGGTGGCGCGGTCCAGCGTGGGCGGCTCGTCCCCGGGCTTCGCTCCCGTCTTGGTCCCTGTGTGTGGATTCACGCTTGGCTTTCTCCTGTGGTGCCGGAGATTCTGCCAGCCGGGGCGCGCGCCATCCATGCCAACCCGCGTGACGCAGGCGCGAAAGTTGCGTATACGCAAATTGCGTGAACGCAAATTTCACCAGCACGGTGCATCATGGTTTCCCCTTGGCATCTCTGAATTAATTTGCGTATCCGCAAAATTCTTCCTACACTTTTCGTCGATGACTTCCAGCACTGCAGAGCCCATCGTGGCTGACTTCCTCGTGATCGGCGGCGGCATCGCCGGGGCCTCGGTGGCCCACTGGCTCGCGCCGCACGCCCGCGTGATCCTTCTCGAACGCGAATCGCAACCCGGCTACCACTCCACCGGCCGCTCCGCCGCCCTCTTCATGGAAAGCTACGGCACCGCGCAGGTGCGTGCCCTCACCATGGCGAGCCGGGCCTTCCTCGAACACCCGCCCGAAGGCTTCAGCGAGCACCCGCTGCTCACGCCCCGCGGCGCGATGATGGTCGCGGGCGCCGACCACATGGCCGAGCTCGAAGCCCACTGGCAGGTGCTGCGCGACATGAACACCGGCGCCTCGCGCCTGAGCGGCGAAGAGGCGCGCGAGATGGTGCCGGCCTTGCGCCCCGAGCAGGTGCAAGGCGCCGTCTACGAGCCTGATGCGTCCGACATGGACGTGCACGCCATCCACCAGGGCTATCTGCGCGGCATGCGGCGCGCGGGCGGCAAGCTGGTGTGCGATGCGGGCGTGACGGCCATTCAACGTGTGGGCGACCGCTGGCGCGTGGAAGCCGGCGGCGCGATGTACGAAGCGCCCGTGGTGCTCAACGCGGCCGGTGCATGGGTCGACACCATCGCGCGCATGGCCGGCGTGCCGCCGCTGGGCATCGAGCCGCGCCGGCGCTCGGCGTTCATCTTCGCGCCACCCGATGGCCAGAGCGTGGCTCACTGGCCGATGGTGTTCGGCGCCGACGAGGGCTGGTACATCAAGCCCGACGCCGGCATGCTGCTCGGCTCCCCGGCCAATGCCGATCCGGTCGAGCCGCAGGACGTGCAGCCGGAGGAGATGGACATCGCCATCGCCATGCATCGCATCGAGGAAGCGACCACCCTCGCCATCCGCCGCCCCACGCGCACCTGGGCCGGCCTGCGTTCCTTCGTGGCCGACGGCGATCTCGTCGGCGGCTTCGAACCCGGCGTGCCCGGCTTCTTCTGGGTGGCCGCGCAGGGCGGCTACGGCATCCAGACATCGGCCGCCATGGGCGAGGCCTGCGCCGCGCTGGCGCGCGGGCTGCCGCTGCCCGAGCGCATCGCCTCCTTCGGGCTCACGGCGGAAATGCTGGGCCCGCAGCGGCTGCGCGCGGCCGCGGGCTGAGCCCGACCCGCCTCCGACAACAAACCCACCCCACGAGGTCCGACCATGCGCGTCTTCAGTGCTTCCCTTGCCACCGAAACCAACACCTTCGGTCCGATGCCGACAGGCCTCGCCTCCTTCAAGGACCGTGGCTACTTCCCCGCCGGCAAGCACCCCGAGGCGATGACGCTGTTCTCGGGCCCGCTGTGGGCCGCACGCATGCGCGGCGCCGACAAGGGCTGGACGCTGTTCGAAGGCATGGTGGCCGGCGCGCAGCCCAGCGGCACGACCACGCGCCACGCCTATGAGACGCTGCGCGACGAGCTGCTCGACGACCTGCGCGCGGTGCTGCCGGTCGACATGGTGCTGCTCGGCCTGCACGGCGCGATGGTGGCCGACGGCTACGACGACTGCGAGGGCGACCTGCTGGCGCGCGTGCGGCAGATCGTCGGCCCCGACGTGGTGATCGGCGCGGAGCTCGACCCGCACAACCACCTCACGCGGGAGATGATCTCCAACGCGAACGTGATGATCTCCTTCAAGGAGTACCCGCACACCGACGTACTCGAGCGCGGGCTGGAGCTGGTCGACATCTGCGCCGCCACGGTCGAGGGCAAGGTGCGGCCGGTGCCCGCGGTGGTCGACTGCGACATGATCGTCACCGTCCACACCTCGCGCCAGCCGGCGCGCGGCTTCGTCGAGCGCATGCAGTCGCTCGAGGGCAAGAACGGCGTGCTCTCGGTCTCGCTCACGCACGGCTTTTCGTGGGGCGACGTGCCCGAGATGGGCACCAAGGTGCTGGTCTACACCGACGGCGACAAGGCCCAGGCCGACCTGCTGGCGCGCCAGCTCGCCGACGAGGTCATCGCCATGCGCGACGGCCTCACCGTCAACTACCCAGGCATCGATGCATCGCTGGACGAGGCCCTGGCCTTCGACGGCGGCCCGGTGGTGATCTCCGACGGCGCCGACAACCCCGGCGGCGGCGCGGCCAGCGACTCCACCTTCATCCTGCGCCGCATGGTCGAGCGCGGCATCACCAATGCGGCGCTGGGCCCGCTGTGGGACCCGATCGCGGTGCGCATCGCCTTCGACGCGGGCGTGGGCGCGAAGCTGCCGATGCGCCTCGGCGGCAAGATCAGCCCGCTGTCGGGCGACCCGCTCGATGTCGAATGCACCGTGAAGGCGCTCAAGCACGACCTGGTGATGACCGGCCTGGCCGGCACGCCCACGCTGATGGGCGACAGCGCGCTGGTCGAGGCCAACGGCATCGAGATCGTGCTGATCACCCTGCGCAACCAGGCGATGGGCACCGACCTCTTCACGCAGCTGGGCTGCGACCTCGCCGCCAAGAAGATCATCGTCGTGAAGTCTTCCCAGCATTTCTACGCGTCGTATTCCAAGGTGGCGAAGCACGTCATCTACGCAGGCGCACCGGGCGCCGTCACGCTCGACCTGAACACGCTGCCGTATCGCAAGGCCCGCCTGCCGAAATGGCCGATCGGCGTCGCGGCCTGAGCCCTTCCTTCTTTTTTTGCTGCCTGCCCTCACCGGAGAACCGACGATGAAACGACGGACGCTTGGCGCTCTCGCCGCCCTGGCCCTTTCCACCGCCTTCGCGGCGAGCCTTCCCGCGCATGCCCAGACGCCGCAGCCCAAGACGCTGAAGGTGGTGGCGCATGCCGACCTGAAGATCCTCGACCCGACCTTCACCACCGCCTACATCTCGCGCAACTTCGGCTACATGGTCTACGACACGCTCTTCGCGCAGGACGCGAACGGCAAGCCGCAGCCGCAGATGGTGGAGAAGTACACCGCCTCGAAGGACGGCAAGCAGTGGAGCTTCACGCTGCGCCCCAACCTCAAGTTCTCCGACGGCAGCGCCGTCACCTCGGCCGACGCGGTCGCCTCGCTGCAACGCTGGGCCGCACGCGACAGCCTCGGCCGCGCCATGACGGCCAGCGGTGCCGAGTGGAAGGCCACCGACGCGCGCAGCTTCATGCTCACGCTCAACGAGCCCTTCGGCATGGTGCTCGACGCGCTGGCCAAGCCCTCGGGCTTTCCGCCGGTGGTCCTGCCCGAGCGGCTGGCGAAGATGCCGGCCACCGCGCCGCTCACCGAAGTGCTGGGCTCCGGCCCCTTCGTCTTCAAGCGCGACGAATGGGTGCCGGGCAACAAGGCGGTGTTCGTGCGCAACCCCAACTACGTGGCACGCAGCGAGCCGCCGAGCGGCCTGGCCGGCAGCAAGAAGAGCAGCTTCGATCGCGTCGAGTGGCTCTACCTGCCTGACGCCAACAGCGCCGTGGCCGCCCTCAAGCGCGGCGAGGTCGACATCATCGAGCAGCTGCCGCCCGACTACATCGCGCCGCTGCGCACCGACACGGGCGTGAAGATCGGCTCCGGCGGCGCCTACCAGGGCTTCCTGGTGATGAACCAGCTGCATCCGCCCTTCAACAACCCGAAGGTGCGCCAGGCGCTGCTGCAGGCCGTGAGCCAGGAGCGCTTCATGGCGGCCATGGGCTTCCCGCTGGACATGCGCATGGCCTACTGCGCCACCTACTTCATCTGCGGCAGCCCCAACGACACCGCGGCCGGCGCCGAGCCCTACCGCAAGGCCGACGTCGCCAAGGCCAAGAAGATGCTCGCCGACGCCGGCTACAAGGGCGAGAAGGTGGTGCTGCTGGTACCCAGCGACGTGCCCTACCTGAACGCCGAGGCGCTGATGGCCGTGCAGACCATGAAGAGCATCGGCCTGAACGTCGACGCCCAGACCATGGACTGGGCCTCCATCGGCGCGCGCCGCGCCAAGCGCGACGCTGGCGATGCCGGCGGCTGGAACATGTACGTCACCGTGGCCGGCGAGTTCGACGCCAACTCGCCCATCAGCAACGCCTACCTGAGCGCGGCCTGCGGCAACACCCTGCCCGGCTGGCCCTGCGACAAGCCACTGGACGAACTCCGCACCGCATGGCTGAAGGAAACGGTGCCCGCCAAGCGCAAGGAACTGCTCGACGCGTTCCAGGCCCGCGCCTACGAGGCCGTGCCCTACATCAACGCAGGCCAGTACTCGGCCGCCTTCGCGGCGCGCACCAGCCTGAAGGGGCTGGACAAGCTGTGGTCCGGCATGCCGACAGTCTGGGCGCTCGACAGGCAATAAGGATTCGAGGGCACCGCCATGGGCTACATCGTTCGACGCTTCATCGCGACCCTGCCCGTCATGGCGGTGGTGGCCGTGGTGGTGTTCCTGCTGATCCATCTTTCACCGGGCGACCCGGCCGCGCTCATCGCGGGCGACCTCGCCACGACCGAAGACATCGAGAAGCTGCGCGCCGCGCTCGGCCTGAACCTGCCGCTGTGGCAGCAGTTCGGGCTGTGGATCGGCAAGCTCTTCACCGGCGACCTCGGCACCTCGATCTTCACGCAGATGCCGGTCACACAGCTGCTGGGTCAGCGGCTGGAGCCGACCGTGTCCATCGCCGCACTGACGATGCTCATCACGCTGGTGGTCTCGGTGCCGCTGGGCACGCTCGCGGCCTACCGCGCGGGCAGCTGGATCGACCGGCTGGTGATGCTGTTCGCGGTGCTGGCCTTCTCGGTGCCGGTGTTCCTCGTGGGCTACCTGCTGGTCTACAGCTTCGCGATCCAGCTGCCGTGGTTTCCGGTGCAGGGCTACGTGCGCTTCGCCGAGGGCCCGGGCGAGTGGCTGCGCTCGCTGGTGCTGCCTTGCGTGAACCTGGCGCTGGTCTACATCGCGCTGGTGACACGCATGACGCGCGCCACCGTGCTCGAGGTGCTGCACGAGGACTACATCCGCACCGCCCGCGCCAAGGGCCTGGGCGTGCTGCCGGTGCTGGGCCATGCGCTGCGCAACGCGGCCATTCCCATCGCCACCACCGTGGGCGCGGGCATCGCGCTGCTGATCGGCGGCGTGGTGGTCACCGAGACGGTGTTCGCCATTCCGGGCGTAGGCCGGCTGGTGATCGACTCGGTGCAGCGCCACGACTACCCGGTGATCCAGAGCGTGCTGCTGCTGTCGGCCGGGGTGTACGTGCTGATCAACCTGCTGATCGACCTGAGCTACCGCCTGTTCGATCCGCGCATCCAGTACTGAACAAACATGTCCACGGTCCTCCCCATGAGCGAGATCGACGCGCCCGCCCCCACGGTGCCGGATGCACACGGCGACACCCCCTTCGTGCCGCCGCGCTGGCGCTGGGCGCGCAAACACCCGACGCTGATCATCGGCGCACTGCTGCTGATCCTGATGGCAGCCCTCTCCATCGGCGCCCCCTGGGTCGCCACGCACGACCCGCAGGACATCGACCCTCTGATGCGCATGCAGCCGCCGTCGGGCGAGCACTGGTTCGGCACCGACGCGCTCGGCCGCGACGTGTTCAGCCGCGCCGTGTGGGGCGGACAGGTGTCGATGATCGTGGGTGCCACGGTCGCGGTGCTGGCCACTCTCTTCGGCGTCGTGCTCGGGCTGGTGTCGGGCTTCGTGCGCTGGGCGGACGGTCCGATCATGCGGGTGATGGACGGGCTCATGGCCATCCCCGGCATCCTGCTGGCCATCGCGCTGATGGCCGTGACGCGCGCCAGCCTGACGACGGTGATCGTCGCCATCACCGTGCCCGAGATCCCGCGCGTGGTGCGGCTGGTGCGTTCGCTCGCGCTCACGCTGCGCGAACAGCTGTATGTGGAGGCCGCGCACGCGGTCGGCACGCGGCTGCCGATGATCCTGCTGCGCCACGTGCTGCCGAACATCGTGGCGCCGCTGGTGGTGCAGGCCACCTTCGTGGCGGCGGCGGCGGTGCTGACCGAGGCGGCGCTGTCGTTCCTCGGCGTGGGCGTGCCGTCGCAGACGCCGAGCTGGGGCAACATGATGGCCGAGGGCCGCAACTTCGTGGCGGTGGCGTTCCACATCATCCTGTACCCGGGCCTGCTGCTGGCGGCCACGGTGCTGGCCATCAACCTGCTCGGCGACGGCCTGCGCGATGCGCTGGACCCGCGCCTGGCGCGGCAACTGTGAAGGGCATGCCATGACGATCACCATGTCCCACACCGCACTTGCCCCCGGCGAGCCGCTGCTCGAAGTCGACAACCTGCGCACCCATTTCCACACGCTGGCGGGCGTAGTGCGCTCGGTCGACGGGGTTTCGTACACCGTGCGCGCGGGTCGCACGCTCGGCGTGGTCGGCGAATCGGGCTGCGGCAAGAGCGTGACCGCGCTGTCGATCCTGCGGCTGGTGCCGACGCCGCCGGGCCGCCACATGGGCGCCGTGCGGCTGCGCGGCACCGACCTGATGCAGCTCAGCGAACGCGAGATGCGGCAGATCCGCGGCAACCGCATCTCGATGATCTTCCAGGAGCCGATGACATCGTTGAACCCGGTGCTCACCGTGGGCCGGCAGATCGCCGAGACGGTGCAGCTGCACCAGAAGGCCAGTCGCGCCGACGCCATGAAGCGCGCGGTCGAGATGCTGCGCGTGGTGCAGATCCCCGAGCCCGAGCGCCGCGTGAACGAGTACCCGCACCAGCTTTCGGGCGGCATGCGCCAGCGCGTGATGATCGCGCTGGCCCTGGCCTGCAACCCAGAGGTGCTGATCGCCGACGAGCCGACGACCGCCCTGGACGTGACCATCCAGGCGCAGATCCTCGACCTCATCAAGCGGCTGCAGAAGGAGCTGGGCATGGGCGTGGTGATGATCACGCACGACCTTGGCGTGGTGGCCGAGAGCTGCGACCGCGTGGTGGTCATGTACGCCGGAAAGAAGGTGGAAGAAGCCGACGTCATCGACCTGTTCGACCGCCCGCTGCATCCCTACACCCGCGCACTGATGGCCTCGATGCCCGCGATGAACACCGCGAGCACGCGACTGACCGAGATTCCGGGACTGGTGCCGGCCGCGCACGAGCTGGGCCGGGGCTGCGCTTTCGCCGCGCGCTGCAGCCACGCGCGTGAACGCTGCCGCACCGAAACGCCGAAGCTGGTGCCGCAGGAGGGCGATCACGTGGTGGCCTGCTTCGCCGTCGAGGAACACTGGGCACAACCGGCCGGCGCCGAGGAGATGGCCGCATGACGACAGCAGCAACAACGACCGCACCGCTGCTGCAGGTGCGCAACCTGCGCAAGCACTACACCACGCCCAAGCGCTGGCTGCGGCCGGCCCGGCCGCCGATCCAGGCGGTGGATGGCGTTTCGTTCGACGTCGCTCGCGGCGAAACGCTATCGCTCGTGGGCGAATCGGGCTGCGGCAAGACGACCACGGCCAAATCGGTGCTGCGGCTGGTGGAGCCCAGCGCGGGCTCGGTGCAGCTCGAAGGCGAGGAGCTGCTGACGCTTTCCTCGAACGAGATGCGCATGCGCCGGCGGCAGCTGCAGATCATCTTCCAGGACCCGTACGCCTCGCTGAACCCGCGCCTGACGGCCGGCGATATCGTGGCCGAGCCCATGCGCAACTTCGGCATGGGCGCGGCGGCCGAGCGGCGCGAACGGGTGCAGTGGCTGTTCTCGCGCGTGGGCCTTCGGCCGGAAGCGGCGAAGAAATTTCCGCACGAGTTCTCGGGCGGGCAGCGCCAGCGCCTGGGCATCGCGCGGGCGCTGGCGCTGAACCCGAAGCTGATCGTGTGCGACGAGCCGGTGTCGGCGCTCGACGTGTCGGTGCAGGCTCAGGTCGTCAACCTGCTGATGGACCTGCAGGCCGAGTTCGGCATCGCGTATCTCTTCGTCGCGCACGACCTTGCGGTGGTGCGCCACATCAGCCATCGCGTGGCGGTGATGTACCTCGGCCACATCGTGGAGATCGCCGACCGCGACACGCTGTTCTCGGCGCCGCTGCATCCGTATACCGAGATTCTCCTGTCGGCCGTGCCGGTGCCCAACCCGCGCACGCCGGCGCGGCGCATGCTGCTGCAGGGCGATCCGCCGAGCCCGGCGAACCCGCCTTCGGGCTGCCGCTTCCACACCCGCTGCCCGATGGCGCAGGCGGTGTGCAAGGAGAAGGCGCCCGAGCTAGGCGAGCGGCCGTCGTCGTCCGCGAACGGAAGCCATCTGGTCGCCTGCCATTTCCGCTGAAGAAAGGATTTCTCCCGTGTCCAAAAAGCTCCCTCACTACGAACTTCTGATCCGCGGCGGCACCGTGATCGACGGCACCAAGGCGCCGCGCTTCGATGCAGACATCGGCATCGTCGGCGACCGCATCGTCGCCATCGGCAAGCTCGCGGGCCACACGGCGGAACAGACGATCGACGCCACCGGCCGCATCGTCGCCCCGGGCTTCATCGACTCGCATACGCACGACGACCAGGCTGTGCTGTCTCAGGCGCAGATGCCATTCAAGGTGTCGCAGGGCGTGACCACGGTAGTGGCGGGCAACTGCGGCATCAGCGCCGCACCGCTGCGCGCCGACATGGACCTGCCCATGCCGCTGAGCCTGCTCGATTCGCCAGCCGAGGGCCGCTTCACCAGCTTCGCCGCGTACCTCGACGCGCTGCGCGCCACGCCATCGTCGGTGAACGTCGCCGCGATGGTCGGCCACTCGACCCTGCGCGCCGTGGCCATGGCCGACCTCGACCGCCCCGCGAACGACAGCGAGATCGCAGCCATGCAGGCGCTGGTCGAAGAAGCGATGCAGGCCGGCGCCATCGGCATGTCGACCGGCACCTTCTACCCGCCCGCCGTGAAGGCGACGACCGAGGAAATCATCGAGGTTGGCCGCCCGCTCACCGCACGCAAGGCGCTGTACGTGACGCACATGCGCGATGAGAGCGACCGCGTGATGGAGTCGCTCGAAGAGACTTTCCACATCGGCCGCGCGCTCGACATCCCGGTGGTGGTGTCGCATCACAAGGTGCAGAACACGCACAACTTCGGCAAGACGAAAGTCACGCTGCCCTTCATCAAGGAGGCGATGCAGCACCAGTGCATCGGGCTCGACTGCTATCCGTACACGGCGGGTTCCACCATGATCCGCACCGACCGCGGGATGATGGAAGGCCGCGTGCTCATCGCGTCGAGCGTGCCGCATCCCGAGTGCGCGGGCCGCGACCTGAAGGACATCGCCGCCGAATGGGGCGTGTCGGGCGAAGAGGCGGCGAAACGGCTGCAGCCCGGCAGCGCCATCTACTTCATGATGGACGAGGACGACGTGCAGCGCATCCTCGCCTTCGACGAGACCATGATCGGCTCCGACGGCATTCCGCTGGGCGAGAAGCCGCATCCGCGCCTGTGGGGCACCTTCCCACGCGTGCTTGGCCACTACAGCCGCGATGTCGGCCTGTTCCCGCTGGAGACGGCGGTGTGGAAGATGACCGGGCTCACGGCCCGCAACTTCGGCCTGCACGAGCGCGGCACGCTGAAGCCGGGGCACCACGCCGATGTGGTGATCTTCAACGCCGCGACGGTGCGCGACACAGCGAACTACGAAACGCCGACGCGGGCGGCCGAAGGCATCGACGCGGTGATCGTGAACGGCGCCGTGACCTGGCGCGCCGGCGTGCACAGCGGGGCACGCAACGGACAGGTGATCACGCGGCGCGACGCAGCCTGAGCGAGCGAGGTCAGTCGGGCGCGTTCATGACGCGATCGAATTCCTCGTCGGCCGGCACGTTGTCTGCATCGAGCTCGCTCGCATCGGTGAGGTCGATACCCGTTTCCTCCGACAGGTCGTCGGACACGTCGGCATCCTGCTCCTCGAAGTCATCGGCGGGCATGTCGTCCTCGTCGTCTTCGGCGGGCGCAGCGGATCGCGCGGTGGCGTCGATGGTGTTCATGATCGGTTCCTCGGCAGATTTCTGACAGCCCCCCTATGGTGCGCCTGTTTCGACCGTTGCGGTTCATCCGGCGCGCAGCATCGGTGTCGGGAAGTTTCCTGCAGGAGCTGGAGGACCGTCAGTCCTTGTGCACGTGGCCGTGCTCCCCGTGGCCCGGGTCGTCGTGGCCATGGTCGTGCCCTTGCTCGCCGTGTGCCAGCCGGCTCACGAGCGTGACCAGCACGATGCCCGCGGCCAGCCACAGGATCTGCGCGGCGGTCTGGCGCGCCGGCAGGCGCTTCTGCAGTTGCGGAATCAGGTCGGCCAGCGCCACGTAGACAAAACTACTACTAGCCAGCACCAGGAAGTACGGCAGCCAGCTGTGCAGCTGATCGATCAGCCACCAGCCCGCGATGCCGCCCAGCGCGGTCATGGTGCCGGCCAGCGACACCTTCACCAGCGCTGCGCGCTGGTTGGCCGAACTCTGGCGCAGCACGACGAGGTCGCCGATGTGATGCGGAACTTCGTGCGCCAGCACCGCGATGGCGGCGACCAGGCCGAGGCGCAGGTCGGCGGTGAAGGCCGAGGCGATCAGGATGCCGTCGCCGAAGCAGTGCACGCTGTCCCCCGTGAGCACGGCCCACCCGCCGGTGCGGGGCCCGTGGTCGTGTGCATGAGCGTGCGAGTGCTCGTGGCCATGGTCGTGGCCGTCGTGCCCGCCCTTCTCCTCGCCATGGTGATGCTCATGCCCGTGGTGCCACAGCTCGGCCTTGTCGAGCAGGAAGAAGAACACCAGCCCGAACAGCAGCACGGCGAACAGCAGCGCCGGCTCGATGCGGCTTTCGAAGGCTTCGGGCAGCAGGTGCATGAAGGCAGTGGCCAGCAGCGCGCCGGCCGCCAGGCTCAGCAGGTGCTGCGGGTTCACGCCGCCCGACCCGCTGCGCACACCCACCTTCAACAACAGGGCCGCGAGCCAGACGCTCCCGATACCGGCAACCAGGGTCGCCGCGATGATGACTATCAAATTCATAGCTGGGCTTGCGCAAGAAGAGCGGCCGTCAGGGCCGCATACCGTTCATAAAAAGAGAAAGGCCGTCACGCGGACGGCCTTCGGCGGGGTGGCTACAAGGCGCCGTCTTCAGGCGACGCCATTGGCTTTGAACCAGGCCGTGGCGCGTTGCCAGCCGTCTTCCGCCGCGCTCTTGACATAGCTCGGGCGGTAGTCGGCGTGGAATGCATGGCCTGCTTCGGGATACACGACGAAGCTCGACGCCTTGGCCGCCGGGGTTCCGGTGGCCAGAGCTGCTTTCATCTTATCAACCGTGTCAAGAGGGATGCCCTGGTCTTTTCCACCGTACAGGCCGAGCACCGGCGCCTGCAGGCCGGCGGCGATGTCGATCGGGTGTTTCGGCGTCAGTACGCTGGCCTGCCCGGCCAGCCGGCCGTACCAGGCCACGCCCGCCTTGACCTTGCCGGTGGCGGCATAGAGCCAGACGATGCGACCGCCCCAGCAGAAGCCGGTGATGCCGGCCTTGCCGGTGTCGCCGCCGTTGGCCCTGGCATAGGCCAGCGCGCCGTCGAGGTCGGCCATGACCTGCGCGTCGGGCACCTTGGTGACGATGTCGGCCTGCAGCTTCGGAATGTCGGTGTAACCGCGCGGGTCGCCCTGGCGCGCATACAGCTCGGGAGCGATGGCCATGTAGCCGAGTTGGGCGAAGCGGCGGCAGGTGTCGGCGATGTACTCGTGCACGCCGAAGATTTCCTGGATCACCAGGATCACCGGCAGGCCGGTCTTACCTTCTGGCGCGGCCGCGTAGGCGGGCACCTCGAAGCCGTTGACGGTGTACTTGATGGGGCCGGCCTTCAGGCCTTCGGCCGTGGTGCTGATGGCGGTCTGCGCCATCACCGGCAACACGGCAGCCGCGTAGCCCACGCCGATGGCGGCCTTGAGCGCGGTGCGGCGCGTGGCGCCCTGCCCGGTGCTCTCGCCGGGGCGAAGCGAATCGAAGTCGGAACGGCTGTCGTCGAGGGACATGGGAAGGGCTCCAGTTGAATCGTCGAACAATGGGGCGTGGCGCCATGGAAAACGCACGCCGCAATGTAGGCGAAATCGGCCCTGCCCCTCCAAGCCCTGAAATTCAGTGGGGTTGGTGCGACGCGTACGCCCGGCACGCCAGCGCAGCGGCCAGCACCTGCGCGGGATCGACCAGGTCCAGCCCGGCCACGGCCGCAGAGCCTTGCAGCCCCAGCGGCACCTCGGTGCAGCCCATGATGATGGTGACGGGGCCGTGGCGTTCGGCGAGCTTCAGGGCCACCTCGTAGAAGCACTGCTCGGCGAGCGGCATGTTGCCGGCCTTCACGCCGTCGAAGATGCCCCGCATGATGGTCCGGCGCTCCTCGGGCAGCGGCACGTGGCAGCCCAGGCCCGCGTCGGCCAGCGCCTGTTCGTAGAGCCGCACGCGGTAGGTGCCTTCGGTGGCCATCAGCGCCACGCCGGCCGCGCCCTGCTCGGCCACGTGGCGCGCCGTTTCGCGCGCCATGTGCAGCAGCTCGACCTGCGGAAAACGCTCCTGCAGGTTGGCGTGCCAGGCATGCGCGGTGTTGCATGCAATGGCGACGGCCCTGCTGCCCAGCGCGGCCAGGCGGCCCAGCGCCTGCAGCATCGGTTCGAGCGGCTGATGCGCGCCCTGCTCGGCCGAAGCCAGCGCGTCGGTGCGGTCGGGCACCGGCACCTGCGCGAGCCAGTGCTCGGGAAAGGCCTGGTCGCGCACCGGCTCGCCGCGCGAGCGCATCTGCTGCGCGCAGGCCTGCACGAAGAGCCGCACGAAGTCAGCGCCCGCCGCGGGGCCCATGCCCCCCAAGATGCCTACAACGTTCGTCGAAGCCATGATCTTTCTCTTTTCAGGAATACCGCGGAACCGGCTTTGCCGGGCCGCTGGTATTGCCCCCGGTAGGGGGTTGGCGAAGCGACACGAAGTGCGCGCAGCCTGGGGGCGAGCTCAAGTAGCGGGCTTGTCGCTGAGGGCCTTCAGGTTTTCCTTCAGCTGCGGGCTCATCGGCAGGTTCAGCGGCACGTTCTTCGGCGGGATCGGCTGCATGAACCACTTGTTGTAGAGCTTCTCGAACTCGCCGCTCTTCATCATGCCGGCGAAGGTGTCGTCCACCAGCTTCTTGAAGGCCGGGTCGTCCTTGGGCAGCATGCAGGCATAGGGCTCGACCTGCAGCGGCTCGCCCACCACCTCGAAGTCGGCCGGCGTCTTGGAATTGGCGATCAGGCCGAACAGCAGGATGTCGTCCATGGCGAAGGCCACGGCGCGATCGCTTTCCACCAGCAGGAACGAATCCGCGTGGTCCTTGCCGAGCACGATGTCCATGCCAAGGTTCTTCTCGGTGTTGTACTTGCGCATGACCAGCGCGTTGGTGGTGCCGGTGGTGCTCGCCACGGTCTTCTTCGCGAGGTCGGCGTAGTCCTTGATCTTCGAAGACTTCTTCACCAGCAGGCGCGTACCGGTATAGAAGTGATTGATGGCAAAGGCCACGTCCTTGCCGCGTGCGGAGTTGTTGGTGGTGGAGCCGCACTCCAGGTCGACGGTGCCGTTGGTGATCAGCGGAATGCGGTTTTGCGAAGTGACGGGCATCAGCGCGACCTGCAGGTTGGGCTTGTTCAGCTTCTTCTTCACTGCTTCGACCACAGCGTTGGAGAGCTCCACCGAAAACCCGATCGGCTTGTTGGGGCCATCGAGATAGCTGAAGGGCACCGACGACTCGCGGTAGGCGAGCGTGATCTTGCCGGACTCGGCGATCTTGGCGAGCGTGTCGGCGGCCTGCGCGCCCGTGGCGGTGAAAAGCACCGCGGCGGCCATCGAAGCCATCAGGACGGAAAGTTTCATTCGAGCCCTCATTCGGTTGGATTGAACAGGCGGCCAGTGTAGGAAGGAGTGACGCAAAGCGACAATTCCAATTGAAATCCGACCCATGCCCAAAGGTTATGGGCGAGGCTTCTTTTGGCATTTCCTGCCGGGGCCGCGTCCTCCTACAGTCTTGGCTCTGATCTCAACCTCCGGAAAGTTGCCTCCATGCATGTGTGTGTGCTCGGTGCCGGCATCGTGGGCCTGGCCACCGCCTGGCAGCTCGAACGCCAGGGCCATCAGGTCACCGTGATCGACCGTGCCGGCCCCGGCGCAGGTGCAAGCGGCGGCAATGGCGCGCAGCTCAGCTATTCGTACGTGCAGCCGCTGGCCGATCCGTCGATCTGGAAGCAGTTGCCCAAGCTGCTGCTGTCGCCCACCTCGCCGCTGAAGCTGCGGCCGCAACTCGATCCGCTGCAGTGGCGCTGGGGCATGGCCTTTCTTGCCGCCTGCAACGCACAGACGTCGCGCGACACGACGGCCAGGCTGCTGGCGCTGGCCGCATCGAGCCGCACCGGGTTCGAGGCGATGCAGGCCGACATCGCGCCCGACTGCGATTTCTCGGCCACCGGGAAACTGGTGCTGTACGGCAACTCGGCGTCGCTCGAGGGTGCACGCGCGCAGCTTGAACTGCAGCGCGCCATGGGTAGCGAACAGCGGTTGGTGACGCCCGACGAATGCATCGCCATCGAGCCCGCGCTCGCCGGCTACCGCGGCCAGATGGCGGGCGCCGTCTACACGCCGAGCGAATGTGCAGCCGACTGCCTCAAGGTGTGCGCCGAGCTGATGCGCGCACTGAGTGCGCGCGGCGTGCGCTTCATGCTCGGCGCCGACGTGAATGGCTTTGCGCGCAGCGAAGACCGCATCGCCGCGGCACGGACCAGCAACGGCGACGTGGAAGCCGATGCTTTCGTGATGGCGCTGGGCTCGGCCTCGCACAAGCTCGGCCGCGCACTCGGCGCCTACCTGCCGGTGTACCCGCTCAAGGGCTACAGCATCACGGTCGACGTCGATCCGGCGCCCGGCGCCGCCCCGCATGTGAACGTGACCGACAGCGCACGCAAGGTGGTGTTCGCGCGCATCGGCTCACGCCTGCGCGTGGCGGGCATGGCCGAGCTCGTGGGACACGACGCGAGCATTCCGGCCACGCGCATCGAGACGCTGTCAGCCGCGACCCGCGCCCTCTTTCCGCATGCGAGCCGGCTGGAAGAACTGCATCCCTGGACGGGCATGCGGCCCGCTACGCCGACGGGGCTGCCGATCATCGGGCGGCTGCCGAGCGCACCGTCGAACATGCTGTTCAACACGGGCCATGGCGCGCTGGGGTTCACGCTGGCGTTCGGCTCGGCGCTGCAGATCGCACAGGACTTGCAGGCCTGAACTAGATGTTTTCCTGAATCGCCTGCTGCATGCAGCGGGTGATGCCGCGCACCGCCACCGAATCGGGCCGTGCCGCGAAGCGCAGCGCGCGGATCGGCACCGGAATATGCGGCTCCAGCGTCAGCACGTCGACCTTCTCGCGGTCCGCCGAGCGCGCCGTGCAGCCATCGACCAGCGCCACACCGATGCCATGGTGCGCCATGGCCAGCGCCGCGTGATAGGTCTGTACCGTGACCACCGCCTGCTGGAAGCCCACGCCCGCCTGCCGGCAGGCCTGGCTCAGGCTGGTGCCGACGGGGTCGCGGCTGTCGAGGCCGATCACCGGGCGGTTGACGAGGTCGTGCAGCGCCACCGACCCGTTGCGCACCAGCGCGCGCGGCAGCATGCCCTTGGGCGCGACGCACACCATGCGGCTGTCGGCCAGCGTCTCCTGCGTGAGCGAGGGATGCACGGCGGGGCTGAAGGCGAAGCCCACGTCGGCCTCCTGCAGCAGCAGCGCCGACATGATCTGCGGCGAGTGCAGCGACTCGACGGTGATCGCATAGCCCGGATGCTTTTCGCGAAACGCCTTGAGCGCGCGCGGCAGGATGTCGTAGCTCAGCGCCAGCACGCTGAGGATGCGCAACTCGCCCGTGTCGCCCGCGGTGCGCAGGTTGGCCGCCAGCCGCTGCACCTCGTCGAGCTGTGCGAACAGCCGCTCGATGTGCGGGTACAGCGTGAGGGCCTCGGTGGTCGGCGTGAGCCGGCCCTTGGCGCGCTGGAACAGCGGAAAGCCCAGTTGCAGCTCGGCATGCTGCAGCGTGCGGCTGACCGCCGGCTGCGTGATGTTGATGAGCCGCGCGGCCGCGCTCACGCTGCCCGTGAGCATGATCGCGTTGAAGACCTCGATGTGACGCAGGCGCATGCTGAATCAGCGGCTCGATGACTTTTTCGCGGAACACCGTGGAACCGGCTTCGCCGGGCCACCGGTGTTGCCCCCCGCAGAGGGTGGGCGAAGCGACACGAAGTGCGCGAAGACTGGGGGCGGGTTCATTTCGCGCGCGCGATGTCCATGACCATGCGGGTGCCGAGGTACAGGCGCGGTTCGATCGAATCGATCAGCACGTATTCGGCATCGGCCGAGTGCGCGCCGAAGCCCTGCAGGCCGAAGCGCTCGATGACGGGCGCCTTGGTCTTCAGCGCCGCGAAGGCCGCGTCGGTGCCGCCGCCGGCGGCCTTGTCGTCGGCGCCCAGCGGCCGGCCGAGCTCGTCCTTGTAGATCTGCTGCGCATGGCGGGCCAGGGCGCGCGAGGCGTCGGTGGCTTCGAGCGGCGGACGGCGGCGCTCGAACTTCAGCTCGACCTTGGCCTCGGGAATGAGCTGCTTCTTCACGCGCTCGTTCACCTGCTGCTCGATGCGGTCGTAGTCGCTGACCTTCAGCACACGCACATCGGCACCCGCTGTGGCGCTGGCCGGAATCACATTGCGGTTGCTGCCCGACTTGGAGATGGTCCAGTTCATCTTCAGTCCGGTGGCCGGATCGGACAGGTCGCGCATCTGCAGGATCTGGTGCGACAGCTCGTACAGCGCGTTCACGCCCAGCTCGGGTGCCGAGCCCGCGTGCGAGGCCTTGCCCGTGACGTGCAGCGTGACCGAGGCGATGCCCGCCGTGGCGAGCGAAAGCTTGTCTTCCTTCACATAGGCACCTTCGAAGGACAGCACCGCATCGTGCTCGGCGCCCATGCGCGTGATGAGCGCGCGCGCGCCGGGCGAACTGATTTCCTCGTCGCCGTTGATCAGCACGGTGAGCGTGCCGTACTCCTTGAATTTCATTGCCTGCAGCATCGACACGATGTGCGTGATGACCGCCACGCCCTGCTTGTCGTCGGCAATGCCCAGGCCGTAGGCCTTGTCGCCTTCGATGCGGAACGGCTGCTTGTCGAGCATGCCCACGGTGTAGACCGTGTCCATGTGCGCGATCAGCAGGATCTTCTTCTTGCCCGTGCCCTTGAAGGTGGCGCGCACCACGCGGCCGATCTTCTCGGGCGTGTCTTCCATGCGGTAGGCCTCGGCGCTCGGATCGATCAGTTCGACCTCGCCGCCCAGCGCCTTGAACTTCGCGGCGACGAGGTCGGAGATCTTTTCGAGCCCGTCGAGGTCGCGACTGCCCGATTCGATGGAGACCAGCTCCTTGAGCGTGTCGAGCAGCGCGGGCTTTTCCTTGGCGGCGAGCGCGGCGATGCGGGCGTCGGGCGCGGCAAAGGCGCAGCCCAGGAAGGCCGCGCAGGCGGCGGCGAGCAGGAATTGGCGATGCGGGAATTTCATGTGCTTGTGTGCTTCCTTCGTTGTCTCTTTTTCAGTACGCCTCAATGCGCCTTGTCCCAGTTGGGACCGACGCCGATCTCGGCCAGCAGCGGCACCTTCAGCGCGGCCACGCCGGCCATGAGACGCGGGATTCCGGTGCGCACCCATTCGATCTCCGCCTCGGGCACTTCGAACACCAGTTCGTCGTGCACCTGCATGATCATCCTGGTGCCGCGCTTCTCTTCGTCAAGCACGTTCTGTACCTTCACCATGCTGAGCTTGATGAGGTCGGCCGCCGTGCCCTGCATCGGCGCATTGATGGCCGCGCGCTCGGCGCCGCCGCGACGCGGGCCGTTGGGCGAGTTGATCTCGGGCAGGTACAGGCGGCGGCCGAACACGGTTTCCACATAGCCCTGCTCCTTGGCGAGCGCCTTGGTCTCGTCCATGTAGGCCTTCACGCCCGGGTAGCGCGCGAAGTAGCGCTCGATGTATGAGGCCGCGGCCTTGGTCTCGATGCCGAGGTTCTTTGCCAGGCCGAAGCTGCTCATGCCGTAGATCAGCCCGAAGTTGATGACCTTGGCATAGCGGCGCTGCTCGCTCGACACCTGGTCTGGCGTGGAGCCGAACACCTCCGCGGCCGTGGCGCGGTGCACGTCGATGCCTTCGGTGAAGGCGCGCAGCAGCGACTCGTCGCCGCTGATGTGGGCCATGATGCGCAGCTCGATCTGCGAGTAGTCGGCGCTGGCGATCACGCTGCCGGCGGGCGCCACGAAGGCCTCGCGCACGCGGCGGCCTTCGGGCGTGCGGATCGGGATGTTCTGCAGGTTGGGGTCGTTGCTGCTCAGGCGGCCCGTTACGGCCACGGCCTGCGCGTAGTGCGTGTGCACGCGGCCGGTGCGCGGGTTGGCGAGCTGGCCGAGCTTGTCGGTGTAGGTGCCCTTGAGCTTCGACAGGCCGCGGTGCTCGAGGATCTTGGCCGGCAGCGGGTAATCCTCGGCCAGTTTCTCGAGCACTTCCTCGTCGGTGCTGGGTGCGCCGCTCGGCGTCTTCTTGACCACGGGCAGGCCCAGCTTGGTGAAGAAGATCTCGCCGATCTGCTTGGGCGAACCGAGGTTGAAGGGCTGGCCCGCGATGTCGTAGGCCTCCTGCTCAAGCGCCATGATGCGCGTGCCGAGTTCGTGGCTCTGTGCGGCGAGCGTGGGTGCGTCGATCAGCACGCCGTTGCGCTCGACGCGGTAGAGCGCCTCGCTCGAATCCATTTCGAGCTGGTAGACGAAGCGCAGCTTTTCGTTCCTCTCCAGCTGGGGCCACAGCGTGTTGTGCACGTCGAGCGTCTGGTCGCTGTCCTCGCACGAATACTCGGCGGCCTTGGCGATGTCGACCTGGCTGAACGGGATCTGGTGCGCGCCCTTGCCGCACAGGTCTTCGTACGAAATGCCGCTGCGGCCGAGGTGGCGCTCGGCCAGGCTGGAGAGGCCGTGCGGCTTGTGCACTTCGAGCACATAGCTCTGCAGCATGGTGTCGTGCGCATAGCCCTGCACCTCGATGCCGTGGTTGGCGAACACATGGCGGTCGTACTTGATGTGCTGGCCGAGCTTCTTCTTCGCGCCGTTCTCGAGCCAGGGCTTGAGCCTGGCGAGCACCTCGTCGATGGGCAGCTGCTCCGGCGCATCGGGGTAGTTGTGGGTCAGCGGGATGTAGGCCGCTTCGCCGGGCGTGACGCTGAAGCTCACGCCGACGATCTGCGCGACCATCTCGTCGAGCGAAGTGGTTTCGGTGTCGATGGCCGCGAGTTCGGCGGCTTCGAGCTTCGCGAGCCAGGCGTCGAACTGCGCCCAGGTCGTGATCGTGTCGTACTTGAGGTTGCTTGCGGGGGAAGCGGCCTCCAGAGCTTCGAGCCCGGAGGGTTCGTCGAACAGGCCGCCCTGGTCGCTATCGGCCCGGGAGGCAGCCTTCTTCTTGAGGCTCTCCTCGATCAGCTCGGGCGGCACTTCCTGCGCTTCGAGCGCCTTGACCAGGCTCCTGAAGCCGAACTTCTCGTAGAAGGGCTTGAGCTCGGCGGTCTGCGGCGCACCGACGGGCAGCCCGTCCAGCGACGGAAGGCCGACAACGTGGCCATCGAGGTCGCAGTCGGTGCGAATGGTGACGAGGCGCCTGCTCAGCGGCAGCTTATCGAGCGCCTTGCGCAGGTTTTCACCGGCCGCGCCCTTGACCTCGGTGGACCGTTCGATCAGTGCATCGAGCGAGCCGTATTCGAGCAGCCACTTGGCCGCCGTCTTGGGGCCGACCTTCTCGACGCCGGGCACGTTGTCGACCGAATCGCCGACCAGCGTCTGGTAGTCGATCATCAGGTTCGGCGGCACGCCGAACTCCGCCGTCACGCCCGCCACGTCGCGCTTCTTGCCGTTCATCGTGTCGATGATGGTGATGTGCTCGTCGACCAGCTGGCTCAGGTCCTTGTCGCCGCTGGACACGATCACCTCGACACCCTGCGCGGCGGCGATCTTGGCGAGCGTGCCGATGACGTCGTCGGCCTCCACGTCGGGCACGCTGAGCACGGGCCAGCCGAGCAGCTTCACCACCTCGTGGATGGGGTCGATCTGGCTGCGCAGGTCGTCGGGCATCGGCGAGCGATTGGCCTTGTACTCGGGGTACCAGTCGTCGCGGAAGGTCTTGCCGGGCGCATCGAAGATGCAGGCCGCGTAGTCCGCGCGCACCTCGCGGCGCAGCGCGGTCATCATGTTGATCATTCCCCGGATGGCGCCGGTCGCCGGGCTCTTGGAGTCGCCGGGCACGGCCCGCAGATCGGGCATGGCGTGGAAGGCGCGGTAGAGATAGCTCGAGCCATCGACGAGCAGCAGCGTTTTCTTGTCGGTCATCGGGCCATTTTGCCGTGCCCGCAGCAGCGCTCCGAACCACGACGGCACGAGGCTCCAGCCGACGCCCAAGGATCGGGGCCGCGCCTACAATCGATGCATGCCTAGCTCCACACTCCTGGTCGCCCGCCGCATCCTGCTGGCGCTGGCTTTCGCAGCCCCCTTTGCCGCCGTGCAGGCGCAGCAGCCCGCGTCTGCCCCCGCGGCGGCTCCGGCCGATTCGCTACAAAATCAGGAGCGGGCCAAAGCCGAGGGCCGACGCAACCAGAAGGTCGAGAACATCCACACCGAGGACAGCGGCGCATCGGTCGACGAAGTCCGCTACGGCGGCCGCACGCAAAGCATCAACGTCAAGCCCAAGTCGAACGTGCCGGGCTACGAAGTGCTGCCCGCCGACGCCGCCACGGGGCGCCAGGGCTCGTCCGAAACGGGCGCCAATGGCCCCCGCGTCTGGAACGTGATGAAGTTCTGACCGTGCTGCACTCTTCCCTTTCCGTTTTCGAACCAGCAACCCGGCGCTGAGTACCGCCATGGCAGTTTTCACCGAAGTCGGTTTCGGCGAGGCAGACGCGCTCGTCCAACGCCTGGGCCTGGGCCCGCTGCGCGACCTGCGCGGCATCGAAGGCGGCATCGAGAACACCAACTACTTCGCGACCACCGAGTCCGGCGAGTTCGTGCTGACGCTGTTCGAGCGCCTGAGCGCCGGGCAGCTCCCTTACTACCTTTGCCTGATGCAGCACCTGGCGGCCGCCGGCCTGCCGGTGCCCGCGCCTGTGGCGGCGGCGGAGCCTGTCGCCGCCGAGAAGCCCAGGAAAAGCCAGCCTCCCGTACCCGCCGAAGCCTCTTGCGACCTGCTGCACATCGTGGCCGGCAAGCCCGCGGCGGTGGTGCAGAAGCTCTCGGGGCGCAGCGAACTGGCGCCCGGTGCGGCGCATTGCGCCGAACTGGGTGCGATGCTGGCACGCATGCACCTCGCGGGGCGCGACTACCCCCGCATCCAGCCGAACCTGCGCGGCCTGCCCTGGTGGAACGAGACGGTGCCGGTGGTGCTGCCGTACATCGAAGAGCCGCAGGCTGCCCTGCTGCGCGCCGAACTGGCCTACCAGAACCACGTCGCCGAATCGTCGGCCTATGCGGCCCTGCCGCGCGGCCCGGTGCATGCCGACATGTTCCGCGACAACGTGATGTTCGCGACCGATGGCGACGCCGGTGCCGCACCGCGCCTGACCGGCGTGTTCGACTTCTACTTCGCCGGCACCGACACCTGGCTGTTCGACCTGGCCGTATGCCTGAACGACTGGGCCATCGACCTGCCGACCGGCCGGCACGATGCCGGACGCGCCGATGCGCTGCTCTCGGCCTACGAAACCGTGCGAACGCTGAACGCCGCCGAACGCGCCCTGCTGCCCGCAATGCTGCGCGCCGCCGCGCTGCGCTTCTGGATTTCCCGGCTCTGGGACTTCCATCTGCCGCGCGAGGCGAGCATGCTCAAGCCCCATGACCCCGCGCACTTCGAACGCGTGCTGCGCGATCGCGCCACCTACCCGCATGCCATGGCACAGGCCTTCGAGCCGCTGCTGGCTGCCTGATCCACACACATGAAACTCAACCTCGTGCCGGCGCGAACCGGCGTCGAATGGGTCCGCCTCGGGCTCCGGAATTTCTGGCGGCAGCCGCTGGCCTTCGTCTCGCTGTTCCTTCTGTTCATGGCGGTGATTTCCAGCGTGTCGCAACTGCCGCTGGTCGGCAGGTTCCTTCCACTCATGCTGCTGCCGTTTTCCACGCTCGCCTTCATGGTCGCAGCGTCGGTGGCCGATTCCGCGTCCGGCAACGGCAACGCCACGGGCGACGTGAAAAAACCGACCGGCGCGCTCATGTTTCTGGCAGTGGCGCGTGCCATGCGGACGGAATGGCGTTCGCTGGTGGTGCTCGGCCTGATTTCCGCGGTGTATTTCTTCCTGACGGTGCTCGCGACGGCCGTTGTCGATGGCGGCCAGTTCGTGCGCAGCTACTTCCTCGGCGAAGCTCCTGCGAAGGAAGTGCTGGAAAGCAGCCGCTTCCAGGTGGCCAACATGCTTCAGCTGTGCCTCACGCTGCCGCTGGTCGCGGCGATGTGGCATGCCCCCGCGCTCGTTCACTGGCACAAGGTGGAGCCGGTGAAGAGCATCTTCTTCAGCCTGGTGGCGATGTTCCGGAATTTCAGCGCCTACGCGCTGTTCTGGCTCGTGTGGTGCGGCGTGGTCCTGATCAGCCTTGCCTGCGTGGCGCTGATCGCTACCGTCGTGATCGGGGTGGGCTCGCTGGGCTCGGATGCCGGCGCGATGGCCGTCGGCAACGTGTTGATGGTCGGCACGCTGCTGGCGCTCGCCGCCATGGCGCAGGCGTCGAACTGGTTCACCTTCCGCGACACCTTCAAGCCCGACTGAGCGCCGCAAGCGGCTGCTGCCCCCCTTGGCGGCCGGCTCAGATCGGCGTGAGCTTGGCCACCGACAGCGCCAGCCACTTCACGCCATGCCGCGCGAACTTGACCTGCGCACGCGCATCGTCGCCCGTGCCTTCGAGCGCGGTCACCGTGCCTTCGCCGAACTTGTTGTGGAACACCTGCATACCTGAACGCAGGCCGTGCGACGGCGCGGTCTTCTGCGGCGGCACGGGTGGGCTGGCAAAAGTTTCCTTGTCGCGGCTGTTGCTGCCGCCGCCATAACCACCGCCGTAGCCGCCACCACCGCCGCGCGTGCTCGCGTAGCCGCCGCCATAGCCGAAGGCCGACGGTGTGAAGCCCTGGTTCTTGGGCGTGAGCCACTTGAGCGCGCCCTCGGGCAGCTCGTCGAAGAAGCGGCTCTTGACGTTGTAGCGGGTCTGGCCGTGCAGCATGCGCGTCTGCGAATGGCTCAGGTAAAGGCGCTTGCGGGCACGCGTGATCGCCACGTACATCAGGCGGCGCTCTTCCTCGAGGCTCTCGAAGTCGCTCATCGAGTTCTCGTGCGGGAACAGGCCCTCTTCCATACCGGTGATGAACACGCAGTCGAACTCCAGGCCCTTGGCGGCATGCACGGTCATGAGCTGCACCGCGTCCTGCCCGGCCTGCGCCTGGTTGTCGCCCGATTCGAGGGCGGCGTGCGTAAGGAAGGCGGCCAGCGGGCTCAGGGTCTCGCCGGTTTCGGCGTCGGGCGCGAGCGGCTCGTCGACCACCGGGCGGGTCAGGTCGATGCCCTGGCTCGCGGGCGACTGGCGCAGCTCGTCGACCGGCAGCGCCACGGCGTCGCGGCCGAAGCCTTCCTGCGTGACGAAGCTCTCTGCCGCGTTCACGAGTTCCTCCAGATTCTCGATGCGGTCGGCGCCTTCGCGGTCGGCCTTGTAGTGCTCGACGAGGCCGCTGTGGTCGAGCACCAGCTCGATGATCTCACGCAGGCTCACACCCTGGGTTTGCTCGCGCAGCACGTCGATCTTGGCGACGAAGCCCGTGAGGTTCGCGCCGGCCTTGCCGCCGACCACGCTCACTGCATCGTGCAGCGAACGGCCGGCCGCGCGCGCCGCATCCTGCAGGGTTTCGAGCGTGCGCGCGCCGATGCCGCGCGGCGGGAAGTTGACCACGCGCAGGAAGCTGGTGTCGTCGTCCTTGTTCTCGAGCAGGCGCAGGTAGGCCAGCGCATGCTTGATTTCGGCGCGCTCGAAGAAGCGCAGGCCGCCGTACACGCGGTAAGGCACCGATGCATTGAAGAGCGCCGTTTCGATCACCCGGCTCTGCGCATTGCTGCGGTAGAGCACGGCCATCTCTTTTCGGTCGAAGCCATCGCGCACGAGCTGGCGCATTTCCTCGACCATCCACTGGGCCTCGGCGAGGTCGGTGGGCGATTCGTACACGCGCACCGGCTCGCCGGGGCCTTGGTCGGTGCGCAGGTTCTTGCCGAGGCGCTTCTTGTTGTGGCTGATGAGTTCGTTGGCCGAGTCGAGGATGTTGCTGTAGCTGCGGTAGTTCTGCTCCAGCTTGATCTGATGCGTGACGTTGAACTCGCGCACGAAGTCGGTCATGTTGCCCACGCGCGCACCGCGAAAGGCGTAGATGCTCTGGTCGTCGTCGCCCACGGCGATCACGCTGTTGCGGCCCGGCTCGAACTGGCCCGCGGCGGAGTTGCCCGCGAGCATCTTGATCCACGCGTACTGCAGGCGGTTGGTGTCCTGGAACTCGTCGATCAGGATGTGGCGGAAGCGCCGCTGGTAGTGCTCGCGCACCGGGTCGTTGTCGCGCAGCAGCTCGTAGCTGCGCAGCATGAGCTCGCCGAAGTCGACCACGCCTTCGCGCTGGCATTGCTCTTCATAGAGGCGATAGAGCTCGACCTTCTTGCGGTCGTCGTCGCTGCGGACTTCGACAGCGTCGGGGCGCAGGCCGTCTTCCTTGGCGCCGGCGATGAACCATTGCGTCTGCTTGGCCGGGAAGCGCTCGTCGTCGACATTGAACTGCTTCATCAGGCGCTTGATGGCCGAGAGCTGGTCCTGCGTGTCGAGGATCTGGAAAGTCGACGGCAGGTTGGCCAGCTTCCAGTGCGCGCGCAGCAGGCGGTTGCACAGGCCGTGGAAAGTGCCGATCCACATGCCGCGCACATTGACGGGCAGCATCGCCGTCAGGCGCGTCATCATTTCCTTGGCGGCCTTGTTGGTGAAGGTCACAGCAAGGATGCCACCGGGGGAGACCTGCCCCGTCTGCAGCAGCCAGGCGATGCGGGTGGTGAGCACGCGCGTCTTGCCGGAGCCGGCGCCGGCCAGGATCAGCGCGTTGCCCTCGGGCAGCGTGACCGCGGCGAGTTGCTCCGCGTTCAGGTTCTGGAGCAGCGGCAGTGCGGGAGGGTGGGCGTCAGCCGCAGGATCGTGAAACAACATCCTGCGATTGTAGAAACCACTGCGTATGCGGGTTATATGAAGAATCGGAAGACCTGCCTTTGCGAGGCCGCGTAAAATCAATCACCGGGCCCAAGATTCTTGCGCCCGGTTTTTTGTGGGCGTCTTCTTGCAAGAACGTACCGCGAAAGCCGGCCGGACCAAGCGCTCATTCGTTCCTTTCAACGATTCCTTTCAGGAGCCTGGTCATGCAGATTTTCGATTACGACAACATCCTTTTGCTCCCACGCAAGTGCCGCGTGGAGAGCCGCTCCGAGTGCGACACCAGCGTGACGCTGGGCGAGCGCAGCTTCCGCCTGCCGGTGGTGCCCGCCAACATGAAAACGGTGGTCGACGAATCGATCTGCCTGTGGCTGGCGCAGAACGGCTACTTCTACGTGATGCACCGCTTCGACCTCGACAACGTGAAGTTCGTCAAGGAGATGCAAGGCAAGGGCGTGTTCGCGTCCATCTCGCTCGGCGTGAAGAAGCCCGACTACGACACCGTCGACCAGATGGTGGCGCAAGGCCTCGTGCCCGAGTACGTCACGATCGACATCGCGCACGGCCACGCCGACAGCGTGAAGAACATGATCGGCTACCTCAAGCAAAAGCTGCCGAAGGCCTTCGTGATTGCCGGCAACGTCGGCACGCCCGAAGCAGTGATCGACCTCGAGAACTGGGGCGCGGACGCGACCAAGGTCGGCATCGGCCCGGGCAAGGTCTGCATCACCAAGCTCAAGACCGGCTTCGGCACGGGCGGCTGGCAGCTGTCGGCGCTCAAGTGGTGCGCGCGCGTGGCGACCAAGCCGATCATTGCGGACGGCGGCATCCGCGACCATGGCGACATTGCCAAGAGCGTGCGCTTCGGCGCGTCGATGGTCATGATTGGTTCGTTGTTCGCGGGGCACGAGGAGTCGCCCGGCAAGACGGTCGAGGTCGATGGCGCGCTGTTCAAGGAGTACTACGGCTCCGCCAGCGACTTCAACAAGGGCGAGTACAAGCACGTCGAGGGCAAGCGCATCCTCGAACCCATCAAGGGCAAGCTGGCCGACACGCTGGTCGAGATGGAGCAGGACGTGCAGAGCTCGATCAGCTACGCGGGCGGGCGCGCGCTGATGGACATCCGCAAGGTCAACTACGTCACCCTGGGCGGAGACAACGCGGGCGAACATCTGTTGATGTAAGCCCGGGCACTGCCGGTCAGGCCTCGAGCAACTGCACCGCGTGCCGGTGCAGCGCGTGGGCCGGATCGGCGAGCGCATCGACCACGCCGAAGTGGTCGAGCCCTGGAAGCACCTCGCACACCGGCACGGTGTTGCGCCCCCACGCCTCGCGGATCATCACGTTGTGGCGGATGAACTCCTCGCTCTCCTCGCCGCCTGCAACTGCGTAGAGCTGCCCACGTTTCGGTGCTGGCCACAGGGCGGGGCTGGCGCGCAGGGCGTCCGCGTCGCTCAGCTTCAGTGTGTTTTCAAGGAACGGCGTGCGCTGCAGCGGGCGAAGGTCGTAGAGGCCCGAGATCGACAGCGCATTGCGCACGAGCAGCGCAGGCAGGTCGGAGGCGACCGCTTTCCAGTCGCAGGCCAGCAGCGCCGCCGCCATGTGCCCACCAGCCGAATGGCCAGCGACGGTGATCCGCGAGGGATTGCCGCCATGGGCCGCGACGTGGCGCCATGTCCACTCGAGCGCACGCACCATCTGCAGCAGGATGCCGGGCACCGTGACGGGCCGCCGCGGCGTGCCGGGACACAGCGCGTAGTTGGGCTGGACCACGCAGATGCCGCGGTCATTGAACGCGGGCGCGATGAAGGAATGGTCTTTCTTGTCCATGGCGCGCCAGTAGCCGCCGTGGATGAAAACCAGCACGGGAGCGTCGGGCACGGGTGCCGGAAAGATGTCGAGCGTTTCGTTCACGCCCTGGCCATATGGCACGTCGATCCGCGCGGGCAAGGCCTCGCGCACCGCGGCGGATTCACGTGCCCAGCGCTCGAAGTAGGCGGGGTGGTCCTTGACCCGTGCGAGGTTGTTGTACATGCCCTCCAGCCAGGCGGGATCGAACGGGGCCATGCGCTTTTTCTCCGTGTTTTGCGAGGCGCGCATCTTGGCACGCCAGCGTGCGCCGAGACGGAGTTTTGGTTAAAATTCGGCTTGTGTTGGGGGGGTAGCTCAGCTGGGAGAGCGCCGCGTTCGCAATGCGGAGGTCGGGAGTTCGATCCTCCTCCTCTCCACCAACCGACACAGGAAAGGCCTTGGCATCTGCCAGGGCCTTTTCTTTTTCCGGCTCAGGTATCCAGCGTCAGATGCTGTCCATGCAGCGCCGCAGCCGCCGGCGATGCGAGGAAGCCAATGGTCTGCGCCGCGACCGAGGTAGACACCCAGTCGGCCGGGTTCGCATCGGGCATCGCCTGCCGGTTGGCTGGCGTGTCGAGCACGCTGGGAGCCACGCTGTTGATGTTGACGCCGTGCGGCGAAGCCTCGGCTGCCATGGCTTCCACCAGGCGCTGCAGCGCACTCTTCGAAGCGATGTACGCGGCCATGGCCGGCACGCCGCGTGCCGCGACCTTCGCCGTCACGGCGATGACGCTGCCGGCGCGGCGCGCGATCATCGAGGGCAGCACCGCCTGCGTCACGGCGACGAACGACCATGCGTTGAGATTCATCATCCGGTCCCAGCTCGCGCGCGTGAGTGCATGCGTCGCTTCGCCCATTTCGAATCCGCCCGCGATGTGGACCAGTGCGTCGATGCGGCCGAAGGACTTGAGCGCCTGCTCCGCAAGGGCGGCCATCTCGGAGGTGGAAGTCACGTCGCCCGCCAGCAAGAGATGCTGCGAGTTGTCCAGGCCCGGAAAGACTTCAGCAAGACGGCCCGCAT
Source organism: Variovorax sp. Varisp85 (assembly GCF_047304045.1). Lineage (NCBI taxonomy): Bacteria > Pseudomonadati > Pseudomonadota > Betaproteobacteria > Burkholderiales > Comamonadaceae > Variovorax > Variovorax sp. Varisp85. Next base: position 133,922 of record NZ_JBGLYN010000001.1, read on the forward strand.
GGTGGTCGACCAGCGCCAGGCGCGCGCCCTGGTCGATGAAATGCTGAGCCACGGCGCGGCCCAGTGCGCCAGCGGCGCCGGTGATCAAGACATGGGGCGTGGTGCTCGCATCGCTCATCGAAATTCTCCTGGTTGAAGGACCTTGCCCTCTCGGGCGTGGTGAATCCTAACGCTGCGGCCACAAATTTTTTGGCCATGCAGAAATTCTGGGATATACTCGTGGTCTTGCCAGAAAACACCAAACGTTTTCAACGCAAGGGCTCTTAGCTCAGTTGGTAGAGCAGCGGACTCTTAATCCGTAGGTCGAGTGTTCGAGTCACTCAGGGCCCACCACCAACACTGGAAACTGCGCGGCTTCCGCGCTGTTTCTTAAGGAGCACTGTTCCGCAAACGCCGAACGTGTTCCGCAAAACAGAAAAACCTCCCGTCGAAAGACTGGGAGGTTTTTTCTTTTTCAGCCAGAGTATTCGGTGAAGCCGATGAGCGCTTGGCGCCGAAGCACCGCAGCTGGGTAGGATGACCAAGTCCGCGTCATTCGCCTGAAGTCCATGGCAGAACCGACAAAGGGACTCCATCAAGCCTCGGCGGGGAGGCTATGCCTTGATCTGCGCAACATCTCAACACGCGTAAAGAACGCAACCAGATGAGCTGCGAGCGCACTCGCTCCTTCTTCGCTTGCTGAAGCCCGGATGCCGGCCCGCGCACATGCCGCTCCAAGTCCTACATCCGGGCTCGCTTTGGCAGAGCAGAACTTTGACGCTCGGCGCTGACTCGCGCATCGCGACGGTCAAGCTCGGCAAGGAGAATCGAAATGAACCTCACACGACGTCTTCTGACTACCGGCCTCGCCCTTTCCGGCGTATTCGGCTTCATCGATGCGAGCTTCGCCAAGGGAAAGCATCACCACCACAATGGCGCGAAATTGGTGGGCGACAAGCTCAAGAGTAACGGCCAGCATGTCATCGACAAGAGCGGGCCGCACACGGTCTCCGTGGACATCAAAGACACAAAAATCGCTGCGTTCCACGTCAAGCATGCAAACAAGGGCGACCTGCCGGTCAAGAAATACAAGACGAACAAGAAGATGGCCCGGGCGGACGGAATGCAATACGCCACCTTCATCCACGTTCAAGACACGTACCTGGGAATGACATACATCGGGTACAGCTATGTCGACGACTATGGCGACGAGCAGATCTACTGGTATCCCTACGACATGATCCTGGACGGGGACACCGGTGCGGTCGAGTACGTGGCCGTCTGAACCCGACGCTCAGGCTGGTCATTCTGCGTGGTCGCTGCGGTTCGCGCTGCGCCTAGCCCATATCACCGGCCAGCGGCCCGCCGACGTGCTCGGCATGAGCAAGGACCACATCCGCGGCGAGTACCCGCGGTGCACCAGGGCAAGACACAGACGAAGCTGCGGATCGTGGTCGAAAACGCGCTGGAAGAGCTGATCGAAGAAATCCGCGTGTTCAAGGCGGCTAGGCCAAAGCAGTCGGCCCCGCTGCTGGCGAACGAGCGCGGCGCCCCGATGACGGCCGCGATGCTGCGCAAGCGCTTCGACAAGGCCCGCAAGAGCGCGGGGATCGACATCACCACGTTCCAGTTTCGCGACCTGCGCGCGAAAGCGGCAACGGACACCGACGAGTCAGCCGTCGAGTGTTCGAGTCACGCAGGGCCCACCACCAACACCGAAAAATAGCGCGTTCTTCGCGCTATTTTTTTGTCAAAGCCTCCTCACGGTCCACGCGAGGAGGCTTTTTCTTTGGCTCGCCGGCCCCAGGAAGTAGCCCCTGCCGTGCGATCCAATCGGCGACGCAGCGTTCGAGCAGATCGTGCCGCTCACCCACCTCGGCCATCAGGTACTGGCCACCCGATTGATGCACTGCCAGAGCTGCATTGCAGAAGCACAGCGACCCCGGCGCTCAAGTGCACGCGTCAAACCTTCGAGGAAGATTTCCTTTCTCATGCGGGAATATTTCACGATTTGTGCGTCACTTACAAGCTGCTCCGGGTTCAACCTGCAATAGGTCCCCATCCGGCATGGCATCTTGTACCGGCTGTCACGCAGCACAACAACAATGACACAGGGAAATCACTTCGAAGCCATAAAGCTCGTTCAACCCGCTCAGGCGGGTATTTTTTTTGTCCAGCCGCAGCCAAGGTCGACAACGATGTTCGGAGGCCACAGGATGCAGCCAGGCCCCGACCGCGCCTTCACGCGTGAGCTATATTTCCTCTCATGGAAAAGGCGTCCGACATAGGCAAACCCACCGTCCCCATCGACCTGATCGGGCCGGACCACTGGCCCCGCTCGAAACGCGGTTCGGGTCGTGCCACCAAGGTGATTCTCGCCATCGCGAGTGGCTTGGCGGCCGCCGGCCTGATCGCCTATCGTCTCTTCGGACGCTGAACACCGGCGCCTCACACTTACAAAAGCCCGCCGCCTGGGAGACAGGCAGCGGGCTTTTTTCATGGACAAAGACCAGGATCGCAGCCCTGCCCTCACTGAAGCCGCGAGCCCTTGGGCAGCCGCTTTGCCAGCCACTCGTGCACATCCACACGGATGTTGCGTCCTTCGAGCAGGAAGTTCTCGTAGCGGTTCGGCACATAGGGCAGATAGACCAGTGGCATGCCCGCCTCCTCCGGCGTGCGCGCTGCCTTGCGGTTGTTGCAGACCCCGCATGCGCTCACGAGGTTGGTCCAGGTCCACGGACCTCCGCGGGACTCGGGCAGCACGTGTTCGCACTGCAGTTCGCGCTCGTGGAACACCTCGCCGCAGTAGGCGCAGGTGTGGCGGTCGCGGCGCAGCAGTTTGCTCTTGGTGACGCTCGGAATCACGTCGAAGAGGTTGATCTTCGACGCACCGCGCAGCGCAACGATCGGCGCCACGTCGATGCGCGACTGCACGCCGCGCGCCACGTTGAAGCCGCCGCGCAGCGTGGCGAGCGGCAGGCCGCCGTCTTCCCATGCGACCGAGCCGGTCGCGTAGTGCAACACCGCCTGCTCCAGCGAAATCCAGGCTTGCGGCGTGCCCTGGATATCGAGTTGCAGGACGTGGGGATGCATGTCTCGCCTCCTTTTGCGGCGATGGTTGTTGATGAGGTCGAATGAAACGAAGTGGGGTGCACGAACGGGATCGAACCGTCGTCAGCGGGACCACAACCCGCGGCTCTGCCATTGAGCTACGCGCACCATGAAAAACAAGGAACAGGCGGCCGGCCTACCATTCGCCGACTGCGCGAACGCGCTGGTCGGGATCGAGTCCCTCCGGCAGCGGCTCGCGCCCCGCGGAGTCCGCCGCGCATTCGCCTGTGCGACGCGCGTCGACGGCAATGCCGAAACTGCGGGCCAAGGCCATCATCATGCGGTTGCGTGGCTGTGCCGGACGCACGGTGATCATCCGGATCGGGGTATTGCGCTTGCGCATGGTGGCTCCTTGGTTGGCGTGACAGCTCGAACAAAAAAAAGGCCCCACGTGCACGACTCGAACGTGCAACCCCTTGCTTCGTAGGCAAGTGCTCTGATCCATTGAGCTAACGCGGGTCGAAAACAAAAGTGTCCGGTTACGGGTTCCGGCGCCGCCCAATCTTTGCGGCCGGTTTCCGCGGGAGGGCCATCTGCATGGCCCGGTCCCGCTCGGGTTCGGTGGTTCGAAAAAAACGGTGTCCCGCTTTCCATTTCGGTTGTGTCCTCACGCGACGGACAGCGCGCTGGGCGCTGTCCCGTACGACGTCGCTGCACAGGAGTGATCGGTTCCTGCACATCCCGCCAGACCGTCTACGCGGTGGGCTCTGGCGGTGTGGTGAAGGCACACCCGAAATGGCAAACAAGCACGACAGACAAAACAAAAAGGCCCGGAACCTTGCGGTTTCCGGGCCTCTGCATGAGAGAGCTTGGAAGGTGTGCGCCTACGCGCAACCTCCACCCGGTAGCACTTGATCCTCGACTTTTCCAACGCGCAGGCTGGCTGCGGCTTTCGTGGAATACACGTGGTTCTGGTGCTGGTTCGGTCGGATCGACAGCATGCTGTCCAAACCACCGCACGACCAGACGCGCACGAGCGATCGGCCCAAGGCGGGTCGAATGCTGGTGAGGTTCAAGGCGGTGTTCACGATGGTTCCTGAGTCAAAAAATTGCCGCTGTCGGCTGTAAAGGGTTGGACAAAAGGGACGGCCTGGGCCGCGAATGAAGGCAACTGTAAATAGTGTTTACGACGGCGTCAACAACCGGGACAATCTTTTCTTGTCTTGTTGTTGTTTTTGAACAGTGCCCAATATCACCGTCGCGCGCCGCCGCAATGCCCTTGCGTTGCACCGCCGCTTTCTCGAAGAGGCCATCGCCGCGGGCCTGCCAGCCAAGGGGCTGGACCAGGCGTTTGCGAAGAAGCTCGAAATTTCTCCGAGCATGTGGAGCCAGATCAAGAGCTCGCGGCCCATCGGCGACAACCTGGCACGGCAGATCGAACGGCATTGCAGCGTCGAGCCCGGCTGGCTCGACGAAGAAGACCGCCTCAGCGAAGTACCCGATGCAGCGGAAGAGCGCTTCATTGCGGCCGCGCGCAACGCATGGCGCGCCGCCAATGCCAAGGGAAAGAAGGAGCTCGGCGGCTGGCTGAAGAAGCGCGCGCAGGACGCGGCGGGCAGCGAGCCCGCCCCCTAGGACGCTCAGCCCAGCTCGGGCGCGTTGCGCAGGATGGCTGCGCGCATGTCGTCCGGAATGGCGACGGCGCGATGGGTTTCGAGCGACGTGGTCACGAGCACCTGCTGCATCTGCATGCGCAGTTCTCCGGTCGCCGGCTCGAAGCAGCGCACAAGCAGCGTCATCGAGCGCGACCCCAGCCGCTGCACGGTAAGGCCGAGCGTGACCTGGTCGCCCATGCGGCTCACCGCACGGAAGTCGGCTTCGAGCTTCACGGTGGGCAGGCCAATGCGCCGCACGGCCACCAGCCCGTGGTAGCTGAGCCCCAGGCCCTCGTTGACCCAGTCTTCGACGAGCCCGTTGAGCATCACGAAGTACTGAGGGTAGAAAACGATGCCCGCCGGGTCGCAGTCCGAGAAGCGGATCAGCCGCGCGCGGCGGAACTCGCTGCCCTGGGCCGGGAGATCGACAGGGGTGGCCGCGCTCATGCTCAGCCCTCCTCGGCCGGCGGCTCGCCGCGCATCACGTGCACACGCAGCAAGCCCAGTTGGGTGTGCATCTGCTTGACGGTCTTCATGTCGAGCCCCGAGAACATCTCGAGGATCCATTGTTCGTGCTCGCTCGCCATCGTCTCGAAGGTGCGGCGCCCTGTCGGCGTGAGGCTCACGATCCACGCGCGGCGGTCGTCGGGGCTGGGCGCGCGGGCCACCATGCCTTCGCGCTCGAGTTCGTCCGTCAGGCCTGTGACGTTGCCGCCGGTCACCATGAGGTAGCGCGAGAGCACGCGCATCTTGAGCCCGTCCTTGTAGCGATGGAGCTGCGCCATGTAGTCGAAGCGCGCGAGCGAGATGCCGAAGCGCTCGCGCAGCCGGCGCCGGATCTCGGCCTCGATCTGCGTGGTGCTGGCCAGCATGCGCAGCCAGAGCTTGAGCATCGCGTGGTCCTCGTGGCCCGCGCGGGCTTCGTGGCCCAGTTCCTCCGCATCGCTCAGCACCGCGTGCGAGGCATCGTTGTCGCGCGTCATGTCACCTCTCCCCCTGAAACCGAGATCGACTGGCCGGTGACCGACGCAGCGCCCGTGCCGCACAGCCAGCGCACCGCATCGGCGACTTCGGCCGGCTGCACGATGCGCCGCTGCGGATTGACGCTGGAGAATTCGGCCAGCGCGTCGGCCTCGCTGCGCCCGGTCTTGCCGACCACGTTGGCGACGCTGTTGCGCAGGATGTCGGTGTCGGTGTAGCCCGGGCATACGGCATTCACCGTGATGCCCTTGCGCGCCACTTCGAGCGCCAGCGAACGCGTGAGCCCGACCACACCATGCTTGGCCGCGGTGTAGGCCGACACGTAGGCGTAGCCCTTCTGCCCCGCCGTGCTGGCGATGTTGACGATGCGGCCCCAGCCCGCATCGAGCATGTCGGGCAGCGCAGCCTGCGCGCACAGGAAGCTGCCGGTGAGGTTCACCGACAGCATGCGCTGCCAGAGCTCGAACGAGGTCTTGAGGAAAGGCGCGCTCTCGGCGGCACCCGCGTTGTTGACGAGCACGGCAACAGGGCCGCGCGCTGCTCGGGCCTCTGCGAAGGCCGCCTGCACCGCCTGCGGATTCGCCACATCGGCTGCAGCCACGCCATGCCCGCTGCCCGCGAGCGAATCGGCCACACGCTTCAGCGCTTCGCGGTCACGCCCCAGCAGCGTCAGAACGGCGCCTTCGGCGGCCAGGGTGCGCGCGATCTCCGCGCCGATGCCGCGCGCCGCGCCCGTGACGAGTGCATGGCGGCCGGTCAGTGAATTTGATTGCATACCTGAATGTTTTAGTTCTGAATCATTTTAGCGAAATGTACCGGCGAAGCTGTCAGCGCATGAAACAGCCGGAAAGAAGGAACGCGTTGCGTCTGCCGGGAGCCTCAGGCCCTTGCGGGCCGGCCGTCCCAGGTCTGCGGACTCACGCCGCGCTCGCGCAGCTTGAACTTCTGCACCTTGCCGTTTTCGGTGCGCGGCAGGTCGGCCAGCACGTCGATGTAGCGCGGCACGGCGAAGTAAGGCAGCCGGCTTTCACAGAAGCGCACGAGTTCGGCCGGGTCGATCGGCACGCCGTCGCGCGCCACCAGCGCGGCCATCACCTCGTCCTCGGCCAGTTCGGATTGCACCGGGTACACCGCGCACGAAGCCACGCCCGGATGGCTCAGCAGCACCTGCTCGACCTCGAACGACGAGATGTTCTCGCCGCGCCGGCGAATCGCGTCCTTGATGCGGTCGACGAAGCGGAACGCACCGTCGGCGTCCTGCACCACGCGGTCGCCGGTGTGGAACCAGAGATTGCGCCAGGCCTCGACCGTCTTCTCCGGCATGTTGAAATAGCCGCTCGCGAAGGCATGGGGCTCGTCCGCGCGCAGCAGCAGTTCGCCGGCCTCGCCGGGTGGCAGCGCCGCATCGCCTTCGTCGGCCACGCGCGCCTGGAAGCCTGGGCGCAGCCAGCCCATGACACCGCCGCGCGGCGAATCCGGCGCGGTCGCGATGGCGAAATTGGTTTCGGTCGAGCCGTAGCCTTCGAGCAGTTGCACGCCGGTGCGCGCCTTGAATGCGGCACCTGCGGCGGACGGCACGCCGGGCCCGAGGCCGATGCGCACCCGGTGATCGCGTTCGCCAGGCCCTTCGGGCTGCGCGAGCAGGATCGGCACCATTGCGCCCAGCAGGTAGACCACCGTCGCCCCGCTCGCGCGCATCGCCGGCCAGAAGCCCGAGGCCGAGAAGCGCGGCGCGAACACCACCTCTGCGCCCGTCAATGCGGCCTGCGCGAAGGTGTTGAGCGCATTGATGTGAAAGAGCGGCAGCGTGGTGCACAGCACGTCGTCGACGCCGACTCCGAGCACCTCCGCGCTGCTCACGCCCCACCAGAAATACTGCGCATGCGGGCAGACGACGCCCTTGGCTGGCCCCGTCGTACCGGAGGTGTACAGAATCGCGAGCGGGTCGCCAGGTTGCACCGCTGCGGGCGCCAGCGCCTCACCGCCCTCGGGGTAAGGCGTTACGCGCACGCCCTGGGGCGCCTGCCAGCCGGAGGACTCCGCCTCGCCCACCACCCAGACCTCGCGCAACGCGGTGCGCGCCAGATCCGCCGTCGCGAGCCGCTCAAGAAAACCCGCCTCGATCACCAGCAGTTTCGCCTGGCTGTTCGCGAGGAAGTATTCGATCTGCGGCCCCATCGACGCGGTGTTGACCGGCACCATCGACGCACCCAGCCAACCCGCGCCGAGGAAGCTTTCGAGAAACTCGATGCGGTTGCCGCACATCACGGCGAAGCGGTCGCCGCGCACCACGCCGGCCGCGGCCAGCGCACCGGCGCGAACGGCTGCAGCCTGCGCAGCGTCGCGATGCGTCCACTCGTCGCCACCGATCCGAAGCAACGGACGCGAGCCGAACAGCCCGGCCTGCCGCTGCAGCATCGCCGGCAAGGTGCGCTGCACGGGCGGCACAGCCCGCGGGTCACTCGTCATCGTGCGTGCCTCCACCGAGATAGGTCGCCTGCACGCGCGGATCGCTCGCCAGCTCGGCCGAGGCACCCGACAGCGCGATCTCGCCGGTCTCCAGCACATAGCCTTCGTCCGAGCTTTCTAGCGCGGCGCGCGCGTTCTGCTCGACCAGCAGGATCGAGACACCGTCTTCGCGCAGCTTGCGCACGATGGTGAGGATGTCGCGCACGATCAGCGGCGCGAGGCCGAGGCTCGGCTCGTCGAGCATCAGCAGGCGCGGCGCCGACATCAGCGCGCGCCCCACCGCGAGCATCTGCCGCTCGCCGCCCGAGAGCGTGTCGGCGCGCTGCGAACGCCGTTCGGCCAACCGCGGAAATCGGTCGTACACCGACTGCAGCCGCTTCTTCATCGCATCGCCGCGCAGCCGCTTGGCATACGCGCCGAGCTGCAGGTTGTCGAGCACGGTGAGTTCGCCGAACAGCTCGCGCTTCTCGGGCACGAGGCACAGGCCGCGCTCCACGCGCGCTTCCACGTCGAGCCCCTGCAGGTCTTCGCCCTCGAAGCGCAGCGTGCCCTTGCAAGGCAGCAGACCCATCGCGGCCGCCAGCAGCGTGGTCTTGCCCGCGCCGTTGGGACCGATTACCGAAATGATCTGACCCGGCTGCAGGTCGAGCGACACGCCGCGCACCGCCTCAACCTGCCCGTACGACACGTGCAGATCGCCAATCTCCAGCATCGCGGTCATTTCGCTACCCCCAGGCTTGTCACTTCGTGTACTTCTCCTACCCCCTGAAGGGGGCCCGCGCCTTCGGGCGGCCGTGCGGCGCTCATACAACACTCCCCAGGTAAGCCGCCTGCACCCGCTCGTCCGCGCGCACCGCCGACGGCACGCCCTCCACGAGCTTGGAGCCGAAGTTCATCACCACCAGCCGGTCCACCAGTTTCATCACGAAGTCCATGTCGTGTTCGACGATCAGGATGGTCACGCCCTCCTCGCGCAGCTTGCGCAGCAGGTCGCCGAGCGCCATCTTTTCCTTGCGGCGCAGGCCGGCGGCGGGCTCGTCGAGCACCAGCAGCACCGGGTCCGCGGCCAGCGCGCGCGCGATTTCCAGAATGCGCTGCGTGCCCAGCGGCAGGCTGCCCGCCAGCTCGTGCGCGCGGTCGCCCAGGCCGATGCGGTCGAGCTGGCGCTGCGCCTCCTGCAGGATCTGGCTTTCTTCCAGGCGGTCGAGCCGCAGCCCCGCCTTCAGGATGCCCGAGCGCGTGCGCGAATGCGCGCCCAGCGCCACGTTGTCGAGCAGGCTCATGTGCGGGCGCAGCTTCACGTGCTGGAAAGTGCGCGCCAGCCCCAGCCGCGCCACCTCGCGCTGCGGTTTGCCTGCGATGTCGTGCGCCAGGAAGCGCACCTGGCCCGCGCTCATCGGCAGCGTGCAGGTCAGCAGGTTGAACATGGTCGACTTGCCCGCGCCGTTGGGCCCGATCAGCCCGACGATCTCGCCGGCCTTCACGTCGAAGCTCACGTCGTTGACGGCCACCAGCCCGCCGAAGCGCTTGACCGCACCGTTCACCGACAGCACCTGCGAGCCGCGCTCGGGCAGCGTGCGGTGAGGCAAGGGATCGACCGGCGGGGCCTCGTGGCGCGAAGGCTCCTGCGAGCCGCTGCGCCGGTGCGTCCAGCGGCGCAGCAGGCCCATCACGCCGCCGCGCGCGAAGTGCAGCAGCAGGATGAAGAGCGCGGCGAATGCCACCGCCTCGAGCTGGCCGGCGCGCTGCGTGAGCATCGGCAGCACGTCCTGCAGGCCGTTCTTCAGCACCAGTACCAGCGCGGCGCCCACCAGTGCGCCCGCCAGCTGGCCGAGCCCGCCGGCCACGGCCATCAGCAGGTACTCGATGCTCGCGCGCACGTCGAAGGGCGACGGGCTCACGAAGCGGTTCATGTGCGCGTAGAGCCAGCCCGCCAGCCCCGCGAACAGCGCGGCCGTGACGAACAGTGACAGCCGCACGCGGTAGGCATCCGCCCCCACGCTCGCCAGCAGCGTGGCACCGCCGCGAAGCCCGCGAATCGCGCGCCCCGGCCGAGACTGCAGCAGGTTGTGGCTGAACAGGCAGGCCAGCCCGACGACCACCCAGATCAGGTAGTACATCGAACGCGGATCGGCCAGCGACCAGCCCGCGACCTGCAGCGGTGGAATGTTCGACAGGCCCGTGTGCCGCCCAAGCGCATCGACATTGCCGAACAGCATTGCGATCGACAGTCCCCAGGCGATGGTGCTGAGCGGCAGGAAGTGCCCGCCCAGGCGCAGCGTGAGCATGCCGATGGCCAGCGCCGAGAGGCCGGTGAGCAGCAGCGCGAACAGCAGCCCGATCCACGGCGACATGCCCTGCGTGGTCGTGAGCCATGCCGTGGCGTAGGCTGCGATGCCCACGAAAGCCGCCTGCCCAAACGAGGTCGCGCCGCCCACGCCGGTGAGCAGCACGAGGCCCAGCGCCACCAGCGCGCCGATGCCGATGTCGTTGAGCAGCGAGACCGTGAAGCTCCCCGCCACCACCGGCACCAGGGCCAGCACGACCACCACCGCGGCGATCCACGTCATGCGTTTGCGGTTGGCGCTCATTGGTCCACCTCGTCTTCTTCCTCTTCGGCATGCGTGGCCATGAAGGAGCGCAGCATGAGCACGGGGATCAGCAGGCTGAACACGATCACGTCCTTCAGCGCACCGCTCCAGAACGAGGCGAAGCTTTCCACCACGCCGACTGCGAGTGCACCCACCGCAGTCATCGGGTAGCTCACGAGCCCGCCGATGATCGCGGCCACGAAGGCCTTCAGGCCGATGATGAAACCCGAGTCGTAGTACATGGTCGTCACCGGTGCAATCAGCACGCCGATCAGCCCCGCCAGCAGCGAGGCGCATCCGTAGGCCAGCAGTGCGGTGCGCACCGGCCGGATGCCGACCAGCCGCGCGCCCACGCGGTTGACCGCCGTGGCGCGCAGCGCCTTGCCGGCCACCGTGCGCTCGAACACCAGGAAGAACAGCCCGCTCAGCACGATGGCCGCGCCCACCATCAGCACCACCTGGCCGCTGACCGTGAAGCCGTCGCCCAACGTGAACACGGCGCTGGTGAGCGGCGTGGTGCGGGAGCCTTCAGGTCCGAAGAACAGCAGGCCCAGGCCAGACAGCAGGAAGTGCAGCGCCAGCGACACGATCAGCAGCACCAGCACCGAGGCGTCGGCGATCGGCTGGAACACCACGCGCGCCAGCAGTGGTGCGATGGGCACCACCAGCAGCACGGCCACCGCGATGTGCACCGCGACCGGCACGCCGGGCCGCGCCGCAAGCCACGCGAGCACGCAGGGAATCGCGGGCAGCACGCCCCACATCAGCACCGCCTTGGGAATGCGTGCAGCCTCGCCGCGCCGCAACAGGCTGCCGATTTCCGTTGCCAGCGCCAGGGCAGCGAGCACGGCGACCATGCCTATGGTCGGCGGGACGCGGCCGGTCTCGAAGGCCGCGAGCGACAGCGCCGCAAAGGCCGCGATGTCGCCGAAGGGCACGAACACCACGCGCGTGACGGAAAAGATCAACACCAGCCCCAGGCCGGCCAGCAGGTAGACGGCACCGTTGGCCAGGCCGTCGGTGAGGAGAATGAGCGCCACGTCCCAGGTCATCGCGCGGCCCTCCGGAAAATCAAGGGCGAGCGGTTCAAGGTGCGAGCTTCCATTGGCCGTTGTCGAGCTTGACGATCACGCGGGCGCGTTCGTCCACGCCGTAGAGGCTGCCGGGCTTGAAGGTGTAGACGCCGTGCGTGCCCACCACTTCCTTCGTGCTGAAGATGGCGTCGCGCAGCGCCACGCGGAACTCGGGCGTGCCCGGCTCGGCCTTCTTCATGGCGCGCGATGCGGCGTCCGCAAACACCAGCCAGCCGTCGAACGAATAGGCCGAGTAGGCGTCGCCGGTTGGCGCGTTGTTCGCTTTCTGGAACACGGCGCGAAACTCGGTCGCGATCTTCTTGGTCGGGTAGTTGTCGGGCAATTGCTCGGCGACGATCACCGGGCCGGTGGGCATCAGCGCGTTCTGGCCGGCCGCGCCGACCACCCGCACGAAGTCGGGGTTGATCAAGCCGTGCTGGCCGTACACGCCACCCTTGAAGCCGCGCTCCTGCAATGCGAGGAACGGCAGTGCGCCCGGCGTTCCGGCGCCGCCGGTCATCACCGCATCGGGCCGCAGCGCCACGATCTTCAGCACCTGCCCCGTCACCGACGCGTCGGCGCGCGCATAGCGCTCGTTGCTCACCACCTTGATGCCGGCCTCGGGCGCGGCCTTCATCAGTGCGTTGTAGACCAGGTCGCCCCAGGCATCGGAGAAGCCGATGTAGCCCACCGTCTTCACGTTGTTGCGCTTCATGCGCTCGACGACCGCATCGATCATCAATTGCGTGGGCTGGGCCACGGTCATGACCCAGGGGTTGTCGTTCGGGTCGAGCAAGATGGGCGTGAGGCCGATCATCGGCGTCTTCGCTTCCTTGCCAACCTGCGCCATCGCGATGGCGGCGGGCACGCCCGAGGTGCCCATGAGCACGTCGACCTTGTCCTCCTCGATCAGCTTGCGCGCGTTGCGCCCGGCCGTGGTCGGGTCGGAGCCGTCGTCCAGCACGATGAGCTGGACCTTGCGGCCGTTCACCTCCGGCTTGTACGCCAGCGCGGCCTGCATGCCCTTGGCATAGGGCACGCCCAGCGAGGAATTCGGCCCTGAGAGCGACACGCTGAGACCGACCTTGAGGTCGGCCGCCAGCGCGCTCCCAACACCACAGGCAATCAGCGCTGCGGCGAGTGCACCGCGCGTCAAGGTCTGCATCAGGCTCTTCATGTCGTAGCTCCGGTGAGGATGGTTGGAATGGACAGGTAACTCAGATGAACAACTGGATGGCCGGCAACGCACGCGTGGCGTTGAGCAGGTCGATGCGCTTCTCGCGGATGCGCCAGCCGGCCGGCGTGCGAACGAGGTGATGGCGCGCGGTGCCGCTCAGCAGGATCTGGGATTCGCCTCGCGCTTCGACGTACAGGAATGGCGTGCGCAGGCGCGCTTCATCGGCGTTCTCGTGCTCGATGCGCGAGGGCTGCAGCACGTGCTGGCTGTGGCTGGCTGGATGCTGCGAATGCGCGCGCGGGCTCTTGAGGCGCTCCACGCGCAACTGCAGCAGCAGCCGGTCTTCATAGGCCAGCGAGTTGTGCGAGAACGGATCGGCCTGCGCAGCGCCGAGCAGCGGTACCCAGTAGTGGCCGTCGCCGGCAAAGAGCGCCAGCCAGTCGTCGAAGCGCCGCTCGTCGAGCAGGGCCGCTTCGTGGGCGGCGAAATCGCGCGGAACGGTCATGGCGCGGCCTCCACCGACATCGACTTCGCCCAGGCGCGGAATTGATTGCGCATGAGCAGCTCGTTGGTGCCGTTGGTGGTGATGGTCGACTGCGCGAGCTCGGCCGCATCGAAGTTGCGGTGCAGGCTCACCCATTCGTTGCCGCCCGCGCGCAGGCCCTGCTGGATGCTCTCGAACAGGTGCACGTCATCGTGCGCCACCACCGACATCGGTGAGAAAACAAGCCGGTTGTAGCTCATGGCGCGCTCGAACAGCAGCGCGGGTGCGCCGGCCGCGCGGAAGCTCCACGCCTCGATCAGCGTGCGGCCGGCGGCCAGCGGACGGATCACGCGGATGGCCTGCGGCGAGCCCTTGACCGACAGGCTCGGATAAAGAACGGAGTTCTGTGGCGATCTCTGCAGAATTTCGGTGGCGCGCCCAATGCCGTGCGCCGCGTGCATCGCGGCCTCGTACTCCGGTAGCTGCGCATAGTTGGAGTGGATGCTGAAGTTCACGCCCAGCACGCTGTGGCCATTGGCGAACACGCGTCCGCCCATCTTGTCGAAGAACTCGTAGCCCGAGCCGAAGGGCAGGATCTGCTCCATCGCCATGGGCTTGGGGTCGGTGGGCGCATGGCCTTCCCACAGCGCCTCGGCCGCCTTGGTGGCCGACTCGTGCGTGGACATCGGGTGCACCGTGTCGTTGATGTTCTCGAGGTACATCTTCCAGTTGCAGTGGACGATGTTGCGCAGCACGCCGCCGCCCACGATGAGCTTGCCCTCGGGCGAGCGGTCGACCATGTTGTCGATGGCGCCCAGCACCTCGCCGAAGTAGTCCTCGAACGAGGGCCCCGTGTCGGATAGGCGCACGAACACGAAGTCGCGGTACACCTTCACGTGCCTCACCACCGACAGCCCCTGCCCCGACTCGCACGCCTTGAGCTGCGTGCCCTCGTAGCCGCTCTTCAACGGTACGCCGAGCGGCGCGCCGTCGAGCTTGTAGGTCCACGCGTGATACGGGCAGCGGAAGAAGCGGCCGGTGTTGCCGCTCTCGTCCGTCACCAGTTGCGTGCCCTTGTGGGCGCAGCGGTTGTAGAGCACGTGCACCGCGCCGTCGGGCTGCCGCACCATCAGCAGCGGCCGGCCCGCGATGTCCTGCGCCACGAAGTCGCCGGGCTCGGGCACCTGGCTCGCATGGCCGAGGAAGACCCAGCTGTTCGCGAACAGGCGCTCCTGCTCGAGCGCAAAGATCTCCTCGCTCAGGTACAGGTCGCGGTGCACGCGGTCGTGCTGCACGAGGGCGGCGACGCGTTCGGGATGATGGCGGTAACTGGTCATCGACGTGGGCCCGGGTCTTTTCTTCAGGGAACCAGCTTCCACTGCCCCCTGTTCATCTGCACGATCACCACGCCGCGCCGGTCGGAGCCATAGCTATCGCCGGGCTTGAAGGTGTAGATGCCGTGCGTACCCACCAGCTCCTTGGTGCTCACGATGGCGTCGCGCAGGGCGGTGCGGTATTGCGGTGTGCCGGGCTCGCCCTTGGCGCGCGAGGCGGCATCCGCCAGCAGCAGGTAGGCGTCGTAGGTGTAGGAAGAAAAGGCGTCGGTCGGCACCGCGCCGTTCACTTTCTGGTAGGCGTTGCGAAAGCCCATCGACACCTTCTTGATGGGGTTGCTGTCGGGCAACTGGTCGGCCACCAGCACCGGGCCGCTGGGCACCTGCAGGCCTTCGACGGAGGCGCCGCCCACGCGCACGAAGTCGGCGTTGATGAGGCCGTGCGTGCCATAGATCTTGCCCTTGTAGCCGCGCTCGGCCAGTGCGATGTAAGGCAACGCACCGGGCGTGCCGGAATTGCCCGCGAACACGGCGTCGGGTCGAGCCGCGACGATCTTCAGCACCTGCCCGGCCACCGAGGAATCGCTGCGCGCATAACGCTCGTTGGCCACCACCTTGATGCCGGCAGCATCGGCGCTCTTCACGAGCGAGTCGTAGGCCAGGTCGCCCAGTGCGTCCGAGAAGCCGATGAAGGCGACCGTCTTCACGCCGGACTTCTGCATGCGGTCGACCACGCCCGCGACCATGAGCGGGAATGGCTGCGACACCGTCACCGTCCACGCGCCCTCGGGGCCGGCGATGGTGACCGGCGTGGGCGAGATCAACGGTGTGTTCAGTTCCTTGGCCACCGCTGCGATGGCCATCGCACCTGGCACGCCGGAGGTTCCTATGAGCACGTCGACCTTGTCTTCGGTCACCAGCTTGCGTGCGTTGCGGCCGGCGGTGGTGGGGTCTGACGCGTCGTCGAGCACGATCAACTGGACCTTGCGGCCGGCGATCTCGGGATGCTCGGCAATGGCAGCGCGGATGCCCTTCTCGTACGGAATGCCGAGCGCAGCCACCGGACCCGAGAGCGAGCTGATGAAGCCGATCTTCAGGTCAGCCGCCATGGCCTGCGAAGCTGCCAGAGCAAGCACTGTGGCGCCAAGGATGTGGGCTAGCTTGTTCTTCATCTCAGGGCACCAGCTTCCATTGACCCTTTTCGAGCTTCACGACGACGCGCGAGCGATCATCCGAGCCATAGCGATCAGTGGGCTTGAAGTTGTAGACCGAATGCGTGCCCACCAGCTCCTTGGTGCTCACGATGGCATCACGCAGCGCCAGCCGGAATTGCGGCGTGCCGGGCTCAGCCTTGCTGGCCAGCGCACGCTGCGCAGCATCGAGATAGATCAGCCACGCATCGAAGCTGTAGGCCGAGAAGGTATCAGTGGGCGCCGCGCCGTTGGCCTTCTGGTAGGCAGCGCGAAAGTCCATCGCGATCTTCTTCATCGGGTTGTTGTCGGGCAGCTGCTCGGCCACCACCACCGGGCCCGTGGGCGCCAGCAGGCCTTCGACCGACGAACCGCCGACGCGGATGAAGTCGGGGTTGATCAGCGAGTGCATGCCGTAGATCCTTCCCTTGTAGCCACGCTCGGTCAACGCGAGGTACGGCAACGCACCGGGGGTGCCCGAGGCACCGGTAATGACCGCATCAGGCCGCAGCGCCACGATCTTCAGCACCTGCCCGGCCACCGACGAATCGCTGCGCGCATAACGCTCGTTCGACACCACCTTGATGCCGGCCGTGGGCGCCGATTTCATGAGCGCGTCGTAGACCAGGTCGCCCCAGGCGTCGGAGTAGCCGATGTAGGCCACCGTCTTCACGCCGGCCTGCTTCATCTTCTCGACCATCGCACCCATCATCAACGGCGCGGGCTGCGGCAGCGTCACCATCCAGGCGCCGTCCTCGCCGGCCAGGTCGGCATTGGCGATGGAGATCAGCGGTGTCTTCGTCTCGCGCGCCACGCCGGCAATGGCCAGCGAGCCGGGTGCGCCGGCCGTCCCGATGATGACGTCGACCTTGTCTTCCTCGATCAGCTTGCGCGCATTGCGCGCGGCCGTGGACGGGTCGGACGCATCGTCGAGCTGGATCACCTGCACCTTGCGACCGCCGACTTCGGACTTGTAGGCCAGCGCGGCTTTCATGCCCTTGTCGTAGGGAATGCCGAGCGAAGACACCGGTCCCGACATCGAGGTGATGAAACCGACCTTGAGATCGGTGGCCCATGCGCCCGCGGCGCTCAGCGCGCCGAGGCCCGCGGCAATGGCCGCGAATGTGCGAATTCGGTTCAGGACTTTCATGGCGATGCTCCAGGGATGGTTTGGGATGAACGTGGAAAAGCGAAAGAAGAATTCAGAGGGCCAGGCTGCCGACGCTGGTACCGCCGCACACGTACAGCACCTGGCCGGTGACGAAGCTGCTGTCGGCATCGGCGAAGAAACGTACGGCGCGTGCCACATCGGCCGATTCGCCGAGGCGCTTGACGGGCACCGAGGCTGCGAGCGCGCGTTCCTTCTCGCTGCCGGCTTCGACCACGTCGTAGAACATGTCGGTGCGGATCGGCCCCGGGGCCACCACGTTCACCGTGATGCCGTCAGCGGCAAGCTCCAGCGCCCAGGTGCGCGCCATGCCCAGCATGCCGGCCTTGGTGGCCGAGTAGCTGGTGCGCGTGGCCAGCCCCAGCGCGGCGCGTGACGACAGCAGCACCACGCGGCCGAAGCGCTGCGCACGCATCGCGGGCAGCGCACCTTGCACGAGCTGAATGGCACAGCCCAGGTGCAGGTCGACCAGTGCGTCGAGGTCGTCGAGCTTTACTTCGGGCAGCAGCGCGGCGCGGATGACGCCTGCGTTGTGGACGATGGTGGTCGGCG
Source organism: Variovorax sp. Varisp85 (assembly GCF_047304045.1). Taxonomy (NCBI): domain Bacteria; kingdom Pseudomonadati; phylum Pseudomonadota; class Betaproteobacteria; order Burkholderiales; family Comamonadaceae; genus Variovorax; species Variovorax sp. Varisp85. Next base: position 151,626 of record NZ_JBGLYN010000001.1, read on the forward strand.
CGAAGCGTTCGACCAGTTCGCGCACCGCCTCGCCCGTGGCGGCGCGGTCGCTCAGGTCGACCTCGATGCTGTGCAGCTTCGGGTGGTCGATCTCGGCCTTGCGGCGCGCGAGCGACACCACCTCGTAGCCCTGCGCGAGCAGGTCCTCGCAGATCGCCTTGCCGATGCCGGCGCTGCCGCCGGTGACGGCCGCGACCTTGGGCGCCGCGCCGCTCATGCCGATGCCCCCACCAGCGCGAGCACCCGCAGCGGGCTGCCGCTGCCCTTCTCGATCTTCAGCGGCGGGCAGATCAGCACCGCACCCACGGGCGGCAGCAGGTCGAGGTTGCTCAGGCACTGCAGCCCGTAGCGCCCCGCGCCGTGCATGTAGTAGTGGCACGGGTACGGCGGGCGCAGGTGATAGCCCTGCCCGGCATCGGTGCCGATGGCCTCGGAGCCGAAACCCAGCACGTCGCGCTGCTCGACCAGGAAGCGCACGGCCTCGGTGCTCGGGCCGGGCGTGTGCTGGCCGGTTTCGTCGAAGTTCTGGTACGCCTCGGGGTCGCTGCGCTTGGACCAGTCGGTGCGCATCAGCACCCACGCGCCCTTCGGGATGCGGCCGTGCGCCGCCTCGTAGGCCTCGATGTCCTCCAGGGTCAGCAGATAGTCGGGGTCGTCCTTGACCTGCGGCGAACAGTCGATCACGCAGGCCGGCGCCACGAAGTGCTGCACCGGAATGGTGTCGACCGAGTTGTTCGGCAGGTCGCGGCCCGAGATCCAGTGGATCGGCGCGTCGAAGTGCGTGCCGGTGTGCTCGCCGCACGAGAAGTTGTTCCAGTACCAGCCCGGACCGCGCTCGTCGTACTTCGACACTTCCTCGATGCGGAAGGGCCAGCACTGCCCCATCTCGGGCGGCAGCGCGATCTGCGGAAACTCGGGCGTCAGCGTCTGCGTGAGGTCGATCACGCGGATGCGGCCGCTGGCCATCGCGGTCACGAGGCCGCCGAGGATTTCGGCGGTGGACATCAGTTCGGTGGTGATGGTTGTCATCGTGATGTTCCTCGATCAGCCGCCCGCCGCGAGTTCGCGCTCGAGCACCTTGGGGTTGTCGCGCCAGCGTTCCAGCCACTCCTGCGCCACGTCGCCGGGGTAAACGTCTTCCACGCCGTCACGCAGCGCCTTCACGATGGCATTGGCCAGCGCGGTGGGTGCGAGCTTCGGTGGTGGCGTGTGCTGGTTCCATTCGTCGTCGATGGGCCCCGGGAACACATTGATCACGCGGATGCCGGCCGGCCGCATCTCGGCACGCAGGCACTGCGCAAGCGAATGCGCAGCGGCTTTCGACGCGCTGAAGGTGCCGTGCGGCGGGAAGTTGCTCAGCGCGTAGATCGACAGCAGGTTGACCCAGGCCGTGGCGCCCGTCGCGCCGTCGGCCGAGCGGCCCTTCAGCGCAGGGCCGAACTCCTGCGCCAGGCGCAGCAGGCCGAAGTAGTTGATGTCCATCTCGGCCTTGGCCACGTCGGTGCCGCGGCGCGCGCCGATGCCGAAAGTGCGGTGCACCTCCGCGTTGTTGATCACGATGTCGACCTTGCCGCCGATGGAGCCCGCGAGCTCGGTCACCTGCCGGCCGTTGGTCAGGTCCAGCGGCACCAGCGTGACTTGCGGCAGCACCGAGATGTCGTCAAGCCCATCGCCCATCTTCTTCCACGGCTCGGCATGGCCGACCCAGACGATGTCTGCGCCGGCCTTGACCAGCGCACGCACGATGGCCTGGCCGGTCTCGGTCTTCCCATCGGTCACCAGCGCCTTGCGGAACTTGGGGTCGCTGGTCATTTCTCGCAGCATCTTGTCGTCGGCCATATGGGCACTCCCTTCATTCGGAAAACCAATGAGAACGGCCTGCCCCGCGCGGTCGAGCCGGGCGCCGACACGCACGCGTTGCGGCGCATCGCCGACTTCGCCGTGCAGATGGACCATGAGCGTCGGGCCGGCATCCAGGTGCACCAGGCCCAGCCGCCACGGCAGCCGCTCGCGGAAGAACAGGTCGTTGCTGTGGTGCAGCGTGGTGCTGCCGAGCAGTTCGCCCTCGCCGCTTTGCTGCCGCCAGCGCAGTGCGGCCGAAAGGCACTTGTGGCAGACCTCGCGCGGCGGGTACTGCACAGTGCCGCAGTCTTCGCAGGTCTGCAGTTCGAAGCGGCCTTCGGCGGCGGCCGCCGTGAGGCCGAGCGCCACGCGGCCGCGCGCGCCGGGCGGCAGGTTCATCTGCCGGGTGCGCAGCACCGGGTTCTTGCGCGGGGGGCGCATCAGGGGCATCGTCATGCCGATCTCCCGAGAATGACGGCGCCTGTGCACAGGCAGCGGTCGTAAGTGACCATGCCGAAGCCGGCGACGAGGCCCAGCCGGGCGTTCGGCACAGCGCGTTGTCCGGCTTGGTCCGTGAGCTGCCGGATCGCCTCGACCATGCCGAGGAAGCCGCCCGCCGCACCGGCCTGCCCGGCCGAGAGCTGCCCCCCGCTCGTGTTGTTCGGAAAGCTGCCGTCGAAGGTCATGGTGTTGGCCTGCACGAAGGCCGGGCCCTCGCCCTTCTCGCAGAAGCCCAGATCCTCGAACTGCATCATCACGATGACGGGATAGTCGTCGTAGGTCTGCACGAAGTCGAGTTCCGCGGGCTGGACGCCGGCCTGCGCGTAGAGGTCGTCGCAGTCCATGCGCCAGCCGCCCTGCACCATCACCGGGTCTTCGGCATAGGCGTTATGGCGCTCGATGGCACCGCGGATCACCACGTGCGCCAGGCCCAGGTCGCGTGCGCGCTCCTCGCTCATCACGAGGAAGGCATCGGCGCCCGCACAGGGCATCACGCAGTCGAACAGGTGGATCGGGTCGGAGATGGGCCGCGCGGCCATGTACTCGTCGAGGGTCAGGCCCTTCTTGAACATCGCGTTCGGGTTGCCCAGCGCGTTGGTGCGCTGGTCCACGCAGATACGGCCGAAGTCCTCGCGCTTCGCGCCGTAGGTGCGCATGTAGTTGGCGGTGATGAACGCGAAGATCGAGTTCGGGCCGCCCGAGCCGTAGGGGTAGCTCGCGTCGCGCGCGAAGTTGCTGAAGCTGCCGAGCGTCTGGCGGAAGGAATCGACGTGGTTGGTGTCGGCGCCCACGCAGGCCACGATGTCGGCATCGCCCGCCTGCACCGCCCGCGCCGCGCGGCGCAGGCACATCACGCCCGAAGCACCGCCGGTGGGCACATGGTCGAGCCAGCGCGGCGACAGGCCCAGGTGCTGCGTGACGCCCACGGCCGTGTCGGGCGCGAGCGAAAAGCTGCTGAGGCACAGGCCGTCGATCTGTTCCTTGGCCACGCCGCTGGCCCGGACCAGCGCCTCGATGGCCTGGCCGATGAACCAGTGGGCGGTGCGCGTGGAGTAGCGCACATAGGGCACCGTGATGGGCACGGCCACCGCGACGCCTTCGTAGGAGAGCCGCTGCTTCGTCATGCCTGCCTCTTTTTCATCGCGCGCGTGTCGATGCAATGGCTCTGCCCCGGCAGCGACTGCGCCATCTCGCGCAGCTGGCCACGCTGGATCTTCTGCGACGGCGTGAGCGGCAGCGCATCGACGAAGGCCACGTAGCCCGGCGCCTTGTAGTAGGCCAGCTGCGCGAGCGCATGCTCGACGATGCTGGCGGCGAGCTGCTCGCGCTGCGATGCATCGGCGCCTTCGCGCACCACGATGCAGGCCAGCACCTCGTCGCCGCGCACCGCATCGGGTGTGGCGGCCACGGCCGAGGTCTTCACGGCCGGATGCTGGTTGAGCACACTCTCCACTTCAACCGCGGAGATGTTCTCGCCGCTGCGGCGAATCACGTTCTTCTTGCGGTCGACGAAGAAGAAGTTGCCTTCGGGGTCGCGCCGCACCAGGTCGCCGGTGTGGAACCAGCCGTCGGCCCAGGCTTGGCGCGTGGCTTCCTCGTCCTTCAGGTAGCCGGAGAAGAAGTAACGCTTCGGGTCGTCGCCGGCCGAACGCACGAGCAGTTCGCCCGGCGCATCGACGCCGACATCGTTGCCGTCTTCGCCCACGAGGCGGATCTCCACGAAGTCTTCCTGCCGTCCGAAGCAGCTGGTGCCCACGAGACGCGGTTCGCGGTTCGCCATGATGCAGGCGGCTGCGCCGGTCTCGGTCATGGCCCAGGCCTCGACCAGCGGGAAGCCGAAACGCTCTTCGAAAGGTGCGTGGTTCTTGCGGTCCACACCGGCGCCGAAGCCCCAGCGGATTGCATGCTCCCTGTCGGCCGCAGACGCGTTGGCCGACAGGAGCATCGCCGGCACCACGCCGAGGTAATGCACGATGGTCGCGCCGCTTTCGCGCGCGCTGGCCAGCCAGGTCTTCGGATGGAAACGGTCCAGCTGCACCAGGCACCCGCCCGCCACCAGCACCACCATGGTGGAGAACGCCATCGCGTTCATGTGGTTGAGGGGCAGCGGCGTGATGACGCGCTCGGCGTCGGGCCGGATGCTGCAGACACCGTCGAGCGCGGCGTACCACTCGCCGGCGCGCAGGAAGTAGGCATTGCTCAGGATGCAGCCCTTGGGGCGCCCGGTGGTGCCCGAGGTATAGAGCAGGCCGCATTCGGTGTCGACGCTGATGCGATCATGGGCTCGCGGTGCAATCGTCTTCGCACTGGGCACCGCGTCGTCGGGCCCCATCGTCTCGAAGGCCACACCGGCCTGCGCAGCCGCAGCGCGCAGGTCGCCGGCACGTTCAGGCAGCGTCACGGCCAGGCCGATTTCGCTGTGGCCGATCAAATAGATCAGTTCCGCCGAGCGCATCTCGGCGTTGATCGGCACCACGCTCACGCCCAGGGCGTTCAACGCGAACCAGTGGAAGAGGAATGCGGGACGGTTCTCCAGCAGCAGCCCGACACGGTGGCCGTGTCCGTACCCGGCTTGCGCATAGGCCGCGCGCAGACGCTCGACCTCGGCCGCGGCCTCGCCCCAGCGAATGACGCCGGCAGAAATACCGTAGGCGGCGGCCGTCACCGATTCGGTGAACAGGAACTCGGCCTGCGGCGTGCGCGCCGCGGTGGCCGCGAAGACTTGATGGACGGTGGCGTGTGTCATCGCGTCCCTAGATGAAAAGCTGCACGGCTGGCAGCGCCGCGTCGCAGTTGAGCAGGTTGACGCGCTTGAGCGCCATGCGCAGCGCGCCATCCTGCACCCTGAGATGATGGAAGAAGGTGCCGACGTAGAACTGCAATTCGTCGCCCTGCGACTCCGTGTAGTGGAACCCGGTGCGCACCACGTAGCGGTTCGCCTCGGCGTCGAATTGCTCGATCACCGGCATCTGCAGCAGATGATGGCAGCGGCTCGGCGGTTGCTGCGAAAAGGCACGCGGACTCTTGAGGCGCTCGATGCGCAGGTCGCGCAGCAGCTTGTCCTCGTAGAGGTGCGAGGTGTGGTTGAGGCCGTCTTCCTGGTCGGGAACCAGCGGCACCCAGTAGAAGGCATCGTCGGTGAAAAGCGCGTTCCACTCCTCGTAGCGGCGCGTGTCGAGCAGGTGTACTTCGTTCACGACGAAATCGATCAAGTCCTGGCGGGTGACTTCGATGCCGGTCATCACATGGTCTCCGTCATGCGCTGGACCCATGCGCGGTACTGGTTGCGCATCGGCAGCTCGTTGGTGCCGCCCGTGGTGATCTCTCCGCCCTTCAGCTCCGAGGGATCGTAGTTGCGATGCAGGCTCACCCACTCGTTGCCGCTCGCATGCAGGCCGGCCTGCATGCCGCGGTAGGCCTGCAGGTCATCGTGCCCCACCACCGAGAACGGCGAGTTGATGAGCCGGTTGTACATGGTGGTGCGCTGCAGCAGCTCGGGCGGCGCGCCCTTGAGGCGGAAGGTCCAACTCTCGATCAGCGTCCTGTCGGCCGAGATCGGCTTGACCACGCGGATCGCCTGGATCGCGCCCTTGATCGTGAGATTCGGGTAGTACACCGTGTTGTGCCGCGCCATGCCGAGGATCTGCGCGGTCTTCTCCTCGCCGTAGCGTGCCTTCATGGCGTCGTCATAGGCCGGGATCGCCTTGTACTTGCTGTGGATGCTGAAGTGCACACCCGTGAAGCTGTGGCCGTTGTCGTAGGTGCGGATGCCCATGTCCTCGAAGAACTTGTAGTCGGACATGAAAGGCACGAACTGCTCGACCGCCATGGGCTTGGGCTCATCGGCGGGCTTGTCGGCCCACATGCGCTTGGCGGTTCCGGCCGAGGATTCGTGCGCCACCATGGGGTGCATGGTGTCGTTGAGGTTCTCGACGAACATCTTCCAGTTGCACTGGTGCATGAAGCGCAGGCAGCCGCCCGCGATCTCGAGTTCGCCCTCGGGCGAACGGTCGGCCATGTTGTCGATGGAGCTCAGCGAGTCGCCGAAGTAGTCGTCGAAGTCCGGCCCGGCGTCGTTGATCTTCACGAAGATGAAGCCGCGGTGGCTGCGCACGTGCTTCAGCGTCGTCAGGCCCTTGACCGATTCGCACGCGTGCAGTTCGGTGTTCTCGTAGCCGGTCTTCAGCGGAATGGCCAGCAGCGAGCCGTCGGTCTTGAAGGTCCAGGCGTGGTACGGGCAGCGGAAGAACTTGCCGGTGTTGCCGCAGGGCCCATTGACGAGCCGCGAGCCCTTGTGGGCGCAGCGGTTCATCATGGCGCGCACGCTGCCGTCGGCGTGGCGCACGACGATCAGCGGGCGGCCGGCGATCTCGTTGCTGATCCAGTCGCCCGGCTTGAGCAGTTGGCTCTCGTGGCCGACATAGTTCCAGGTGTTGGCGAAGAAGTGCTCCTGCTCCAGCTCGAACAGTTCCTGGCTGGTGTACAGATCGCGGTGCACCTGGTCGTTGCGCACCAGCGCGCGGACGGCTTCAGGGTTGTCTCGGTATGAAGGCATGGTTCTCGTGGCTCCTTCAGAGGTCGAGCACCAGGCGCGCACCCTTGGCGCGCGAGATGCAGATCTGGATGACGTTGCCGGCCGCTTTCTCGCGGGCGGTGAGCACGTAGTCGCGATGCTCGATCTCGCCTTCGATGACGGGCACGGCGCACACGCCGCATTCGCCGCGCTTGCAGTCGAACATCGGGTCGCAGCCGTGCTCGATCAGGCAATCGAGGATGCTCTGGTCGGCCGGCACCGTGAAGCGCTGGCCCGACTGGGCGAGTTCCACCTCGAAGGGCTGGTCGCCCGCTTCCGCGACCGGCTCGGTGAAGAGTTCGAAGTGCACGCGGTCGTGCTCCCAGCCGCGCGCCTGGGTGCGGGCCAGCACGGCGTCCAGCATGAGCTTGGGGCCGCAGACGTAGAGGCGGTCGCCAGCGGGCACGCCGTCGAGCAGCGCGTCGATGTCGAGAGGCGCACCGGTTTCGGCATCGGCGTGCACGCGCAGGTCGTCGCCGAGCAGCGCCTGCAGCTCGGGCAGGAAGGCCATCAGCTCGCGGCTGCGGCCGGCGTAGTGCATGCGCACCGGCGCCTCTTCGGCGCGGCGGCGCGCGGCCATGGTGGCGAGCGGCGTGACGCCGATACCACCCGCCACCAGCACGGTGCCGCCGGGACCGGTGTGCAGCGGAAAGTCGTTCTTCGGCGCCTCGATGGCGACGGTATCGCCTTCTTTCAGCTGCTCGTGCATGAAGCGCGAGCCGCCACGGCCTTCGGCCTCCTTGCGCACGGCGATCACGTACTCGGTTGGTGCGTTGGTGGCGTTGCGCGCGGTCGCGAAGTTGATGAGCGAGTAATGGCGCCAGTCGGTCTTGCCATCGGGCAGCGACACCTGCACACGGATGTGGGAGCCGGCCGCGAAGCCTGGCAGCGCGCGGCCGTCTTCGGCGCGCAGGCGCAGCATGCGGATCAGCGGATTCAATGCCCGCGCTTCGACGACGCGCAGCGAGAGGATGGCGGAGGGTGCGGTCATCTTCGTTGTCTCTTCGTCAGGCCAGTGCGTGCAGCGCCAGTGCAGCCTGCAGCTTGTGGCCGTGTTCGTCGGCCAGTGCCGCGTCGCGCAGTTCGCGCAGCGTGGCCGGTGCCAGCCCCGCGCCGGCGCGCTCGACGGCACGCATCACGGTGTCGTAGTTGCGAACGCCGCGCTCGTGCGTGTCGCTGTAGCCCTTCACGAGCCGCTGGCACTGCGCGAGTTCGACGGCGAGCTCCGGGTTGCGCTGCGCAGTCGCGGCGATGCGCTGCAGCCATTCCTCGATGCGGCGGTTCTCTTCGGCATAGCGCATCGTCGACAGGCGCCAGCGCTTCATGGCTGCCACCGTGCGCAACATCAGGTAGCCGCGCAGCGAGCTGGTCCGGATCACGCGGCCGTGCTGCGTGAAGCGCTCGACGAGCTTCTTCGGCAGCGTCGAATCCATGAGCCAGCGGCCGATGCCACCCGGCAGCGTCTCGCAGATTTCCTGCAGGCGTGGGTGCATGTATTCGTTGATGGCCAGCACCTGGCCCGGCTGCACGCGCGCCTCGCCGCGCACGCGCTCGAAGCGGGTCGCGCGGGTCTTCAGGGCCGCGACGCGGGCGGTGTCTTCGTAGGACATCCAGAGCGCAAGATGGCGCGCGGTTTCACGCAGCAGCCGGTGGTCGCCGTCCGGCAAGGCCGCCATGCGGTCGAGGTACAGGCCGGCGTAGGCCGGGTCCTGGTAGTCGATAAGGCGGCGCACGCCTTCGAGCAGGAAGTCTTGCGCGGCAGCCGGAAAGTCACGCTGCACGCGCTCGACCAAGGCACGCACGGCCGGGTGGCGGGGTTGCGGTGCCGGCGTGGCGAGCGGGGCCTCTTTCACCGGCTCGCCGTCGTCGCCGCCCTGCGCGCGGGCGAATGCGGCACCGAAGGCCTTGAGGCTGGGCTTCACACCTACGCCGCCGCGTTCGATCGTCGCCTCGAACTGCGCACGGCTGAACGGCAGTACGCCTGATCCTGCCAACGCACCAAAGAGCACAGCGCTGATCACGCTGCCCGAAGCCTCGGCCGCCTGTGCCATGTCGAAGCGGATGAAGCGCTTGGCAGCCCGCGCCGTGTGCGCGAGCAACTGGTCGCTGTCGACGCGGCCGTCACCCAGCGCACTCTTCTCCGCGATCGAGAACACGCGGTGCGTGGAGGCGATCAGCGTGGTGCGGTCGTTCGTGACCAGCCCGCGCTGAACTGCGCGTCCGGCCTCCATAAGTTCCGACGCCAGCACCACGTCGACATCGCCCGGCAATGGCATCAATGCGAGCACGGGTCGGCCGCCGTCCGCCTCGGCCTGCGCGCTCGGATAGAGCTCGACGTAGTAGATGGTTGCGCCCGTGCGCTGCGCCACGCCTGGCACCGACGTGGTCTGCGCCACGTAGCCATTGGCCTCGCCCATGTCGACGATCCAGTCGGCCAGAACGCCGCCTCCCTCCCCGCCCATGGCGAGGATCGCGATCTTGATCGGGCTCATGGCTCCCCCCCAGTCTTGCTCACTTCGTGTAGCCGCCAACCCCCTACCGGGGACGATACCTGCGGCCCGGCAAAGCCGGTTCCGCGGCATCCCTGGCACTTCGACGCAATGTCTTCGCTTTGCATGGAGGGACTCATTCAGAAGGCATAGGCTTCACGGCGGCGAGCTTCGCCGCGCTGCAGCCAGCCGATGACGGCAGTGCGCACACGCTCGCGCAGCACGTCCCAGCGGCTCGGGTTGCTCACGATCTGCGCCTTGTAGAACGAGGGACACAACACGGCGGCGTGCGAAACCTCGCCGCACACGCCACAACCCACGCAGCTGTCGAGCACGGTCGCGACCGGGTCGGTGCGCAGCGGATCGGGGTTGGGCTTGATCGACAGCGACGGGCAGCCCGACAAGCGGATGCACGAGTGGTCGCCGGTGCAGGTGTCGGAATCGACGCCGAACTTCTCGCGCACCATGCGCTTGCCGTCGGCGATCGCCTTGCGTACCAGCGGCTTCTCGCGACGTTGCTTGTTGAGCATGCATTCCGACTGGGCGATCAGCACCTTCGGGCCCCGGGTCTTGGTGGTGAGCGCTTCTTTCAGCGCATCGCGCATGCCGGCGACGTCGTAGGTTCGGCGCAATGTCTTGACCCACTCGACGCCCACGCCGCGCACGGCGCGCTCGATTTCGTGGCCGGTGCTGCGCGTCTTGTTGACGGCGTTCGACGAGAGGATGTCCTGCCCGCCCGTGGCCGAGGTGTAGTTGTTGTCGACGACGATGGTGAGGTTGTCGCTCTTGTTGAAGACCGCGTTGGCCACGCCGCTGGTGAGGCCGTTGTGCCAGAAGCCGCCGTCGCCCATCATCGAGATCGCGCGCTTGCCGGCCGGCGCGTTGAGCGCGGAAGCACCTGCGCCGCCGAGGCCGTAGCCCATGGTGGTGTTGCCGATGTTGAAGGGCGGCAGGATGGAGAACAGGTGGCAGCCGATGTCTGCGCTCACGTGGTGCGGGCCCAGTTCGCGCTCGACCAGCTTCATGGCGCTGAAGATGGGGCGCTCGGGGCAGCCGGTGCAGAAGCCCGGTGGACGGGCGTGGACCACTTCACCCAGCGCCGTGGACGGCAATGCGGGCTCGGGTGCGGCATCGACGCCGATCGCTGCGACCTCCACCAGAGGAATCACCTTGCGCACGGGGGCGGGCACCGGCAGCGGCGCGAGCCGGTCGTAGCGCTCGCAGAAGCTGCGTGCGCCCTTCAGCAGTTCGGCGGCGGTGTATTCGCCGGCCACCGGCAGCATGTCCTTGCCATGCAGCGCGGTGGTCGAGCCGGCCTGTCGCAGAATGGTTGCAAGGTTCTGCTCGACGAAGTTGGGCTGCCCCTCTTCCACGACCAGCACTGCGCGCTTGCCTTCGCAGAAGCGGATCACCTCGCTCTCGATGACCGGGTAGGCCACGTTCATCACGTAGAGCGGCACCTGGGTGTTGCCGTACACGTCGGCCAGGCCGAGCCGCTCGAGTGCGCGCAGCAGCGTGTTGTAGCTGCCGCCCTGCACGATGATGCCGATGTCGTCGGCGTCTTCGGAGAAGAATTCGTTGAGCTGGCGCTCCTCGATGAAGCGCACGGCCGCGGGCCAGCGGTCCCGCACCTTCTCCTGCTCGTGCACGAAGCTCGCGGGCGGCAGCACGATGCGGCCGACGTCGCGCTGCGGATTCTCGAGTGCGTCCTTGAGCGTGAACTTCGCGCGCTTGTTGTCGCCGGCGATGAAGTGGCCGTGCACATGGCAAGCGCGGATGCGCAGCTGCAGCATCACGGGCGTGTTGCTGGCTTCGGAGAGATCGAAGCCCTGCTTCACCGCATCGACGATGCTCGGCAGGTTGGGCCTCGGGTCGAGCAGCCAGATCTGCGACTTCATGGCGAACGCATGGCTGCGCTCCTGCATGATCGACGAGCCCTCGCCGTAGTCCTCGCCCACGATGATGAGCGCGCCGCCGGTCACGCCGCCCGACGCCAGGTTGGCCAAGGCGTCGGAAGCCACGTTGGTGCCCACGGTGGCCTTGAAGGTGACGGCGCCGCGCAAGGGGTAGTTGACCGACGCCGCAAGCGTGGCGGCAGCAGTGGCTTCGCTTGCACTGTTCTCGAAGCGGATACCCTGCTCGGCAAGGATGTCCTGTGCGTCGGCCAGCACATCCATCAGGTGCGAGATGGGCGCGCCCTGGTAGCCCGCCACATAGGAAACTCCGGATTCAAGCAAGGCCTTGGTGACCGCCAGAATGCCCTCGCCACGAAAGACATCTCCGCCAGAAAGCCTCAGCTTCTTGACTTCTTCGACGAACGAACGCTCAGCCATTGGGGGTCCTTCTTCCTTCGCGTGGGAGGATGCGCTTCAGGTGCCACATCACGCTTCCTATAATGTTGACAAATGAATGTATCCACAATCATGAATTACCCTAGACATGCAAGCCGCGTGCCCGCGGCGACTGTGAGGTGCCTTCATGGCTGAACCAGATCCATCCACCGAATCGCATCGCTTCGTCGACGACTACCTGCCGGCGCTGCTGGCACAGGCCAGCCAATTGATTTCCTCGGAGTTCCACGAGGTCGCGCGGCAGCAGGGGTTCTCCGTGTCGGAATGGCGCGTGATGGCATCGCTTGCGGGCAGCGAGCCGATCAGCATCGGCCAGCTCGCACAGGTGACTGTCACCAAGCAGCCGACGGTGACGCGGCTGCTCGACCGCATGGAAGCGCGCGGACAGGTCGAACGCCTGCCCCACGAAAGTGATCGCCGCATCACGCTGGTGCGCATCACGCGCAAGGGGCTGAAGGCGGTCGAGCATCTGATGGAACTCGCGCGCGACCACGAGCGGCGCGTGCTCGAACCCTTCGGGCTGCGGCGCGCCGAAGAGCTCAAGCAGACGCTGCGGCAGATGATCGACCTGCATGTGCACGTGCCGGTCGAGGGGCCGGAAGAAGACTGAGTCTCCGCGCCTCGCTGGTCAAAGGCGAGGCACGAGAACAGCCCGTCCGCGGTGGCCGCGTTGCGCAATCCAGTCGAGCGCGCCGGCCGCATCGTCGAATGCGAAGAGCCGAACGTCCAGATGCAGGCGGCCGTCGGCGAGCCTTGCGAGCAACTCGGGGGCAGCGGCGCGGCCGGCCGATTCACGCCGGAACATATTGAGCGGCAGAAGCGCGACATCGCGTTGCAGGAAGTGTGCAATGTCCAGCTGCAGCGTCGGGCCGGCGGTGTAGCCGATCAGCACCGCGCGCCCACCGGGACGCACCGCGGGCAGGACTTTCGCAAGGACGTCGCCGCCGACGGTGTCGATGAGCAGGTCGGCGCTGGCCGCGGGCGGCGCTTCGGCATTCGCATCGACGGCCGTCGCTGCGCGGCCCAGGCTGCCTGCCAGCTGCATCACTAGCGAGCCGACGGCACCGCTCGCGCCGGTCACCAGCACCTGTTCACCGGGCCGCAGCTTCGCGACGTCGTGCAGCGCCACCCAGGCCGAGGTGCATGGGGAAAAGAACGCGGCACCCAGCGTCATCGGAACGCCGTCAGGCAAGAGTCCCAACGCTTCGTCGGGCGCATCGACAAGTTCGCACCAGGTGCCATCGAAGAGCGTGCCAAGTCCGCCGCCGCGCAGCCACACGCGCTGGCCGACGTCGTAACGTTCGCTCGCGACGACGGTGCCCGCAGCCTCCACGCCGGGCGTGTAAGGCAACGGCGGATGCCGCAGGAAGCTGCCGCGCCACACGGTGCGGTCGATGTGGCCGACCGTCGCGGCTTCCATGCGCACGATGGTGCGGCCCGGCCTTGCGACGGGATCGGCCACCTCTTCCAGCACGGGGACTGCATCGAAGCCGTGGACGCGCACGGCCTTCATGGCAGCGTCGCCAGAAAGTCGAGTACCGTGCGCGCGAAGGTATCGGGCATCTGATCGGGCAGCGGCACCATGCCGCCTTGGATGTCGACGATGCGCGCGTGCGGCAAGTGATGCCGCAGCTGCGCCGCATGCGGCGCCGCGAACGGATCGTCGGTGGCGCGCACGATCAGCGTGGGGTGCGCGACAAGACCGATGCGTTCTTCCATGCGGTACGACGCGACGGCGCGATGGCCCTCTTCGACGCGTTCGACCTTCAACGCATCGCGCACGAAGGCTTCGAGCAGTTCGGGCCGCCCCGGTGGATAGAAGCTCTGGCGCTTCTGCCATAGTGCAGCGAGATGGGAGCCATCTTCGCTTGGCGCGACTTCATCGATGGGCGGGCGCCGCGCACGCGCGCGGCGAAAAGCTTCGTCGGTGCAAGGCGTCGACGACAGCACCAGGCTGCGCACGCGATCGGGAAACGCGGCTGCAAGCTCCACTGCCACGACGCCGCCGGTGTGGTGGCCCACCACGTCGGCCTGCGCGATGTTCAACACGTCCAGCAGTTCGCACGCCACGCGCGCCCATTGCCCGATGCTCGCGGGCACGCCGCCGTCCGCGGAGTCGCCGAAGCCGGCAGTGTCCATCGCAATGGCCCGGCGCTGCGCGCCGATCAACGGCAGCACGGCGCGGTACTCGGCCCAGCTGCGCGGCGACTGGTGCAGCAGCAGCACCACCGGCGCGCTGCGGTCGCCGCATTCCGCAAAGTGCACCTGCCCCACCGACAGGTCGGCAAAGGCGCGGCGGATGCTCATGGCAAGGTCTCGTCGGCCGGCGCGCGCCACAGGCCCGCGTGCCGCAGTTCGCCGAGCGTGCGCGAAAGCACGTCGCGCCGGTAGGCTGCGACGTCGCGGCCCGCGTAATCGTAGAAGCCGCTGCCGCTCTTGAGGCCGAGCCGCCCCTGCTCGACCATGCGCCCGACGATGGCCGGCGCGGTGTAGCGGCCGGCATCGAGCGAAGCCGACATCTCGCGGCTCGCGTGATGCAGGATGTCGCAGCCGCCGAAGTCGATGAACTCGACCACGCCGAGCGCCGCGAAGCGCAGGCCGAGGCCGTAGCGCGTGGCCTTGTCGATCTCCTCGGCTGTGGCGACGCCCTCCTCGATCATTCGCGCGGCTTCGTTCATTACCAGCGCCTGCAGGCGCGGCACGATGTAGCCGGGCGACGCGCCGCAGACCACGGGCAGCTTGCCGATCTCTTCCATCAGCGCCTTGGTGCGCGCGAGCACGGTGGCATCGGTGCCCGGATGGCAGCTGAGCTCCACCACCGGGATCACGTAGGCCGGGTTGAGCCAGTGCATGTTGAGGAAGCGCTCTGGCAGCCGCACGAGTGCGGCCAGCTGCGTCACGAGGATGCTGCTGGTGGTCGAGGTGAGGATGGCGTCGTCGCGGCAATGGCGGTTGAGATGCTCGAAAGCCTCGCGCTTGGCCTCCATGGTTTCGGGCACGCCTTCGAACACGAGTTCGGCGGCGGCGAGCACCTGCGGTGCGGCGGCAGCGTTGACGAATTCGATACGCGCGGCGACGCGTTCGACCTGCGAGGCATCGATCACGCCAAGCTGGGCGAGACCCGAAAGGCTGGCTTCGATCTCCGCCCTGGCCTCGTCGCGCAAACGACGCCACGCATCGTCGCTGCGCGGGCGCAGGTCGATCAGCGAGATGCGCCGGCCGGCATAGGCGAACGCGATGGCGATGCCGCGTCCCATGCGGCCCGCGCCGACGGCCGCGAAGCGCGGGAGCACGGCCTCATTCGCCATCGTGCAGCCTCTGCTTGAGTTGGGCGGCGCTCAGGCCGGCAAGGCCGAGGCTTTCGAAAGTGCGAGGCCCGCGCCGAAGGTCGCGGCCGAGAAAGCCGCCGACGATGGCCAGCAGGCCATGGGCGATGGGCGCATCGACGCCCGCATGGCGCGCGGCGGAAGCGAGGAAGGCGAGGCCGAGCTCGGTGTCCTCGGTGATGTAGCGGTGCGTGTGCAGGTCGATGTTCTCACGCCAGTCGCCCGACTTCACGAGCTGCTTGTGCGCGTCGCCGTACATCCACTGGTCGTTGTTGTAATGGTCGGCCAGCGGATAGTGCGGCGCGCCCTGCCCGAAGGCTTCGCGCACGGCGATGCGCTCCTGGTCGAGCCGGTCGGTCACATCGCGCACAGCGCGCTGCGTGCCTTCGTTGTGGATGTCCCAGCGCTCGAAGTGCTGCAGCGGCGCGGCGTTCATCACCATCAGCGGCGGATGGATGACGGGGCCGGCGTTCATCAATGCGCCCGAGAGCGCGTCGCCGCAGCCGTGCACGGCCGGGTAGGCCTTGCGGATCACCTCGATCGCGTCGGCCTCCTTGCGCGCCGGATAGACGCCGGTCGGCAGGCGGATGGCGCGGATGGTGACGTTCACCTCGCGTTCGCCGTGCTTGCGCGCGAGGTACGGCAAGGTGCCGGTCTCGGCCCAGGCGACGTCGGCGCGGCTGCCGGCCTCCTTCACCGTCCTCGCCATCACGTAGCTGCCGAAGGTGCCCGGCGGCAGGAACACGACTTGGCCATCGACCAGATGCGGCGCCATCGCGAGCGCGATGTCGTGCTGGGCGATGGCGGGCGTGGGAATGACGATCAGCTCGGCGCCCTTCAGGGCAGTGCCGATGTCGGCGGTCGCCAGCGCAATGGGCACCTCGCGGGTGCCTTCGGCGTCTTTCAGAGTGATCGCGCCAGCGCGGACGACGGGCTCCAGTGCGGCGGCATCGCGGCGCCACAGGCGCACCTCGTGGCCGGTTTCAGACAGGTCGGCGGCGGCCGCATAGGCGCCATGACCACCCCCAAGAATCGCAATTTTCATGTCGAAAGTCGAAAAGCAGGTGTCGATGAACCGGCGGCCGCAGGACGGACCCGGGGAAGCAATGCGCCATTACATTACTTTTCATCGATTCAGGTGTCAATCAAAATCAAGCGACACCGTACCGCTCGGAAACCCGAAATGAAAAAGCCCGCGTTCGTGAGAAGCGCGGGCTTTCGAGGGGGCGAGGCGGCTGTCAGGCCGCTCGGCAAGGATCAGCGGCTGGGCTTGAACGAGCGCTTCTGCGCGTCGCGGGGCACGAACACCTTGCCCTGGCCGCCATGGCCTGCGCCATTGCCGCGGGGCGCGAAGCCTTCACGCGGTGCGAAACCTTCGCGGGGAGCGAAATCACGGCCACCGCCATTGCCGCCGCGCGGGGCGCTGTCGCCCCAACCCGGCTTGCGACCATAGCCGCCGCCTTCGTCACGGCCGCCGCCGAAGCCGGCGTTGTGACCGCCGCCATGGCCGTGGCCCTGGCCGCCGAAGCCACCGCCGCGCGGTGCCGGGGGACGCGAGCCGCGGTCGTTGAAGCCGCTGGCGCCTGCGTAGTTGCTGTTGCCGCCGCCGAAGCCGCCGCCATTGCCACCGCGATGACCGCCGCCGCCGAACTTGCGGTCACGCGAATGATTGTCGCCGCGGCCGCCGCGGAACTCGCCTTGTGGCGGGCGCGATTGCGGCATGCGCTGTTGCGGTTCCATGCCCGGCACCACTTCGGCCTTGAACTGCTGGCGGCTGTAGTGCTCGATGTCCATGATCTTGCGGCGATCGCGGAACTCGGCGAACGTGACGGCAATGCCGTCGCGGCCTGCACGGCCGGTGCGGCCGATGCGGTGGGTGTAGTCCTCGGCCTTCATCGGCAGGCCGAAGTTGAAGACGTGGGTGATGGTCGGCACGTCGATGCCGCGGGCGGCAACGTCGGTGGCCACCAGGATCTGCACCTGGCCCTGGCGCAGTGCCATCAGGCGGCGGTTGCGCAGGCCCTGGCTCAGGGCGCCGTGCAGCGCCACGGCGCTGAAGCCGTCCTGCTGCAGGTCGTTGGCGAGGCCGTCGCACTCGACCTGCGTGCTCGCGAACACGATGGCCTGGTTGATGGTGGTGTCACGCAGCCAGTGGTCCAGCAGCTTGCGCTTGTGCTGGCTGTTGTCGGCCCAGAACAGCACTTGCTTGATGTTCGCGTGCTTTTCTTGCGGGCTGTCGATGGTCACACGCTGCGGCTCGCGCATCACGCGCTGGGCCAGCTGCTGGATGCGCGGCGCGAAGGTGGCGCTGAACATCATCGTCTGCTGGCGCTCGATGGTGAGCTGGTTGACTTCGGCCAGGTCATCGGCAAAACCGAGGTCGAGCATGCGGTCGGCTTCGTCGACCACCAGGAACTTGACCTGGTCGAGCTTGATTTGCGACGAGCGCTGCAGGTCGAGCAGGCGGCCCGGCGTGGCGACGACGAGGTCGGCGTTCTGCAGGCGGGCGATCTGGAGCTGGTAGGGCATGCCGCCCACCACGTTGGCGATGCGCAGGCCGCGGCAGTGGCGAACCAGTTCGATGGCGTCGTGCGCGACTTGCTGCGCGAGTTCGCGCGTCGGGCACAGGATCAGCGCGCCGGGGGTGGCGGGCTTGAAGTGACGGGCGTTGGTCGGGTCCTTGCGCTTCGGCTTCTTCGGCACGGCTTCGCCGCGGGCAGCAGCTTCGGCGGCGAGGCGCTGGAATTCGGCCTTGGCTTCGGCTTCGGCTTCGGCCTGGCGCTTCAGCAGCGTGTGCAGCACGGGCAGCAGGAAGGCGGCAGTCTTGCCCGAACCGGTCTGGCTCGAAACCATCAGGTCGACGAAACGAGCGGTCTGGGCGGCGCCCTCTTGCTCGCCCATGGCGATCGGGATGACCTTTTCCTGGACGGTCGTGGGCTGGGTGAAGCCCAGGTCGGCCACGGCGGCGATCAGCTCGGGCGCGAGGCCCAGCTTGATGAAGCCGTTGGGCTGGGCGGGCTCTTCGGCCACGGCCACTTCGGGAGCGGCTGCATCCAGCGCTTCGAGGATGGGCGATTCGGACACGGTGTCCGAAACGGCGGTGAATTCGTTATGGGTAGCGGATTGCACAGGCGCGAACTCGCCCTGCGCTTCAAAAGCGTCGGTCATGAATATCAATCTCAAACGCGAGCGCTGCCGTAGGCGGCGCCCCGTTGGTGGTTAAAAACATCAACCATCCAACGACATTCAACTTCGGGCTGGTGCCCAAGGCTGCGGCCCTTTTTGATCAGCGAATGCGATCGGGCGCGGTGTGCAAGATAGGGAGATGCAAGAGACGCTGGCCGGGCTTGAAATACCCGCCCGATCAGCGAAGCTTGCGATTATGGCATGAACTCGGGTTTTTACCTAATTCCCGGGTTTCTCAATCCGTGAGGCGCAGGAAGGTCTCGCGGTAGTGCGCCAGTTCCTCGATGGATTCATGCACGTCCGCCAGCGCGGTATGCGCCTGCTGCTTCTTGAAACTGTTGTAGGCCGTGGGTTTCCAGCGCTTGGCCAGCTCTTTCAGCGTGCTGACGTCGAGGTTGCGGTAGTGGAAATACGCCTCGAGCTTGGGCATGTACTTGACCAGGAAGCGGCGGTCCTGCCCGATGGTGTTGCCGCACATGGGCGAGCCGCTGCGCGGAATGTACTTGGCGATGAATTCCAGCAGTTGCTGCTCGGCGGCGGCTTCGTCGAGGGTCGAGGCCTTCACTTTGTCGATCAGGCCGCTGCGGCCATGGGTGCCCTTGTTCCAGGCATCCATGGCGTCGAGCACGGCGTCGCTCTGGTGGATGACAAGAACAGGGCCGTCGATGCGGGGCGTGAGGTCGGGGCCGGTGACGACCACGGCGATTTCGAGCAGGAACTCTTTCTCGGGGTCGAGGCCGCTCATTTCGCAGTCGAGCCAAACCAGGTTCTGGTCGCTCTTCTTCAGGGTGGGCACTGCGGCGGGAGGCGTCGGGTCAAGGAATTCGGGCATCGCAGGATTGTCGTCGAAGGCCCCGCGGCGCCAGATACCGAGGACTAAACTCACTGCTTCATGTCCTATTCGCTCATCTTCACCCTGGCCTTTGCGGCCGCACTGGTTGCAGGCCTGCTCGTGAAGTTCTGGCTCGCCTCGCGGCAGGTGCGCCATGTGGCGCTTCACCGCGGCGCCGTGCCAGCCGCTTTCGCGCAGACCATCACCCTCGCCGCCCACCAGAAGGCAGCCGACTACACCATCGCAAAGGCCCGCTTCGGCCTGGTCGAGATGGCCTGGAGCGCGACGCTGCTGCTCGGCTGGACCCTGCTCGGAGGACTCGACGCGCTCAACAGGCTGCTGCTGGCGTGGATCGGCGGCGGCATGGTGCAGCAGCTGGCGCTGTTGGCTGCCTTCGCAATCATCGGCGGACTGCTCGAACTGCCCTTCACTCTCTGGCAGACCTTCAGGCTCGAAGAGCGCTTCGGCTTCAACAAGATGACCTGGAAGCTCTGGCTCGCCGACACGCTCAAGTCGACGCTGCTGGGCGCGGTGATCGGCCTGCCCATCGCGGCGCTGATCCTCTGGCTCATGGGCGCGGCCGGCCAGCTGTGGTGGCTCTGGGCCTGGGGCGCGTGGATGGGCTTCAACCTGCTGCTGATGCTGATCTACCCGACCTTCATCGCACCCCTGTTCAACAAGTTCAAGCCGCTCGACGACCCCACGCTCAAGGAGCGCGTGACGGCTCTCATGAAGCGCTGCGGCTTCGCAGCCAAGGGCCTTTTCGTGATGGACGGCAGCACGCGCAGCGCGCACGCCAATGCCTACTTCACGGGCTTCGGCGCCAGCAAGCGCGTGGTGTTCTACGACACGCTGCTGCGCCAGCTCAACGCGGGCGAGGTGGAAGCCGTGCTCGCGCACGAGTTGGGCCACTTCAAGCATCGCCACATCGTGAAGCGGCTGGTCGCGATGTTCGCCCTGAGCCTGGCCGGCTTCGCGCTGCTGGGCTGGGTGTCGACGCAGGTCTGGTTCTACACGGGCCTGGGCGTGCAGCCCAACATGACGGCGCCCAACAGCGCGCTGGCGCTGCTGCTGTTCATGGCCGCCGTGCCGGTGTTCGGCTTCTTCGTTGCCCCACTGCCCGCACGGCTGTCGCGCAAGCACGAGTTCGAGGCCGATGCCTATGCGGTGGCGCAGACCAGCGGGGCCGACCTGTCGGCCGCACTGCTCAAGCTCTACCAGGACAACGCTTCGACGCTCACGCCCGACCCGGTGTTCGTCAAGTTCTACTATTCGCACCCGCCGGCTTCCGAGCGCCTTGCGCGCATGACGGCGGCCTGACCCATTCCCCTTCGACGAAGCCCACCATGAGCAGCATGTTCAAGCCCAAAGACTGGAAGAACCTTCCTCCCCGCAAGTCGCTGAGCGCCACCGAGATCGTTTCGGGCCTCGCAAAGCTCGACGGCTGGAAGCTCACCGGCGACGGCGCCAATGTCGCCATCGAGAAGACCTTCACCTTCGCCAACTACTTCGAGACCATCGCCTTCGTGAACGCGCTGGCCTTCGTGGCGCACACGCAGGACCACCACCCCGACCTGTCGGTGCACTACAACCGCTGCGTCGTGCGCTTCAACACGCACGACGTGGGCGGCCTGTCGGTCACCGACTTCGACTGCGCTCGCCAGGCCGACGCGCTGGTCGCCAGCCCCGCCGCATGACGGACCACGTCCTTGGCTAAGCCCGGCCGCGCCGCGCCCACGGCAACCGCTGCGAAGGCACTCCACGAGGGCCTTGTCGTTGCCAGCCATGGACGCCACTGCCTGGTCGAAACACCCACGGGCGAACGGCTGATCTGCCATCCGCGCGGCAAGAAGAGCCAGGCCGTGGTCGGCGACCGTGTGCATTGGCAGGCCAGCGAGGACGAAGGCA
Source organism: Variovorax sp. Varisp85 (assembly GCF_047304045.1). Lineage (NCBI taxonomy): Bacteria > Pseudomonadati > Pseudomonadota > Betaproteobacteria > Burkholderiales > Comamonadaceae > Variovorax > Variovorax sp. Varisp85. The sequence goes on from NZ_JBGLYN010000001.1 coordinate 172,634, forward strand.
CCATCGAGCAGGTGCTGCCGCGGCGCAACCTGTTCTACCGGCAGGACGAGATCCGCACCAAGTCGTTCGCGGCCAACCTCGACCACGTGCTGATCCTGATCGCGGCCGAGCCGGAATTCTCCGAACATCAACTTGCGCGCGCGCTGATCGCGGCGCAGGCCGAGCGCATCGCGCCGATCATCGCGCTCAACAAGAGCGACCTGGTCGAGCCCTTCGAGCGCGCGTGGAACAAGCTGGCGCCCTACCGCCGCATGCACCACGGCGTGCTGCCGCTGTCGCTCAAGGCATCGGGAGAGGCGGACTACGCGTCGCTGATGAAACTCCTGGCCGGCAAATCCACCCTCGTGCTCGGTCCGTCCGGATCGGGCAAAAGCACCTTGACCAACTTGCTGGTGCCGGGCGCTACGGTGTTGACGCAGGAGATTTCGCAGGCGCTGAACTCGGGCAAGCACACGACCACGAGCACCACCTGGTACTGGATCGACGAGGCCCGCACCACCGGTCTGATCGACTCGCCGGGCTTCCAGGAATTCGGCCTGAACCACATCGCGCCGATGCAGCTCGCGGGGCTCATGCCCGACATCGCCGAGCATGCGAACGACTGCAAGTTCTACAACTGCACGCACCTGCACGAACCGGGCTGCGGCGTGATCGCGAACGTGGAGACGGCGAACGGGCCGGGCGCCATCAGCGCGAGCCGCTACAGGATCTACGGCGAGCTGTTCGCCGAGCTGAGCCAGAAGCGGTACTGACCAACGGCTGCCTCAGCCGACCCAGATCCGGTATGACTTCCAGGTCGGATCGAAGGCAAGGTCCAGCGTCGCCGGCAGGTCCATGTCATCCTGCAACGATTGCGCATGCGAGATCGCCGTCTCGGGATCGGCCACCTGGAAGTGCACGGTGCGAACGCCCTCCTCCAGCACGACGTGCGTGCAGCAGCCCGCTTCGTGCGTCTGCAGCCGCGCCGTCAGCCGGTCTTCATAGGTGCGCGCTTCTTCCAGCTCCTCGCCCGATTCGATCGGCGTGGCGACCGACAGGCGGTGGCACAGGTCGGCGCGCCCCACCAGTGCGGTGGCCGCGTCGTTGCGCATGACGATCACCTCGACCTCGCGGCCGTCTTCGGCCTCGCGCGTCGCGCTCACGCCCGACCACGCGTGCTCGCCCGGAGGAAACACACCGGTGTGGCCGAGTTCGTCGCGCCAGCAGGCGTCGAACAGCGGCACGAAATCGTCGAGCGGCACGCCATCGAAATCCGCCTGCGCATCGACCTCGACGTGGTCGACCGCCCCGACCTTCACCGCAAAGTCGTACTCGCCCAGGATGTGGTCGAGCATGATGAGGCTCATGTGGCGCGCGTGGTCCTGCATGTCCATCGGAATGGGCTTGGCGAAGCCGATCTCCAGCGCCACCCGGCCCCGATAGGGTTCATGCTTCACGAGGACTTCGGAGCTCGCCAGTTCGAAGTCGTTCATGCGCATGCCGAAACCGTCGCTCGAACGCTGGCGGAAAGCTTCCACCTCCACCTGCGGCAGCCTGGGGCTGCTTTGCACCAGCGCCATCAGGTCCTCGAAGTCGTCCACCGAACCGTGCGCCGTCAGCACGAGCTTGAACGCGGGCGGTTCGCCCGCCACCTCGGCCGACAGCCGAGGAAAGAAAGGCTCCAGCAGTTCGTTGAGCCCCTCCATCAGTTCGCGGGCAGGCAGGGCGCGAAGGCTCTCGAGTTGATCGCTCACTGCCTGCCAGAAGCCTGCGCAGGCCGCCGCGCGCGGGTCGGTGTCGTGGGTCGGCATCGCCAGGGTTCCTTCAGGGAGTCAGGTCAAGAATGTCCTGCAGGCGCTGCACAAGCAGGCTGCATTGCTCGCGTGTGCCGATGCTGATGCGCAGGTACTGTGTGATGCGCGGCAGCCTGAAATGCCGCACCAGCACCGCACGCTCGCGCAGCAGCGCCGCCAGCTCGGCCGCATCGCGCTGCGGATGGCGTACGAAGATGAAATTGGCCTGCGACGGCAGCACCTCGAAGCCCAGGTCTTCGAGCTGGAGGGCGAGGCCCTCGCGGGTGTCAACGACCTTGTCGCGGCTGCTGCGAAACCAGTCTTCGTCTTCCAGCGCGGCCACGGCACCGGCCGAGGCCAGGCGGTCGAGCGGGTACGAGTTGAAGCTGTCCTTCACGCGCACCAGCGCGTCGATCAGGTGCGCCTGGCCGCAGGCGAAGCCGACCCGCAGGCCGGCCAGCGAGCGCGACTTGGAAAGGGTCTGCACCACCAGCAGGTTCGGGTACTTGCCAATCAGCGGCAGCGCACTCTCGCCGCCGAAATCGACATACGCCTCATCGACCAGCACCACGCGATCGGTGCAGGCTTCGAGCAGTTGCTCGATGCGCGCGAGCGGCAGGCCGATGCCGCTCGGCGCATTCGGGTTCGCGATCACGACGCCCGCACAACCCTTGCGGGCGCGCGCCACGAGGGCGTCGACGTCGATGCGCAGGCCATCGTCGACCGGCTGCAGCTCGCACGCGATGCCATAGAGCTGCGCATAGACCTTGTAGAAGCTGTAGCTCACATCGGGCATCAACAGCGGTTCGGCCTGCTGGAAGAATGCGAAGAAGGCGTGCGCGAGCACCTCGTCCGAGCCATTGCCCGCGAACACCTGATCGGCTTGCAGGCCGTGCCGCCGCGCCACTGCTTCGCGCAGCGCGAGCGAGGTGGGATCGGGATACAGCTCCAGGCCGTTCTCGGCCGCACGCCGGATGGCCTCGATGGCAAGCGGCGACGGCGGGTACGGGTTCTCGTTGGTGTTGAGCTTGACGAGATTCGCGATGCGCGGCTGCTCGCCGGGCACATAGGGTTCGAGCGCGCCGATGCGCGGGCTCCAGAAAGCCGGAACGGGTTTTGCCATTGGGGTTCTTTTTTGCTCAGCCCAGCAGGCGAGCCAATGTGAGCAAGGCCAGCAGCACCATCCACATCACGACCGAGCGCCAGACCAGGCCCACCACGCTGCGCAGATGGGCGGGCTCGGGCTCGCGCCCCGGCGTGCTGCCGCTGTCGATGCGGCGGCCATCGGCCAGCGATTCACCGGCCTGTGCGCGGGGCAGCGGATCGGCAACCGGGATCGGGCTCAGCGAGCCGCCGCCCAGGCGAACGTTGACCGCACCCGATGTGGCCGCAAGGATCACGCCGTCGTTCTCGTTGGGAAAGCGCTGCGCGTCATTGCGCCAGCAATCGATCGCTTCCTCGAAGCTGCCGACCACCGCGAAGCCCAGCGCCGTGATGCGGGCGGGCAGCCAGTCGATCGCATGCCAGGCGCGATCCGCGGCCTCCTGCACCGAGACGCTCGACGGCTGCACCGCGGCGCCGTTCTTGTGCGCCCAGTAGCGCGAGACGAACTCGCTCATGCGATAGAACACCGCGCCCGCCGGTCCGAGGCCGATGGCCGCGACAATCGAGAACCACGCGAGCACGCCGAACACATGGCGATGCGCGGCGATCACCGAATGCTCGATGACGTGGCGCACGATCTCGCTGCGCGGCAGGTCGGCCGCGTCGACGCCCTGCCAGTGCGCGAGCAGCGAGCGCGCGAGCGGCTCGTCGCCTTCGTCGAGCGCATCGCGGATGTCGGTGAAATGGTGGCTGAACTGCCGGAAACCCAGCGTGACGTAGAGCACCGCGATGCTCCAGAGCACCGCGAAAGGCAACCCCAGCGTGAGCACGAGCAGCCAGTGCACGCCCAGCGCGCCCAGCGTGGGCACGAACACCGCGAGCCCCCAGGCGATCCATCCGTGATGCGGCTTGCCCGCGTCGAAGTTGCGGCTGGTCCAGCGTGTCCACGCCAGCACCGCGCCATACACGGGGTTGTGCGGGCCCAGAGGCCGCACCTGCTCGATCAGCAGCGCGCACAGGATGGCAAAAAAGCTCATCCTTCGATGATAGCGAGGGCGCCTGGAGATTCAGGCGGGATTCAGGCGCTCAGGAAACGGTAAAGATTGCGCAGCATGCCGGCGGTCGCGCCCCAGACGAAGCGCTCGTCGGCGCCGTCCTGGTAGGGCATCGAATACCACTGGCGCCGGGTGCCATCGGGCGCGGGCACGGTGTGGTGGCGGTGGTTGGCGGGGTCCATCAGCCACGCGAGCGGCACCTCGAAAGCCTCTGCCACTTCGTAGGGATTGATGGTGAGCTCGAAGTCGGGTTGCACCAGCGCGACCACGGGCGTCACGATGAATGAGGTCACCGTCGTGTAGGTCGGCAGGTTGCCGAGCACTTCGATGTATTGCGCAGAAAGGCCAACCTCTTCCCAGGCCTCGCGCAACGCGGCGGCCGCGATGTTGGCGTCCTCCGGATCGACACGGCCACCGGGAAACGCAACCTGCCCCGAATGGGTCGACAGGTTCGAGGTGCGCTCTGTCAGCAGCACGGCCGCGCCCTGCGGTCGCTGCACGATCGGCACCAGCACTGCGGCCTGCGCGGGAATGCGATCTGTCATTCGCGGTTCGTGGCGCAGTTCGGGTGTCCAGGCGGGCGGCGTGGCGAAACGCGTCCGCAGTGCCTGCGCAGTCAGTTGCGCAGGCGGCACTGCCGGCAATCCCTCGGGTCCGGCCACGAAAGGCACCTGGCGCGGGTCGAACTGCAGCAGTGCGGGCGGCACCACGGCATTGACGGGTTCGACGGAGGTGGCCTGCAGGGGAGCGGATGAGTTGGTCAAGAGATGAAAGGTACCGGAGCCGGATGGAAGAAGTAGAGCGGAAAAATGGAAAGTTGTCTTTGAGCGGGAGCAACAATGCAAAAAGCCGCCAGAGCGGCGGCTTTCTTGCACGAAGGCGAACTGCTTACTTGGCAGCAGCCGTCGACTTGCTCGGCAGCTTTTCCTTGATGCGTGCCGAACGGCCGCTGCGGTCGCGCAGGTAGTACAGCTTGGCGCGGCGCACATCGCCGCGGCGCTTGACTTCGATGCCGGCGATCAGCGGGCTGTAGGTCTGGAACGTACGCTCCACGCCTTCGCCGCTGGAGATCTTGCGCACGGTGAAGCCGCTGTTGAGGCCACGGTTGCGCTTGGCGATCACGACGCCTTCGTAGGCCTGCACACGCTTGCGGGTGCCTTCGACGACGTTCACGCTGACGATGACCGTGTCACCGGGCATGAAGTCGGGGATGGTCTTGCCGAGACGGGCGATTTCTTCCTGCTCGAGGGTCTGGATGAGGTTCATGATTTCCTGATGTTCGATCGTGCCGGGCTACACAAAAGGCGCCTTGGACTTTCGCGGGACAACCGCAAGAAGACCGGGCGCGGCCGGACAGAGGATCGGGGAACCGGGGATTATAGCTTTTTTTTCAGCGCGGCCTCATCGGCCTTGCCAAGACGCCCCGCCGCCCGGGCCGCATCGATCAGTTCGGGGCGCCGCGCAGCCGTGATGGCCAGTCGCTGGTCGCGCCGCCAGCGCTCGATCTGGGCATGATGGCCCGAGAGCAGCGGCGCCGGCACGCCCTGCCCGTTCCACTGCTCGGGCCGCGTGTAGTGCGGGCAGTCGAGCAGGCCGTCGAGCGCCGGATTGAAGCTGTCCTGCACGTGGCTGGCCTCGTCGCCGAGCACCCCGGGCTGCAACCGCGCGACGGCATCCAGCAGCGCCATGGCGGCGATCTCGCCGCCCGAAAGCACGAAGTCGCCAAGGCTGACCTGATGGGTGACGCGTGCGTCGATGAAGCGCTGGTCGATGCCTTCGTAGCGCCCGCAGATCAGTACCGCCCCCTCGCTTGCCGACCAGCGCTCGACCGATTCATGGCGCAATGCCTCGCCGATGGGCGAGAACAACACCACGGGAGCTTCCGCGCCGCGCGCCGCCAGCGCCGCATCGAGGCAGGCCGCAAGCGGCTCGGCCATCATCACCATGCCGGGGCCGCCGCCGAAGGGGCGATCGTCCACGCGCTTGTAGTTGCCCTGCGCGAAGTCGCGCGGATTCCACAGAATGACTTCGACCTGCTTCGACTCGTAGGCACGGCGCGTCACGCCGCTGGCCATGAAGGGAGCAAACAGTTCGGGGAAGAGCGTGAGGACGTCGAAGCGCATGCGCGCAGGCCTCGAATCAGAAATCGGGTTGCCAGTCGACCGTGATGAGCCGGCCGGCCAAGTCGACCTTGTCGACGAAGACCGAGACGAAAGGCACCATCCGTTCGATGGCCTTGCCGTCTTCTTCGGCGGCCAGCACCAGCGTGGTCTGCGGACCAGTGGCGAGCAGTTCGCGCACCGCGCCAAGCACGACGCCTTCGCGATTGACCACCGACAGGCCGATCAGGTCGACCCAGTAGTACTCGTCGTCGCCCGCCGTTGGAAAGCTCGAACGCGGCACGAACACGCGCGCACCGCGCAGCGCCTCGGCTGCGTTGCGGTCTGGCACATCGTCGGACGTGGCGACGATGCAGTCGGAATGTTCTTTGGCTTCGCGGATCGCGAGCCGGAAAGCGGCGTTCGCAACAGCTCCGGGAGCTTGCAGGAACCAGCGCTTGGAAGAAAAAAGCGCCTCGGGCTGGGCGCTGTGGGGCAGGACCTTGAACCAGCCCTTGATGCCCCATGCATCGGCGATGCGCCCTACTTCAATCGCATCCGCCGGCAATTCGGCGGTTTCGAGTGCGGGCAGCATCGCCGTGCGGGACGGCTTAGGCCGCCGCCTTGGGAGCCGCGGCAGCGGCTTGCTTGATCAGGCGCAGAACGGTGGGCGAAGCTTGTGCGCCGACGCTCTTCCAGTACGCCAGGCGGTCCTGGGCGATACGGATGCTTTCTTCGTTTTCCTTGGCGGTCGGGTTGTAGAAACCCAGGCGCTCGATGAAACGGCCATCGCGGCGAACGCGCTTGTCCGACACGACGATGTTGAAGAACGGACGGCCTTTGGAGCCGCCGCGGGAGAGTCGAATGACGACCATGATTTATCCTTGGGTGGTCAGCAGGCCTTGTGGATGAAGAAAAGGCCCGCTCACAATGTTCTTCCAGCGTCGAGACACGCGACATGGCCACCCGGCCAGCGACACGCTGAAAAGCCTGCGATTATAGCCCGTCCCGCGTTTTCTTCGAATTCCGGCCTTGCGCCACCCGCTTCCACACGCATGCCCCTCACCATCCGCCCCAGCCGCGAAGAAGACATCGCAGCCATCACCTCCATCTACGCCCATCACGTGCTGCACGGCACCGGCACCTTCGAAACGGAGCCGCCCTCCCCTGCCGACATGAGCGCCCGCCGTGCCGACGTGCTGGGCAAGAACCTGCCCTACCTCGTGGCTGAAGAAAATGGCGAAGTGTTGGGTTTTGCCTACTGCAACTGGTTCAAGCCGCGCCCGGCCTACCGTTTTTCGGCCGAAGACTCGATCTACATGTCGGAGTCAGCACGCGGCAAGGGTCTGGGCGCCAAGCTGCTCGCAGCGCTGTCGCAGGCCGCCGAAGCGGCCGGCGTGCGCAAGCTGATCGCGGTGATCGGCGACTCGGCCAACGCGGGCTCGGTCGGCGTGCACCGCAGCCAGGGTTTCACGCACGTGGGCGTGCTGAAAGACTGCGGCTGGAAGTTCGGCGAATGGCGCGACGTCGTATTGATGGAGAAAGTGCTTGGCGAGGGCAGCACAACCCGCCCCGAGTGACACCCGAATGAAAAACAAGACCACCGCCGCCTGGCTCTCTTTCCTCGGCGGCCCGCTGGGTCTGCACCGCTTCTACCTGCGCGGCATGGGCGACTGGCTCGGCTGGCTGCTGCCCATTCCCACGGCACTGGGCATCTACGGCATAGAGCGCGTGCGCATGTACGGCGTGGACGACGGGCTGAGCTGGGCGCTGATCCCGCTGCTGGGTTTCACCATCGCGGGCTGCGCGCTGACGGCCATCGTCTATGGCCTGATGACGCCCGAGAAATGGAACACCCGCTACAACGCCGGCGCCTCTGCCGACGCCGAACCTGGCCGCACGAACTGGTTCACCATCGGTGCAGTGGTGCTGGCCCTTTTCTTCGGCAGCACGATCCTGATGGCCAGCATCGTGTTCAGCTTCCAACGCTACTTCGAACACCAGATCGAAGAGGGCCGGAAAATCTCCCAGTAGCCGTCAGAACACCTGCAGGCTGATCCAGTAGGCGATTGCGGCGACGAACGCCGAAGCGGGGATCGTGAAGATCCACGCCCACACGATGTTGCCCGCCACGCCCCAGCGCACCGCGCTCGCGCGCTGCGCGGAACCCACGCCGACGATGGCGCCGGTGATGGTGTGCGTGGTCGACACCGGAATGCCCAGCGCCGTCGCCAGGAACAGCGTCAGCGCCCCGCCCGTCTCGGCGCAGAAGCCGCCGACCGGCTTGAGCTTGGTGATCTTCTGGCCCATCGTCTTCACGATGCGCCAGCCGCCGAACATGGTGCCCAGCGCGATCGCGGTATAGCAGCTCACGATGGTCCAGGTCGGCGGGTTCGCGTCCCCGGCGTTGGCATAGCCGGTAGCGATCAGCAGCATCCAGATGATGCCGATGGTCTTCTGCGCATCGTTGCCGCCGTGGCCCAGGCTGTAGGCGCCGGCCGAAACCAGCTGCAGCCGCCGGAACCAGCGGTCCACCCGCGAAGGCGTGGCACGCCGGAAGCCCCAGGCGACCAGCACCATCATCATCGAGCCCAGCACGAAGCCGAGCAGCGGCGAAACGAAGATGAAAGCGACTGTCTTCCAGATGCCCGCGGCGACCAGCCCGCTGGTGCCGGTCTTGGAGATCACCGCGCCCACGATGCCGCCGATCAGTGCGTGCGACGAGCTGCTCGGGATGCCGTAGTACCAGGTCACGAGGTTCCAGCTGATGGCGCCGACGAGCGCGCCGAACACCACGTGCACGTCGACCACTCCCGGCTGGGCAATGCCCTTGCCCACGGTGGCCGCCACGCTCAGGTGGAAGATGAAGATCGCGATCAGGTTGAAGAAGGCCGCGAACACCACGGCCTGCCCCGGCTTGAGCACCCCGGTGGACACCACCGTCGCGATCGAATTGGCGGCATCGTGGAACCCGTTCATGAAGTCGAACAGGATCGCGAGCACGACCAGCACTATCACCACCCAGAGGGCGACCTGAACCGTTGCCATCGGTCGCTACCCGCTCAGGAATTCTCGAGGACGATGCCCTCGATCACGTTGGCCACGTCCTCGCACTTGTCGGTGATCGTTTCCAGCAGCTCGTAGATCGCCTTGAGCTTGATCACTTCGCGCACGTCGGGCTCCTCGCGGAACAACTTGCTCATGGCGCTGCGCATCACACGGTCGGCGTCCGACTCGAGGCGGTCGATTTCCTCGCAGGTCTTCAGCGTGGCCTCGGCCACGGCCGGGTCGGCGATCTTGCCGAGGAACTTGACGGCGTCCTTCAGGCGGTCGCAGCACTTCACGCTCAGGGCCGTGAGGCGCACGATCTCTTCGGTCATGTGGCGCACGTCGTACAGCGCCATGGTCTCGGCGGAGTCCTGGATCAGGTCGGCCACGTCGTCCATCGTGTTGATGAGCTTGTGGATCTGCTCGCGGTCGATGGGTGTGATGAAGGTCTTGTGGATCAGCCGGTTGACGTCGTGCGTCACGCGGTCGGCGGCTCGCTCGGCGTTGTCGACGTCGCGGTTGTACTGCTCGCGCAGGTGCACGTCGTTGTAGTTGGCGACCAGTTGCTCGAACGCGCGCGCTGCCTCGACGATGCGCTCGGCGTGCTGGTTGAACATCTCAAAAAAATTCCCCTCGCGGGGCAGCAGCTTGCCGAACATGGCGCTCTCCTGGGATCTCGGGTCTCGCCCAGCCACAAACGTGTGACGGAGTCGTGAAAAACCGCGCAAGTGTAATGGGAGCCCGGAACCGGACCGCTGCGCCGGGGTTCCAGGCCCGTTGCCCGGTCAGTTCCGGATGCGTTCGATCACCTGGCCCGACACACGGGCCAGCGCAGCGCGCGGCACCTTGTCGGGCGCGATCTCGGCCAGCGGCTTCAGCACGAAGGCGCGGTCACGCATGCGGGGGTGCGGCAGGGTCAGCTCGGGCGTATCCATCACCGAATTGCCGTGCATCAGCAGGTCGAGATCGAGCGTGCGCGGCGCGTTGGGAAAAGCCCGCTCGCGCCCGGCCTGCGTCTCGAGACGCTGCAGGGCGACGAGCAGCTGCTCGGCGTCGAGCCCGGTGCGCAAGGCCACCACGGCGTTGATGAAATCGGGGCCCGTGGCATCGACCGGCGCGCTGCGATAGAGCGACGAGCGGGCCGTCACCTGGGTTCGCTGCAATGCGCCCAGAGCATCCATGGCCGCCTTGACGGCCGCCTGGGCATCGCCGAGGTTGGCGCCGATGGCGACGAAAGCCTGCACGGTCGGATAGTCCTCCCGCACGCGGCCCGGAGACCGCGTGGGCGCTCGCCGAGCCGCGGGCGCGCCCTTGGCACCCGCGGGCCTGGCCCCTGCCGGCTTGCCCGTGGGGGCGCCGCTTTTCTTGCCGTCCTTCGGCTTGCCGGACGCGCTCATGCGCCTGCGGCGCTCTCGCCGCCTCCACCCGCGGAACGCGGCTTGCGGCGACGCCGGCGTTTGCGCGGCACGGCCTCGCCATCGGGCGGCACGGCGCCGGCTTCGACTTCGACCTCGTCCTCGGCGTCCGAATCGGCGTCCTGGCGCGCCACCGGCACGCTGCGCGGCTTCGGCGGCGGGGTTTCGCGCACCCGCACGCGCTGGCGCACCTTCTGCTCTTCGCGCACCTGCTCCAGCAGGTCCTGCCGGCGCACGTCGTCGGCGATGCTGAACTCCTGCCACCACTCGGCAATCGCCTCGCCGACTTCACCCACGTCGGCGCGCAGGCGCATGAAGTCGAAGGCGGCGCGGAAGCGCGCCTGCTCGACCAGGCTGTAGGGCGTGGAGCCGGTGCGCTTGTCGAAACGCGGCTGCATCATCCAGATCTCGCGCATGTCGGCGGCCAGCTTGCCGCGGCCCGAGACATCGCCGATACGGGCGTTGAACACGTCGTCGATGGCGTCCTGCAACGCCGGGAACGGCGGTTGCGCGCGCTGGCCGTGCCGGCCCTCCTGGCGCTGGGCCCAGCCGTCGCGCACGTCGGCCCACAGCACGCAGGCCAGCAGGAAGCTGGGCGCCACGGGCTTGCCTTCGCCGACGCGGCGGTCGGTGTCCTGCAGGGCTGCCTTCACGAAGGGCTGGTCGGCGCGCTCGACCACCACGTCGAGCAGCGGGTAGATGCCACGGGCCAGGCCGAGCTTGTTCAGTTGCTCGACCGTCGCGATGGCGTGGCCGGTCTGCAGCAGCTTGAGCATCTCGTCGAACAGGCGGCTCTGCGGCACGTCGGCCAGCAGCTTGCTCGATTCGACCAGTGGAGCCGCCGTCTTGGCTTCCATCTTGAAGCCCAGCGCGGCGAGCTTGGCCGAGAAGCGGATGGCACGAATGATGCGCACCGGGTCTTCGCGGTAGCGCGTGGCCGGGTCGCCGATCATGCGCAGCGTGAGCTTCTGGGCGTCCTTGATGCCGTTGTGATAGTCGACCACGACCTGGTTGGCCGGGTCGTAGTACATCGCGTTGACGGTGAAGTCGCGGCGCGCCGCGTCTTCTTCCTGCGGACCCCAGACGTTGTCGCGCAGCACCCGGCCGCTGGCGTCCACGGCGTGTTTCATGCTCGCGAGCTCGCCCTTGCTGGTGCGCTCGTTGCCTGCAACCTGCTCGGCGGCGGCGTTGTCCATGTAGGCGCGGAAAGTCGAAACCTCGATCACCTCGTGCTCGCGCCCACGGCCGTACACCACGTGCACGATGCGAAAGCGCCGCCCGATGATGAAGGCGCGACGAAACAGCGACTTGACCTGCTCGGGCGTGGCGTTGGTTGCCACGTCGAAGTCTTTCGGTCGCAGCCCCAGCAGCAGGTCGCGCACCGCGCCGCCCACCACGTAGGCCTCGTAGCCGGCCTGCTGCAGTGTGGTGACCACGTTCTTCGCGCGTTCGTCGACCAGGGCCGGATCGATCTTGTGAACCTCTGCCGGCACCTCCTGGCGCTTGCCGAAGCGGCTCTTGCCCTGTGCGCCGCCGGCGTTCTTGCCGAGCAGCTTGTCGATGAATTTCTTGATCATTGTTGGTTGGAAGCCTTGTTCGCTCTTTATTCGTTCTCGAGCATGGAGCGGATCAGCGGAATGGTGATCGCGCGTTGCGTCTGCAGGGCATAGCCGTCGAGCTGCGTGAGCAGCTCCATCAGGCTGCCGAGGTCGCGGCTGAAGCGGTGCAGCATGTAGTCGAGCACTTCGTCGGACAGCATCACGCCGCGTGCATCGGCGGCTTGGCGCAGCACCGCGCGGCGTTCGCTTTCGCTCAGCACCTGCAAGTGGAACACGTGGCCCCAGCCGAGGCGGGTGCGCAGGTCTTCGCGCAGCGGCAGGTCGGCCGGCGGCAGGGCGCCGGCGGCGACCACGCCGCGCTGCAGGGTCTGGGCGTTGACGAACCAGTTGAAGGCCGCGTGCTGCTGCACGGCGGTATAGAGGTGGACGTCGTCGAGCAGCACGGCGCCCCAGCGCTCGTCGAACTCGGGCGGCTCCAGCAGGCCGGCGTGCAGCCAGCCCACGCTGGCGCCCTGCTCGCGCAGTGCGACACGCACCGATTCGAGCAGATGGGTCTTGCCGCTGCCGCCTTCGCCCCACAGGTAGGTGGGCACCGGCGAGTGCAGCGCAGGGCTGCCGGCGCCGCCCACCCACACTTGCAGGTGCCGCAGCGCCGCCTCGTTGGGGCCGGCAAAAAAGGCGTCGAAGCTGGGGCCCGTCGCAATGCCGATATCGAGCGCGAGCTGTTTCATCCCGGGAAGGTTCATGGAGGGGGCCGCGAGGGCCCTTAAAATCGTGAGGAATTCTATCGGCCCGGCCAACATGGTTACCGGAGCCGCCTTCCGCTCCTACTCTCCGCATCCTTTCGCGTCCCTCCCGACCTCGACCACCCATGACCTCCTCCACGCCCACCCCGCTCAGCTACAAGGACGCCGGTGTCGACATCGATGCCGGCGATGCGCTGGTCGACCGCATCAAGCCGCTGGCCAAGAAAACCCTGCGCGAGGGCGTGCTGGCCGGCATCGGCGGCTTCGGCGCCCTGTTCGAAGTGCCCAAGCGCTACAAGGAGCCGGTGCTGGTGAGCGGCACCGACGGCGTGGGCACCAAGCTCAAGCTGGCTTTCGAATGGAACATGCACGACACGGTCGGCATCGACCTCGTGGCCATGAGCGTCAACGACGTGCTGGTGCAGGGCGCCGAGCCCCTGTTCTTTCTCGACTACTTCGCCTGCGGCAAGCTCGAAGTCGACACGGCCGCGGCCGTCATCGGCGGCATCGCGCGCGGCTGCGAGCTGTCGGGCTGCGCCCTCATCGGCGGCGAAACCGCTGAAATGCCCGGCATGTACCCGGCCGGCGAATACGACCTCGCGGGCTTCGCGGTCGGCGCGGTCGAGAAGTCGAAGATCCTCACGGGCCAGAACGTCAAGCCCGGCGACGTGGTGCTGGGCCTGGCCTCGGCCGGCGTGCATTCCAATGGTTTCAGCCTCGTGCGCAAGGTGATCGAGCGTGCCGGCGCCGATTTGCCCGCCACGCTCGACGGCAAGCCCTTCCGCCAAGCCGTGATGGAACCCACCCACCTCTACGTGAAGCCGGTGCTCGAGGCGCTGGCCAAGCATCCAATCAAGGCGCTGGCCCACATCACCGGCGGCGGCCTGCTCGAGAACATCCCGCGCGTGCTGCCCGAAGGTACAGCCGCCCACCTCAAGAAGGGCAGCTGGCCGCAGACGGAGCTGTTCGCCTGGCTGCAGAAGGTGGCCGGCATCGACGACATCGAGATGAACCGCACCTTCAATAACGGCATCGGCATGGTCGTGGTGATCGATGCGGCAGAAGCCGCCGCCTGCGCGGCCACGCTGCGCGCCGCTGGCGAATCGGTGCATGAAATCGGCGTGATCGCCGCGCGCGGCGAAGGCGCCGCGGTGGTCGTCGGCTGAGCGGCGGCCGCACCTTCCACTTTCCCGAACAGAGCGCCTGACACCCCCGGATGGCCAAGAAGCCGCAACCCGTCACCACCGCCGTTCCGACGGTCCCCATCCACCGCGCCACGGCCTCGCGCGGCGTGACGATCGCAAGCTACCTGCTGATGCTGGGAACGCTGATGCTGGTGATGTGGGAGCACCTGCTGCCAGGATTGCTCTGCGTATGCATCGGCTTCCTGGCCACGCGGTGGTTCGCGCGGCTGCTGGCTGGCGACACGCGGCGCAATCCGGCCCCCAGCCAGCGCACCGACGGCTGGGCCCGCGTGCTGGCTGTCGTCGTCGTGCTGGTGGGGCCGATTGCGCTGATCACGCTGCTGCTGTCGCAGGCCCGCGAATACATCGTCGACGCGCCCGACCAGTACCGCGAGCTGCTCGACTACACGGCGCGCACGGTGCTCGAGCTGCGCTCCAAGCTGCCGGTCGAGATCGCGGTCTACCTGCCCGAGGGCGCCGCCGAAATCCAGCGCGTGATCGCCAACTACCTGCGCGCGCAGGCCGGTTCGCTCGCCGTGGCCGGGCGGGCCTGGCTGCACGGCATCCTGTTTTCGTACGTGGGCCTGATCGTGGGCAGCCTGGCCGCCGTGTCGCACGCGCCGCTGCGCCGGATGCCGCTGGCCGAGCAGCTGCACCAGCGCGTGCAGACCTTCGGCGAGGCCTTCGGCCAGATCGTGGCGGCCCAGTTCTGGATTGCGGCCTTCAACACGCTGCTGACCGCCATCTTCCTGCTGTTCGTCATGCCGCTGTGGGGCGCGCACCTGCCGTACACGCCGGCGCTCATCACCCTCACCTTCCTGGCCGGACTGGTGCCGATCGTGGGCAACCTGGTCTGCAACTCGGTGATCACGCTGGTGGGCCTCTCGGTGTCGCCGGTCACGGCGCTGGCCTGCCTGATCTTCCTGATCGTGATCCACAAGGCCGAGTACGTCATCAACGCCAAGGTGGTCGGCGCGCGCACGCAGATGAGCGTGTGGGAGCTGCTGGCCGTGATGTTCGTGGCCGAGGCGGTGTTCGGGCCGGCCGGGCTGGTGGCGGCGCCGCTGTACTACGCGTACCTGAAGAAAGAGCTGCAGGCGGCGGCGCTGGTCTGAAAAGACGGTACCCGGCGATGTCCTGATCTGATCGATTCTGGTCCGCTCCCGAACGGACCCTGGGCTGGCAACGCACAAGAATAGGCGCATCATTCATTCCGCCCTTGCGAGCCACCGCCATGAAAACCTGTCTGATTGTGATTGACGCCCAGGCGTCGTTTCGCCAGCGCCCCTACTGGGACGAACGCCAGGCCGCTCCCTACCTCGCCGCGCAGAACACGCTCATCGCAGGCTGCGCCGCTGCCGGCACGCCGATCGTGCGGGTCTTCCACGTCGACGAACCGGCCGACGCAAGCAATCCCTTCGCGGTCGAATCGGGCCACATCCGGCCCATAGAAGGCCTGGCTGATTTCGAGGCCGCGGCCACCTTCACCAAGCACCGCCACAGCGCGCTGGTCAACAGCGGACTGGACATCTGGCTCACGCAGAACGGCATCGGCCGGCTCATCGTGAGCGGCATCCGCTCCGAGCAATGCTGCGAAACCACCACACGCCATGCCTCGGACCTGGGCTGGGAAATCGACTACGTGACCGACGCCACCCTGACCTTCGACATGACCCAGCCCGACGGCCGGCCGCTGGCCGCCGCCGACATCAAGGCGCGCACCGCCACCGTGCTGCACGGCCGGTTCGCGACGGTCTGCAGCGTGGCGCAGGCGCTGGAACGCGCCGGCGCGGAGGCAAGCGCATGAGCCTGCGCGTGCTGATCCTGGCCTACGACGGCGTCGAAGCACTCGACTTTGCCGGTCCCTTCGAGGTGTTCACCACCGCCAGCCGCGTCAGCCAACGGATGCAGCCCGGCACGGCCGCGCCGTTCGAGGTGGCCCCGGTCGCACAGGCATCGCCCGTGCAGGCGCGCGCGGGCCTTCGCCTGCTGGCCGACCAAACGCTCGAAGGCAGCCCGAAAGCCGACGTATTGATCGTTCCCGGCGGCGTGGTCGATGTGCCGATGGCCAGCCCCGACACCTTGCGCTGGATCGCGAAAAGCGCAGCCGGCGCGCAGCTCGTGGCATCGGTCTGCACCGGCGCCTTCCTGCTCGCGAAGAGCGGCGTGGTCACGCACCAAGCAGTCACCACGCACTGGGAAGACATCGCCGACCTGCGCGCGCAGTTTCCGCGACTCGACGTGCGCGAAGGCGTGCGCTGGGTCGACAGCGGCCGCATCGTCAGCTCGGCCGGCATCAGCGCGGGCATAGACATGAGCCTGCACCTGGTCGAACGCCTGGCCGGACGCGAACTGGCCGAGCGCACCGCGCGCCAGATGGACTACGCATGGACCCACAACAGCAGCAACAGCCCATCCGCGTAGTCTTCGCGCTCCTGCCCGGCAGCCTGGTGCTCGACTGGGCCGGGCCGGCCGAGGCCCTGCGCATCGCCAACCAGCGGCTGCGCGCAACGGGCCAGCCTGAGCGCTTCACGCTCGAGTTCGCGAGCCCCCGGCCCGATTCCCTCAGCTCGGTCGGCGTTGCGCTCACCGGGCTGGCGTCGCTGCCCACGCGGTGGGACGGCCCGGCCTGGGTGGTGCTGGTCGGCCTGCCCGGGAACAGCATCGCCATCGACAATCCCGAGGCGCAAGACCTGTTGCACTGGCTGCGCGGCCTGCGCTTCGAGCGCAGCCGGCTGGAGCTGGTGACGATCTGCGCCGGCGCCGTGCTTGCGGCGCATGCCGGCGCGCTCGCGGGCCGACGCGCCACCACACACCACCATCACCTGGACGAACTGCGCACGGTGGAGCCACGCTGCGACGTGGTGGCCAACCGCGTCTTCGTGATCGACCCACCGCTCTACAGCAGCGCGGGCGTCACGACCGGCATCGACCTCGTGCTGCACCGCATCGGCGAGATTTGCGGCGAAGCCCTCGCGGCCCAGGTGGCGCAGACCATGGTGGTAGCGCTGCGGCGCGGCCCGAACGATCCGGAGCTGTCGCCCTTTCTCGCCTACCGCAACCATCTGCATGCCGCGCTGCACCGGGTGCAGGACGCGGTCAGCGAACAGCCTCAGGCCGAGTGGAGCGTGCCGCGCATGGCGGAGGTGGCGCACACCTCGGCGCGGCATCTCACGCGCCTGTTCGTCGAGCATGCGGGCGTGGCGCCGCTGGCGTACCTGCGCCGGCTGCGGCTGGCGGCCGCGCAACTGGCGCTGGCCTCGGGTGCGAACGTCACGCGAGCGGCGGAACTGTCGGGCTTCGGCTCCGATACGCAGTTGCGTCGCGCGTGGCACCAGTTCGGCTTGCCGGGTTCGCCGTCCGAGGCGAATACGCCGCTGAAAACCTGACGGGTGTTCGGGCTGCGCCCCGGGGGCGCTCAGTGCCAGACGCCCGCAGGCGCGGGGCCGGTCACGCGCAGCAGCTTGTCGTCGCCGATCTCCAGCAGGCGGTTGGCCGCATAGCTGTTCTGCGAATCGGGCTCCAGCGCGACGCTGACCAAGGGCGACAGCGGCTGCGCCAGCGACACATAGAAGCTGCCCGGCGGCATCACGGCACGCCCCATCCTTGGCCGCACGCGGAAGGCGCGGATCGCCTCGCCGTCCTCGATGGCGCCGCGCGCGTCCTGGCGCCGGCCGTCGCTCTGCGACAGGATCTCGTAGCGCTCGACCTGCCACGGCGCGGCGCTGTCGATGCGCTCGACGCGCACGCCCAGCATCTGCAGGCGCTGCACGGCCACCGTTTCACTGGCCGCCAGCAGATAGCCGCACGGCCGCGGGCGCGCATTGGCGACCTTCAGCGGCTCGGCCGCGCGCCACTCGACGTCGACCGCCTTTTCTTCCCCGCTCTTCTCGTCGAGAAAGTCCAGGCGCTGGCGCGTCGTCGTCTGCCAGGCCTCGACCACGAGGTCTCCGTGGCAGGCGTCGGCCTTGGCGCGCTGGCCGGCCTGCGCGGTGAGCTGCATCAGCGCCGGGCCCTGGCGCGCCGCCGTCTCGATGACGGTGGTGGCGGCCAGCACCTGCGTGTACACGCGACGGGCGAAATGCGCGCGGCCCAGCCCCACGCCCCGCACTTCCAGCAGCAGGCTCACGGCCTGATGCAGGCCGCTCACATTGCGGCCGGTGTCGGGCTGCACACCGCCCATCGAGACGGTGCGGTCGGCGCTCTTGCCGCCAGAAGTGGTGTGGTACTTGAAGCCCTGCAGCCCCGCCTGCGTGAACGCAGCCTGGATGGCGTCGACGTAGTCGCGCTGCGCGCTCGCGGCAATGGCGGCATCCAGGTTGCCCACGGTGGCGGGCTGCAGCAGGCCGTCGTACTTCATGACCGCGCCGAACTTGTCGATCCAGCGACCGCCGACGGTGAACTCGTGCAGGTCGAGCACCACCTGCGGCCGAAAGCGCAGGGTGGCGGCCGCGATCGAGCGGGCCTCGGGCGTGCGCAGCAACAGGTGGTCGCGATTCACGTCGATGCCGTTGGCGGTGACGCGGGTGAAGTGCTCCGCGCCGTCAGGGTTGCCGCGCGGCAGCAGCACGAGGTTCACCTTCTGCAGCAGCGCCGCGCCCGGCCCGCTGGCGAACTGCTGCGCCAGGGCCAGCACCGCTTCGCCGCCGGCTGGCTCGTTGCCGTGTTGCTGGCCGATCACCATGACAGTGGGCCGCGCAGGATCGACGCGACCCTGGTCGGCAAGCAGCACCAGAGGCATCTCGCGCCCCTGTTGCGACACGCCCAGGCGTTCGACGCGCACGTTCGGCGACTGGCGCGCCAGGTCATCGAGAAAGGCCAGCACCTCGGCGTGCGAAGCGAAATCGGTGCGGCCGGCGCGAAAGCCCGGCGTGGCGTAGCTCACGGGCGGATCGGGAAAGCGCGCCGCGATGGCCGGCGGTTCGACCCACACCTTGGCAGGATCGAACTGGGCACAGGCCGATGCGGCCGACAGCAAGGTCAGGCCAAGGATGCACAGGAAACGGAAGGCAGGGGTGCGGCGCATGGCGCGCATTTTCCTCTCGCCCAGGCTGCCGCAGCTTCAGCAACCGTTCAGTTCAGGGTGCACGCCCGCGCACGTGCCAGCAGGAGCGCCCGTTCGCGCGTGTTGCGGGTGAGCGAAGCCGCGCGATCGAATTCCTTGCGCGCCTCGTCGCGGCGGCCGAGCTTGAAGAGCAGGTCGCCGCGCACGGTCGGCAGCAGGTGGTAGCCCTGCAGTGCCGGCTCGCCCGTGAGCGCGTCCACAACCTCCAGCCCCGCGGCCGGCCCGAACGCCATCGACAGCGCCACCGCGCGGTTGAGTTCGACGATGGGCGACGGCGTGAGCTCGGCCAGCGCGTCGTAGAGCGCGGCGATGCGGCCCCAGTCGGTTTCGTCGGCGGTGCGCGCGCGGCCGTGGCAGGCGGCGATGGCCGCCTGCAGCGCATAGGGGCCGAGCGCGCCGCCGAGCGACTCGGCGCGCGTGAGCGCCGCGAGGCCGCGGCGGATCAGCATCTGGTCCCAGCGCGCCCGGTTCTGTTCGAGCAGCAGCACCGGTTCGCCCGAGGCACCCACACGCGCGGCGGTGCGGGAGGCCTGGATTTCCATCAGCGCCACGAGGCCGTGCACTTCGGATTCGCCGGGCACCAGCTCGGCCACGATGCGGCCCAGGCGCATGGCTTCGTCGCACAGCGCCGGACGCATCCAGTCGTCGCCGGCGGTGGCCGAATAGCCTTCGTTGAAGATCAGATAGAGCACTTCGAGCACCGAGGCGAGCCGTGCCTCGAGCTCGTGCCGGCGCGGCACCTCGAAAGGCACGCGCGCCTCGGCCAGCGTGCGCTTGGCGCGCACGATGCGCTGCGCCACGGTGGCTTCGGGCACGAGGAAGGCGCGAGCGATCTCGCCGGTGGTGAGGCCGCCCATCAGCCGCAGCGTGAGCGCCACGCGCGCCTCGGTCGACAGCACCGGGTGACAGGCGGTGAACACCAGGCGCAGCAGGTCGTCGCCGATGTCGTCGTCGAGCGCGGCATCGACCGCCTCGGCGAAATCGTGCTGCGCCATGTCGTGCCGGGCGTCGAGTTCGCGGCCGATCTCGCCGGCCTTGCGTTCGGCCAGTTGCAGGTGGCGCAGGCGGTCGAGGGCGCGGCGCTTGGCCACTGCCGTGAGCCAGGCCGCCGGGTTGTCGGGCACGCCCGATTCGCTCCATTGCTCGAGGGCCGAGACCAGCGCGTCCTGGGCCAGCTCTTCGGCCAGCCCCACGTCGCGCACCATGCGCGCGACAGTGGCGATGATCTTCGCGGACTCGATGCGCCATACCGCCTCGATGGTGCGGCGGATGGCGGTGGTGTCCGCGCGGCCCTCGCCGTGGCTCATGCGCCGGTCTTCTTCACCGTCTGCATCGACGTGAATTCGGTGGCCACGGCCTGCACGTCGGCCGGGAAGTCGCCGATCTCCTGGATCTGGCGCACCTCGATGACCTCGTTGTCGCCGCCCGGGCAGCGGCTGGCCCATTCGATGGCGGCGGCGCGCGAGGGCACGTCGATGATCCAGAAGCCGCCGAGCACTTCCTTCGCCTCGGCAAAGGGGCCGTCGACCACGGTGGGCTTGCGGTCCTTGAAGCTCACACGCGCGCCCATCGAGGGGGGATGCAGGCCGTCGCAGCTGATCAGCACGCCGGCTTTCTGCAGCGACTCGTTGTAGGCCATCATGGCCGACACCGCCTCGACGTCGTCGGGCATGGTGCCGGGCGCGGCGGTTTCGTAGCCGTGGGGAATCATCAGCAGCATGAATCGCATGGTGCGTCTCCTTGGGTAGGTCCGGTTGCGTTGTGCTGGCGGCCGCTTCAGCCGCCGGCCTTGGCGCGGGCCTCGGTCTCGGCCCGCAGGCGGTCTTCCTGGGCGAGCAGCTCGGGCGTCATCGAGTCGCCGAAGTCGGCCGCCTCGAACACCTGGCGGATCTCGATCTCGCCTTCCTGGAACGGACTGCGCTTGATCCATTCGATGGCTTCTTCCTTGGACTTGCACTGGAACAGCCAGAAGCCGGCCAGCAGCTCCTTGGTCTCGGCGAAGGGGCCGTCGATGACGGTGCGCTTGGCCGGACCCTCGCAGCGCACGCGCACCCCCTTGGAGCTGGGGTGCAGGCCTTCGCCAGCCAGCAGCACGCCGGCCTTGACCAGTTCCTCGTTGAACTTGCCCATGGCCGTGAGGATTTCGGTGCTGGGCATCACGCCGGCTTCGGAATCGGCGTTGGCCTTGACCAGAATCATGAATCGCATGTCGTTTCTCCTGAAGGTTGATGAGCTTGGGAGCGGCTCGATGGAATTTGCCTGCTCCTGTTCACACGTCGGACGAGCGGAAGACGGATCGACACGCTCGCGTCGATCTATTTGTAATTTTGTGCTTCAGAAACTCGAGGCTTCAGGGCAGGTAGCCGCAGAAGCGCAACACATGCCCGTCGGGCTCGCGGATCGCGAATTCGCGCAGTCCCCAAGGCTGGGAGACCGGCGGCTCGATGATCGTCACGCCGCGCTTCACGTAAGCGGCATGCAGCCCGTCGATGTCCTTGCCCACGTGGATCACGATTTCGCCGCGCCAAGGTTTGGCCTCGCGCGCGTTGCACTGCCACAGCCGCAGGTAGACCGGGTCGCCGTAGCTGCGGTCGCCCTTCTTCACGCGGGCGTAGCTGGGCGGCTCTCCCGCGATGAAATCGAGCTCGAAGCCCAGCACGTCGCGAAACCAGCGCGCGGCGCGCGAGACATCCGACACCGGCAGCACCGGCTGAACGCCATGGAATTCATGCAGGGTGCCCAGATCGGGCGCCGGGCTCACACCGGCCTTCGCGTCCATTTCAATTGGCCGTGCGGCGAAGGGTGGCGACGCGCTCGGCAATCGCGTCGATGTCGAGGGCGTCCTCGGCCTTCGCCAGGTAGGTTTCCAGGTCGCGCACGGCCTGCGTCGTGTTGCCCTGTTCGGCGTGCGCGACGCCGCGGTCGCGGTACTCGCCCCAGGCGCTGGGCAGCAGCGCGATCAGGCGGTCCT
The DNA here is from genome assembly GCF_047304045.1 of Variovorax sp. Varisp85. Lineage (NCBI taxonomy): Bacteria > Pseudomonadati > Pseudomonadota > Betaproteobacteria > Burkholderiales > Comamonadaceae > Variovorax > Variovorax sp. Varisp85. Next base: position 194,652 of record NZ_JBGLYN010000001.1, read on the forward strand.
GCACGGCGATGACGCGCTGCCAGTCTTCCTGCGCGTGATGCACTTCCTTCAGGTTGCGCAGCATGCGGGCGATGATTTCGCGCGGACTGGCAGGCTGCAGGTACAGGCCCAGCGGCACGTCGAAATCGCCGACGAGGCCGTTGCTGCGCTTGTAGGGCTCGAGCCGCTCGCCCAGTTCCTCGCGCGACAGCGACTTGCCGGTGAAGGGATCGATCACCACCTGCCCCTTGGGCAGCGTCACCTTGAGCATGAAATGCCCCGGAAAGCCGATGCCGCGCGCCTGCAGGCCCAGGCCCTGCGCCAGCTCCATCCACAGCACGGCCAGCGAGATCGGAATGCCGCGGCGGGTGCGCAGCACGGCGTTCAGGTAGCTGTTGTCGGGGTCGTAGTAGTCGTTGACGTTGCCGCCGAAGCTCAGGTCGTTGAAGAAGAACTGGTTCAGGGCGCGCAGGCGGGCCAGTGGCGCGGCGTCGGCCGGCAGGCGGCGCTTGAGGCGGGCGAGGAGTTGGTCGACATCGCCCAGCACCTGCTGCACATCGAGTTCGGGGTATTCGTCCTGCGCCAGGCTGGCGGCCGCTTCGAGCAGCGGAAAGTGATCGTCGCTGCAGACCAGCGATTCGAAATACTCCAGTGCGGTGGGAACCTGAAAGCTGAACGTCATGTGTCTTTGTAGAGGAGCCCGCCAGGTGCGTCAAGGCGGGACACGTGCGGATTGCGGCGCCTGCGCGCGAGGGTTCAGCGGCGAACGAAGCTGCGCAGCCGCACACCCACCGCCGCCAGCACGGCGAAATAGAGCAGCGCGGCGCCGGCGATCAGCGCGGCGAGCAGGCCGATGCGCAGCAGGCGCTGGTCGCGCAGAGCGATCCAGTCGAAATGCGCCGAGCCCCAGACCAACAGGCCCGCCAGCACCAGCGTGCCGGCCAGCACCTGCAGCGCGAACCTGCCCCAGCCCGGCTCGGGCCTGTAGCTGCCGCGGCGCACCAGGCCGACCAGCAGCCACGTCGAGTTGACCAGCGCGCCGATGGCGATGGTCAGGGTCAGCGCCGCGTGCTGCAGCGCCGGCACCAGGAAGATGTTGAGGATCTGCGTCAGCACCAGCACGCCCACGGCGATGAGCATCGGCGTGCGCGTGTCGTGCTTGGCGTAGTAGCCGGGTGCCAGCACCTTCACGGCCACGATGCCGACCAGCCCGACGCCGTAGCCCATCAGCGCCAGGGTGGTGCGGCCCACGTCCTCTCCCGAGTAGGCGCCGTTGTGGAAGAGCACCGCCACCAGCGGTTTTGCGAACAGCAGCAAGGCGACGGCGCACGGCGCCGACAGCAGCACCACGAGGCGCAGGCCCCAGTCGAGCAGCGAGGAATAGCGCGCGTCGTCCTTGGCGGCGCGGGCGCCGGCCAGCTGCGGCATCAGCACCACGCCGAGGGCGACGCCGAGCATCGCGGTGGGAAACTCCATCAGCCGGTCGGCGTTGGTGATCCAGGTGACGCTGCCCACCGCCAGGTGGGAGGCGATCTGCGTGTTGATGAGCAGCGATATCTGCGCCACGCTCACACCCAGCAGCGCGGGCAGCATCAGCCTGAGCACCTTGCGCGTGTTCGGGTCGGTCCAGGCGGTGCGCAGCGCCCGAAGGCTGGTTCCCACGCGCGGCATCAGCCCCAGCTTGCGCAGTGCCGGCATCTGCAGCGCAAGCTGCAGCACGCCGCCCACCATCACGCCCACGCACTGTGCATAGATCGGCTCGATGCCCCAGTGCCGGAAAAGCGGCGCCCCGACCAGAATCGACAGGATCAGCGCCACGTTGAGCAGCACCGGCGAGGCCGCCGGCACCGCGAACTTGCGCCAGGTGTTGAGAATGCCGCCCGCCAGCGCCACCAGCGACATGAAGCCGATGTACGGGAACATCCAACGCGTCATGACGATGGCGGCGTCGAAGCCGGGCAGCCCGCTGGCCATGGCCCAGACCAGCAGGGGCGCGCCGGCCACGCCTGCCACGCAGACGATCAGCAGCGTCCAGGTCAACAGCGTGGCGACGTGGTCGATGAGCTGCCTGGCGCCCTCCTCCCCGGCTTCGGCCTTGCGCGCGGCCAGCACCGGCACGAAGGCCTGGCTGAAGGCGCCTTCGCCGAAGACCCGCCGGAACAGGTTGGGGATGCGGAATGCGACGTTGAACGCGTCGGTCAGCGCGCTGACGCCGAAAACCGAGGCAAACAGCACGTCGCGCACGAGGCCCGTGATCCGCGAGGCGAGGGTCAGCAGGGAGACGGTGGAGGCGGATTTGAGCAGGGACACGGGGGCCGAGTGTAGGGCCCGCCAAACCCCTGAAACGGGCCGATTCGGCGGAAAAGGCAACCCGGCCTATAATCGAGGGCTTTGCTGCATCATCCTCAGACACCTAAGGAACATTAAATATGGCATCCGCCAAGCCCAAGAAGAAGAACCCGCGCCTCGCCTCCGGCCGTAAGCGCGTCCGCCAGGACACCAAGCTCAACGCTGCGAACACCTCGCTGCGCTCCAAATACCGTACCGCTGTCAAGAACGTCGAAAAGGCTGTTCTGGCTGGCGACAAGACCAAGGCAAGCGAACTGTTCGCGAAGGCCCAGAGCATCGTCGACACCGTCGCCGACAAGGGCATCTTCCACAAGAACAAGGCCGCCCGCGACAAGAGCCGCCTGTCGGCCAAGGTCAAGGCCCTCGCCCTGGCGCCTGAAAAGGCCGCCGCCTGACACCTGTCAGGCAAGCCCGGATCGGAATCCTCCGGTCCGCCGTTTGATCGGGGTGCGCTGCAGCAAAGTGTAAAAAACCGCCTTCGGGCGGTTTTTTCATGCCCGGCTGGTTCATGAAACCAGGGGACGGACAAGAAAAAAGGCCGGTCAGGCCTTTGGGGGTGGGGTGTCGGGAACCAGACAGGCTTCGGCGACCTGCAGATCGTTGTCCTTGGCGAAATTCACACAGAAGTCCCAAGCCATGGGCTCGGCGTCGCGCAGCGCTCGGTTCACGACCACGCACTTCACGCCATTGATGGTCGTCGGCACGCACCAGGGCGAATAGCTCAGGTAGCTGCCCGGAAAGGCGCCGCCGGGGCGAAAAGAGCTCATGACGCCGGCCAGGCGCTCGGCCCAATCGCTCGGGCGAAAGGTCCGGCCATCCTTGGTAATTCCCTGGATGAAGATTTCTTTGGCAGTGGAGGAAATCATCGTTGAATGAGGCGACCGGAGCAGGTGCTGCGGTGCAGCAAGCGATTCTATCCGCGGCACTTTTTGCATCCTGAACACGGGGCATTGCTGTAATGCGCAATCCTCAACGAAGCCGTCAAACCGCACGCCTAGAATCCGCGTTCCCTATCTGGAGAACCCGAATGAGCGCTACCGCCCAGCCCACCTCGCCCCACGTCATGAACACCTACGGTCGCCTGCCGATCGCGCTGTCGCACGGCCAGGGCTGCCGAGTCTGGGACACCACGGGCAAGGCCTACATCGACGGCCTCGGCGGCATCGCAGTGAACACCCTGGGCCACAACCACCCCGAGCTGGTGCCCGCCCTGCAGGACCAGCTGACCAAGCTGATCCACAGTTCCAACTACTACCACGTGACCGGCCAGGAGCAGCTCGCCACCAAGCTGACCGAAATCTCGGGCCTCACCAACGCGTTCTTCTGCTGCACGGGTCTCGAAGCCAACGAAGCCGCACTGAAGCTGGCCCGCAAGTTCGGCCATGACAAGGGAATCGAGCGTCCCGAGATCGTCGTCTACGAAGCCGCCTTCCACGGCCGCAGCATCGCCACCCTCTCGGCCACCGGCAATCCCAAGGTGCAGGCCGGCTTCGGCCCGCTGGTCGAGGGCTTCATCCGCGTGCCGCTGAACGACATCGAGGCACTGAAGAAGGCCACCGAAGGCAACCCCAATGTTGTGGCCGTGTTCTTCGAAACCATCCAGGGCGAAGGCGGCATCAACCCGATGCGCTGGGAATACCTGAAGCAGGTGCGCGCCCTGTGCGACGAGCGCGACTGGCTCATGATGATCGACGAGGTGCAGTGCGGCATGGGCCGTACCGGCAAATGGTTCGCCCACCAGTGGGCGGGCATCAAGCCCGACGTCATGCCGCTGGCCAAGGGCCTGGGCTCGGGCGTGCCGATCGGCGCCGTGGTGGCCGGCCCCAAGGCCGCCAACATCTTCGGGCCCGGCAACCACGGCACCACATTCGGGGGCAACCCGCTCGCGATGCGCGCCGGCATCGAGACCATCCGCATCATGGAAGAGCACCAGCTGCTCGAGAACGCTGCCACCGTGGGCGCCCACCTGAAGGCCGCGCTGGAGCGCGAAATCGGCGGCCTGCCGGGCGTGAAGGAAATCCGCGGACAGGGCCTGATGCTCGGCATCGAGCTCGACCGCCCCTGCGGCGTGATCCTGAACCGCGCCTGCGACGCCGGCCTCCTGCTGAGCGTGACGGCCGACAAGGTGATCCGCCTCGTGCCGCCGCTCATCCTGACCACGGCCGAAGCCGACGAGATCGTCGCCATCCTCGCGCCGATCGTGAAAACCTTCCTGTCGGAGCCTGCAGCGCAATGACGACCGCCGCCACCCCCAACGCCATCCGCCACTACCTGCAGTTCTCGGACTTCACGGCCGACGAATATGCCTACCTCTTCGATCGCATGGCGATCATCAAGAAGAAGTTCAAGACCTACGAGAAGCACCAGCCGCTGGTCGACCGCACGCTGGCCATGATCTTCGAGAAGGCCAGCACGCGCACCCGCGTGAGCTTCGAGGCCGGCATGTACCAGCTCGGCGGCAGCGTGGTGCACCTGACCACCGGCGACAGCCAGCTCGGCCGCGCCGAGCCCATCGAGGACAGCGCCAAGGTCATCAGCCGCATGGTCGACCTCGTGATGATCCGCACGTACGAGCAGACCAAGATCGACGCCTTCGCCGCGCACTCGCGCGTTCCGGTCATCAACGGCCTGACCAACGAATTCCACCCCTGCCAGATCCTCGCGGACATCTTCACCTACATCGAGCACCGCGGTTCGCGCGACGCGGGAGGCGATGCACTTTCGTGCCTCAAGGGCAAGACCGTGGCCTGGGTTGGCGACGGCAACAACATGGCCAACACCTGGCTGCAGGCGGCCGAGATCCTGGGCTTCACGGTGCACGTGAGCACGCCCAGCGGCTACGAGGTCGACCAGTCGATCGCGGGCATTCGCTCGGGCGACAGCTACAAGGTCTTCCAGGACCCGATGGAGGCCTGCCGCGGCGCCGACCTCGTCACCACCGACGTCTGGACCAGCATGGGCTACGAGGCCGAGAACGAGGCGCGCCGCAAGGCCTTCGCCGACTGGTGCGTCGACGAGGACATGATGCGCATCGCGCAGCCCGACGCCCTCTTCATGCACTGCCTGCCCGCGCACCGCGGCGAGGAAGTGCAGGCCGAGGTCATCGACGGGCCGCAGTCGGTGGTGTGGGACGAGGCCGAGAACCGGCTGCATGCGCAGAAGGCGCTGATGGAGTTCCTGCTCCTCGGCAGGTTATAGGCACTCCCCCAGGCTCCGCGCACTTCGTGTCGCTTCGCCAACCCCTCGCCGGGGGCAACACCTGCGGCCCGGCAAAGCCGGTTCAGCGGTGTTCCTGAGACAGATCGTCAACTGGGACTTGCCATGAATGACTGCCAGCAATGCGGCGCCTGCTGCGCCAGCTACCGCGTCGACTTCAGCGTCCATGAGCTCGACGACAACGGCGGCAGCGTGCCTTCCGGCCTCGCGGTCGAGGTGAACGACGCCATCTGCCGCATGCGCGGCACCGACCACACGCCCATGCGCTGCGCAGCGCTCACCGGCAAGATCGGCCAGGCCGTGGGTTGCGGCATCTACGAATGGCGCCCCAATCCGTGCCACGAGCTGCAGGCCGGCAGCGACGCCTGCGAGCGGGCGCGCGCCCGGCACGGACTGCCCGCGCTGTCGCCGCTTCATTGACGGCTTCAACTCGTCACATAAGGTGTTGGAAATAACCGACACCACGACCGCTCGCCGGGCGCTAACTTCGCGCCATGCGTTCAAAGCAACCCCGCCCCCGAATCTGGGACATCTCGCCGCCCGTGCATGAAGGCACGCCGGTGTTTCCCGGCGATACGCCCTACCAGCAGCGCTGGGCAGCGACCATCTCGCCGGACTGCCCGGTGAACGTCAGCGAGATCAAGCTCTCGCCCCACGTCGGCGCGCACGCCGATGCGCCGCTGCACTACGACCCCGCAGGCCAGACCATCGGCAACGTCGACCTCACGCCCTTCCTCGGCCCCTGCCGCGTGATTCATGCGATCGACAAGGGCCCGCTGATCGAATGGGAGCACATCTCCCACGCCGTCGACAGCAACCTGCCGCAGCGCGTGCTGGTGCGCACCTACACCGCCATGCCGGTGGACCGATGGGACCCTCGGCTTGCCGCCTACGCCCCCGCCACCGTCGAGCGCCTCGCGGCCATGGGCGTGAAGCTCATCGGCATCGACACTGCCAGCATCGACCCGGCCGACAGCAAGACGCTGGACAGCCACCAACGCATCCGCCGCCTCGACCTGCGCGTGCTCGAGAACCTCGTGCTCGACGACGTGCCCGAAGGCGACTACGAACTCATCGCGCTGCCGCTCAAGCTGGTCAGCGCCGATGCATCCCCCGTTCGCGCGGTCCTGCGCGAACTCCCCCGCTGAAACCTCCAACATGACGACCCTTGCAGACTGCCGCGCGCTCGACGCGCAAGACCCGCTGCGCGCCTTGCGCGACCAATTCACCATTCCCGAGGACGTGCTCTACCTCGACGGCAACTCGCTCGGCGTGATGCCCACGGCCGCCGCGGCGCGCATCGCCGAAGTCGTGACGAAGGAATGGGGCGAAGGCCTGATCCGCTCGTGGAACACCGCAAGCTGGTTCGACCTGCCGCAACGCCTGGGTGACAAGGTAGCCCGACTGATCGGCGCCGCGCCCGGCGAAGTGGTGTGCACCGACAGCACCTCGGTCAATCTCTACAAGGTGCTGTTCGCTGCGCTGTCGCAGCACAAGGACAGTGGCCGAAAGCTGGTGGTGAGCGAACGCAGCAACTTTCCGACCGACCTCTACATCGCCGAGTCGCTGTGCCGCGAACGCGGCTTCACGCTCAAGCTGATCGATGCGAGCGAACTGCCGGACGTTCTGACCGACGAAGTGGCCGTGCTGATGCTGACGCACGTGAACTACCGCACCGGCGCCATGCACGACATGAAAGCCGTCACCGCCGCCGCGCACGCCGCGGGCGCGCTCACGGTGTGGGACCTCGCTCACAGCGCGGGCGCGGTGCCGGTCGCACTCAACGAGAGCAACGCCGACTACGCGATCGGCTGCGGCTACAAGTACCTCAACGGCGGCCCCGGCGCACCGGCCTTCGCATGGGTGCACACGAAGCATGCGGGCCAGTTCGAGCAGCCGCTGTCGGGCTGGTGGGGCCACGCGGCGCCCTTCGAGTTCACGCCGCACTATCGCCCGGCCCCAGGCGTCGGGCGGTATCTCTGCGGCACGCAGCCGATCATCGCGCTCGCGGGCCTGGAATGCGGTCTCGACACCGTGCTCGCGGCCGAAGCCTTCAACGGCGATCACGGCGCGATGGCAGCGCTGCGCACGAAGTCGCTCGCGCTGACCGATCTCTTCATCAAGCTGGTGGAAGAACGCTGCGCCGGCCAGGGCCTCTCGCTCATCACCCCACGCGATCACGCCCAACGCGGCTCGCAGGTCTGCCTGAGCCGTGAAGAAGGCGCCTACGCCATCGTGCAGGCGCTGATCGCGCGCGGCGTCATCGGCGACTACCGCGCCGGCGACTCGCAGATGCCCGACATCCTGCGCTTCGGCTTCACGCCGCTGTACATCGGCTTCGAGGACGTGTGGAACTCGGTCGAGCACCTCGTGCAGGTGCTCGAGACGGGCGAGTGGAAGCGCGAAGAGTTCAACCGCAAGAACGCCGTCACCTGAGCGGCGCCGCATCATGAAACACGCATTGCTCGCTCTTTCCGCCACGCTGCTGATGGCGGCAGCCCCCGCCCTTGCACAGCAGCCGAACTTCACGCTGCCGCAACTGAAGGCCTTCGTCGTCCTGTCGCCCGACGCCTTCCGCCAGGAGATCAAGCGCCAGGGCTTCTCGTATGCCGACAAGGCAGTGACCGACGAGGTCAGCATGATCGAGTACGAGAAGTTCGTCGACGGCCAGACCACGCATCTCATGAAGTCCACCTATGTGGAAAGCCGCGGCAGCGAGAACAGCATCCAGCTCTCGCTGACCGACAAGGCTGCCTTCGATCGCCTCGTGAAGGAAGTGCGCGACGCCGGCTACGCCCCGGCCGAGAAAGGCCGCATCCCGGGCGGCGAAACCTACCAGCAGTTCAAGCGCAAGGACGAAGCCGTGCGCTTCGTCTACCCCAGGAAAGAGTCCGGCATGGGCCTCCCCTCCTACACCGCCGTGGTCTGGCGATGACCAACCAGCAAACATCATGAGCACCGAAAAAATCGTACACGAAGAAGAGGCGCAACTGGACTTCAGCAAGTCCATGAGCTACGGCGACTACCTGCACCTCGACGAGATCCTCAACGCCCAGCACCCGCTATCGCCCGCGCACGACGAGATGCTGTTCATCGTGCAGCACCAGACCAGCGAACTCTGGATGAAGCTCATGCTGCACGAGTTGCGCGCGGCCATCGGCTGCATCGCCGACGAGAAGCTGGCCGACGCCTTCAAGATGCTCGCGCGCGTGAGCCGCATCATGGAACAGCTGGTGAGCGCATGGACCGTGCTCTCGACCATGACGCCGCCCGAGTACACGGCGATGCGCCCCTACCTCGCCAACTCCAGCGGCTTCCAGAGCGCGCAGTACCGCTGCATCGAGTTCGCGCTCGGCAACAAGAACGCCGCCATGCTCAAGCCGCACGCGCACCGTGCCGACCTGCTCGCGCAGGTCGAGGCGGCCTATCGCGCCCCCTCCCTGTACGACGAATCGCTTCGCCTGCTGGCGCGCCGCGGCCTTCCTGTGCCCGCCGATCGGCTGGAACGCGACTGGACCCAGCCCTACGAGGCGAGCGACGGCGTCGAAGCCGCGTGGCTCACGGTCTACCGGAACCCGCACGATCACTGGGATCTGTACCAGCTCGGCGAAAAGCTCACCGACCTCGAAGATGCATTCCGCCTCTGGCGCTTCCGCCACGTGACGACGGTGGAGCGTGTGATCGGCTTCAAGCGCGGCACCGGCGGCACGGGCGGCGTGAGCTACCTGCGCAAGATGCTCGACGTGGTGCTGTTTCCCGAGATCTGGAAGCTGCGCACCGATCTGTAGGCGCACAAGCCACGCAAACGCCCTAATAAAGCTGGGGTGGTCCGGATTGCTCCGCTGGCGCAAAGCGCTACATTTTTGGAAACAACGGAGGCCCCCGCCATGAACGACATCCGGTTCACACCCGACGAGCTTTCCACCTTGCGCGAACATGGCGTCGTGCTGTTCGCCGACCGCGTGATCTTCGATGCGCAGCCGCCGATGCCGCGGCAGCAGATCGATGCCGTGCAAGCCCAGTGCGCGGGCCCGGTCCCCGAAGCGCTGCTCGCGCTGTGGCTGCAGACCGCGGGCGGGCGGCTCGACTACGACCTGTCGCTCGAGATGAACGGCAATCTCGAAGCCATCAGCTGGAACGAGCTGTTCTGGAACGGCAGCGACGGCTACCACGACCTGCAGGGCTGGATCGCGCACGAACTCGAACTGGCCGAGGAAGCCGCGCAGGAAGGCGGCACGGCGTGGAGCGGCAAGCTCACGCACCTGCCTTTCGGCGGCTTCGAATACACCGACCGCATCTACGCGGTGGTGGAGCCCGGCGCCGGGCACGGGCAGGTCATCGCCTGGAAGAAGGGCCTGCCGCCGGCATGGACGCATGCGCTGCACGAAGACAGCGTGAACACCATCGCGCCCGACCTCATGGGTGCCTTCGCGGCTCTGCACCTGGAAGAAGACCCGCTGGCTCCCACGGGCGACTACTTCTCGGGGCAGACGCTGCTCGAATACCTCGACGACCGCCACGAGGAGCACGGACTCGACCTTGACCTGATGGACAAGCTGGTGGCCTTCTATTCCCGTGCCGTGGCCGACTGGCGCTCGCCACTGGCCGCGGGCACGCTGCGCCACCAGCCCTCGCTTGCACGCGTGGCGCTGCGCCATGCCATCGCGACCGACGATGCCGAGCTGGTCGCCGAGCTCGCCGCCGCGGGCGTGGACTTCGACGGCCCGCTGCAAGGTAGCGCGCTCGCGACCGACGTCGCTGTGGGGCACGGCGCTTTCGCCGCGGCCGCGGCACTGGTGCGTGCGGGTGCGCCGGTGGCGGCCGATGCACTGCGCAACATCGATGGACAGATCGCGCCCGAACTCACGAGCGCGCTGCTGGCCAACGGCGCGGAGCCCAACGTGGCTGCGATCGTCAAGTGCGCGGCCTGCGGTGCGCCCGCGAGCGCGCACCTGATCGCGGATGCCTGTGCGCGGGCGGGCATCGACGTGCAGCCGGCCTTCACCGCGGACCGCGATGCGATGCTGCTCGAACTGAAGACCACGCTCGCCGACAAGCACGGCCACTACCTGGGGCAGGAAGGGCTTGCAGAGCGCATCGAGCACCTGCAGACTTTTCAGCTGTGAAACGAGCTCTCCTTGCGTGATGCGTGGCCTGTGCACGCACCCCGGGGGACACAAGCATCAACCGCCGTACAGCCACGGCTGGTCGAGCAGCTTTGCTCCCAACAAGCGCATCGCCATGTCGCGCCCCAACCGCATTGCGCCCGTGGCGTGGAAGATCTCGCCGTTGCGGCGCGCACGCGCCTGCACCTGCGCATTGCGTGCCCAGCGCGCCTCGGCATAGCGCGCGAACGCGGCGGGCACGTCGGCGGCGCTGCCGTCGCCCAGCGCATCGGCCAGCGCCACCGCGTCTTCGATGGCCATGCCCGCGCCCTGCGCGAGGTACGGCACCATCGGATGCGCCGCATCGCCTACCAGCGCGATGCGCTCGTGCGCCATGTCGGCCGCGCCGCTCAGGGGTGCGCGGTCACCGAGCGACCACGCGCGCCAGCCGGGCATGGCGTCGAGCAGCGCCTGCAGGCCCGTGCAGCTGCGGCCCATGGCCTGCTTCAGCGCGGCGATGCTGCCGGCCTGGTCCCAGTCGCGCGCATCGCCTGCGGGGGCGGACTCGGCGATGACAACCACGTTGAGCCAATCGCCGCCGCGCACCGGGTACGCCACCGCATGCAGGCGCGGGCCGAGCCAGACGTCGACTTGCCGGCGGCGCAATGCAGCGGGCAGCCTCGCCTGCTCGGCCATGGCGCGCCAGGCCGTGTGGCCGGTGACGCGCGGCGGTTGCGCGGCAGACGCGGAGTCGAGCTCCTGCCGCACCATGCTCCATAGGCCATCGGCCCCGACGACGGCTTCGCCTTCCCAGGCGCGCGCATCGGTGCTCGACAGGCACACGAGGTCGTCGCTGGTTTCCACCTGCGTGATGTGCGCCGCGGTGACGAGCGTGCCGGTGCCGCGTGCGCGTACGGCATCGAGCAGCAGGCCGTGCAGATCGGCGCGGTGCACGCAGAAATAGGGAGCGCCGTAGCGCTGCTGCATGGCGTCTCCGAGCGGCATGCGAGCCAGCTCCGAGCCGCCTTCGGCGCTGTGCACCGCGAGCGCATCGGGCCGCGCCGCAATGGCCGCGAGCCCGGAGCCCAGGTCGAGTTGCTGAAGGCGCCGCGTGGCGTTGGGGCCGAGCTGCACGCCGGCGCCGATTTCGCCGAAAGCCGCGGCCTGTTCGAAGACGTCGGCCCGGTGCCGTTGGCGGGACAGCGCCAGCGCAACGGCCAGCCCTCCGATGCCGCCCCCGGCGACGAGGATGTGCGCGGGCATCGGCTCAGCGGCTGTGCGTGGACGGCGGCGCGATGGTGCCCTGGTCGGCTTCGGGTTGCTTCAGGGGAGTCTTGGGAGCGCAGCTTCCACAGCTGTCGCAAGAGCCGCAGCCCGAGGTCTTTGCCAGCGAGGCGGCCAGCTCCTTCGCGCGGGCTTCGTCGACCCAGCCCGCGCGGTGCGTACCGGCCGCGAGCTTCTGCGCCGCGCCGCGGCGCCAGCCCGCGGGCATCCAGCGCCAGACCGCATAGAGCGCGGCTGCCGCGACGATCAATCCGACGATCAGTTGTTGCGTCATATCTCAAATACTCCAATCCCGAAGCCTATACCGCGGGGAATACCGCGGAACCGGCTTCGCCGGGCCGCCGGTATTGCCCCCTGCAAGGGGGTGGGCAGCCACACGAAGTGGGCAAGCCTGGGGGTTTGCTTTTTTACCCCGCTCCGAGTGCCAGTGCAACGCGGTAGGTGATGAAGCACGCCATGTAGGCCAGCGCAAAGAGATAGCCGGCCATGATCCAGACGTACTTCCACGAGCCTGTCTCGCGCTTCACGGCCGCGAGCGTCGAGATGCACTGCGGCGCGAACACGTACCAGACCAGCAGCGACAGCGCGGTAGCCAGCGACCAGCTGCCCGCGATCAGCGGCTCCAGCTGCCCCGCCACGTCGTCGCCCGTGGCCGACAGCGCATACACCGTGCCGAGCGCTCCCACGGCCACCTCGCGCGCCGCCATGCCCGGCACCAGCGCGATCGAGATCTGCCAGTTGAAGCCGATGGGCGCGAAGATGTGCTCCAGCCCGCGGCCGATCATGCCAGCCAGGCTGTACTGGATGGCCGGCCCGGTCGCGCCTTCCGGCGGCGAGGGGAAGGTCGACAGGAACCACAGCAGGATGGTCAGCGTGAGGATGATCGTGCCCACGCGCTGGATGAAGATCCAAGCCCGTTCGTACAGGCCCAGCGCCAGGTTGCGCGGGTTCGGCCAGCGGTAGGCGGGCAGCTCCATCAGCAGCGGCGAATGCGAGGTGCTGTCGCGAAAGCGCTTCATCACCCAGGCCACGGCCATCGCCGAGACGATGCCGAACACGTACAGCGCGAACAGCACCACGCCCTGCAGGTTGAACACGCCGCCCACCGTGCGCGCCGGAATGAAGGCCGCAATCAGCAGCGCATACACCGGCAGCCGCGCCGAGCAGGTCATGAGCGGCGCGATCATGATGGTCGTGATGCGGTCGCGCCAGTTGCTGATGGTGCGCGTGGCCATCACGCCGGGAATGGCGCAGGCGAAGCTCGACAGCAGCGGAATGAACGAGCGGCCCGAGAGGCCCACGGTGCCCATCACGCGATCGAGCAGGAAGGCCGCACGCGGCAGGTAGCCCGAGTCTTCCAGAGCGAGGATGAAGAGGAAAAGAATCAGGATCTGCGGCAGGAAGACGATCACGCCGCCCACGCCGGCGATGACCCCGTCGACCAGCAGGCTCTGCAGCATGCCCTCCGGCATGTGCGCCTTGAGCAGGCTGCCCAGCCCCTCGGTGCCGGCCTTGATGGCGTCCATCGGCACATTGGCCCAGCTGAACACGGCCTGGAACATCAGGAACATGGTGACGGCGAGCACCAGCATGCCCCACAGCGGATGCATCACCACGCGGTCGATGCGGTCGCTGGTGGCGAGGCTGCCCGCCGGCTCCTTCACCGCCAGGCCGAGGATGCGGCGCACCTCGCGCTGCGTGGCCAGCACGTCGTCGAGCCCCGGTGCCTGCCAGGGCCGCGGCGCAGCGGCGGCCACGGGCGTGTCGAGCGCTTCGAGCAGGCCCTGCGCGCCACCGCTGTGCACGCCGACCGTCTCGATGACCGGCACGCCCAGTTCGCGAGAGAGCACCGCCGTGTCGACCGCGATGCCCTGCTTCCTGGCCATGTCGGTCATGTTGAGCGCCACCACCATCGGCAGGCCCAGCCGCCTGGCCTCGAGCACCAGCCGCAGGTTCAGGCGCAGGTTGGTGGCGTCGGTGACGCACACCAGCAGGTCGGGCAAGGCTTCCTTGCTCCGGCCGGTGACGACGTCGCGGGTGACGGCCTCGTCGGCGCTCAGCGCGTTCAGGCTGTAGGCACCCGGCAGGTCGAGCACGAACACGCGGCGGCCCGACGGCGTGCGCAGCGTGCCTTCCTTGCGCTCGACCGTCACGCCGGCGTAGTTGGCCACCTTCTGGCGGCTGCCGGTGAGCAGGTTGAACAGCGCGGTCTTGCCGCAGTTGGGGTTGCCCAGCAAGGCGATACGGCCGGGCTGAGCGGTAGGCGCGAGGCGCCCGGGACCCTGGATGACGGCTTCAACCATGGTTGGCGGCTCCCGGCGTGACGTGGATCAGCGCGGCCTCGTGGCGGCGCAGTGCGAAGGTGGTGTGGCCGAGGCGGACCGCCAGCGGTTCGCGGCCCGGGATGCCGCTGGCGACGATGCGCACGGCCTCGCCGGGCACGAAGCCGATTTCCGTCAGGCGCAGGACCAGTTCGCGGCCGTCCGCATCCTCGGGGCGCGCCACGTCGAGCACGGTCGCCCACTGGTTGTTCGGAAGCTGGTCGAGGCGCAGGGCGACGGCGGTGGTCGGTGCTGCGCCGAAATCGATGGTTCGCACGGTGAGATGACGCCCGGAATATCGGGCGCGCCGGTAAGCAAAGGCTAGATGCTAGCAATTCTCACTCACAAAAACCTGACCAACCCCCTCAAAAGCATGGAAGCCCGGCAAATCGGGGGGTTTTCGCTCGGTTCGGCCGCCCCGTGCGGGGCTCAAGCGGCCAGTTCGACGACGCGTGCGGTGACGGCATCGCCGTCGATCAGCAGTTCGGCCACGGCGATGGGCAGCTTGAACCGGCGCGGGCCCGCGCTGCCCGGGTTGACGTACAGCACGCCGCCGCGCTCCGCGATCTTCGGCTGGTGCGAATGGCCCGAGACGACCACGCGCACGCCGGCCGCGGACGGGTCGATCCCGAGTTGCGCGAGGTCGTGGATGGCATGGAGGCGCACATCGCCGAATTCCAGCAGTTCGGTTTCAGCGATCGCCTCGGCCCAGGGCTCGCGGTCGTTGTTGCCGCGCACGGCCGTCAGCGGCGCGATGGCTGCGAGCGCCTCGAGGATGCCGGCGCTGCCGATGTCGCCGCCATGCACGATGAAGTCGCTGCCTTTCAGGAAAGCGACGGCCTCGGGCCGCAGGAGCCCGTGGGTGTCGGAAATGAGGCCGATGCGGAGCATGGAAGAAGAAAGGCCTCTCGGAAAAACAAGCCCGTGCTATTCCAGCAGTTGCCGCAGCACGAAGGGCAGGATGCCGCCGTGCTTGTAGTAGTCGACCTCGATCGGCGTGTCGATGCGCAGGCGCACCGTCACCTCCTGATGCGTGTCGTCGGCGCGGTGCACGACCAGCTTCACGTCCATCTGCGGCTTCAGCTCGCTGCCGATCACCACGTCGATCTTCTCGTCGCCGGTGAGGCCCAGCGTCTGCCACGAATCGGCGCCGCGGAACTGCAGCGGCAGCACGCCCATGCCGACCAGGTTGGCGCGATGGATGCGCTCGAAGCTGCGCGCCACCACGGCCTTGATGCCCAGCAGCTGCGTGCCCTTGGCCGCCCAGTCGCGCGAGGAGCCGGTACCGTACTCCTCGCCGCCGAACACCACCGTCGGCACGCCCTGCGCCATGTACTTCATGGCGGCGTCGTAGATGAACATCTTCTCGTTGCCGGGCTGGAACAGCGTGACGCCGCCCTCTTCCTGCGTGCCGTTGGCGTCCGGCGGAATCATCAGGTTCTTGATGCGCACGTTGGCGAAGGTGCCGCGCATCATCACGTCGTGGTTGCCGCGGCGCGAACCGTAGCTGTTGAAGTCGGCCTTGGCCACGCCATGCGCCTTGAGCCAGATGCCCGCGGGCGAGCTTTCCTTGATGGAGCCGGCCGGCGAGATGTGGTCGGTGGTGATCGAGTCGCCGAACAGCGCCATGACGCGTGCGCCCTTGAAGCCCGCGTCCGACGCGTGCGGCGTCATCCTGAAGCCCTCGAAGAACGGCGGCTCGGCGATGTAGGTCGACTTCGGCCAGTCGTACACCTGGCCGTTGGTGCCCTCGATGCTGCTCCAGAACTTGCCCGGGTCGGTCTTGACCTTGTCGTAGTTCTCGCGGAACGATTTTGCATTCATCGCGTAGCGCAGGTTCTCGTCGATTTCCTTCGGCGTCGGCCAGATGTCGCCCAGGTACACGTCCTTGCCGTTCCGGCCCTTGCCCACGGGCTCGGTCATGAGGTCGGTCATCACGTTGCCCGCGATGGCGAAGGCCACCACCAGCGGCGGCGAGGCGAGGAAGTTGGCCTTCAGGTTCGGATGGATGCGCGCCTCGAAGTTGCGGTTGCCCGACAGCACGGCCGCGCCGATCAGGTCGTTCTTGGTGATGGCCTCGTTGATCTCGGGCGTCAGGTCGCCGGCGTTGCCGATGCAGGTGGTGCAGCCGTAGCCCGCGAGGTAGAAGCCGAGCTTCTCGAGGTACGGCAGCAGGCCGGCCTTCTCCAGGTATTCGGTGACGATGCGCGAGCCGGGCGCCAGAGAGGTCTTGACGTGCGGCTTGACCGTGAGCCCTGCCTCCACCGCCTTCTTCGCGAGCAGGCCGGCGGCCAGCATCACGCTCGGGTTCGAGGTGTTGGTGCACGAGGTGATGGCCGCGATCAGCACGTCGCCGTTGCCGATGGTGACTTCGCCCTTGGGCGCCGGCGGTGCGGTGGCGCTGGTGTGTGCCGCGGCGTGGGTCGAGCGGTTGGCCACCATCTCGATCACGTCGCGCGGCGCACCGGGCGGCGGCGCCGCGGCTTCGTCGTCGCCGCGCACGCCGTTCACGCTCAGCGGATAGCGCAGCTTGAGCTTGTCGGCCGGCTGGTTGAAGCCGTTGGCTTCGTTGGGCTTGCTGTAGAGCTCGGAGAACTTGGTGGCCAGGTGGCCAAGGTCGATGCGGTCCTGCGGGCGCTTCGGGCCGGCCAGGCTCGGGGACACGGTGCCGAGGTCGAGCCTGACGATTTTCGTGTAGTCGATGTCGCCCGGGTTGGGCATGCCGTACAGGCCCTGCGCCTTGTAGTAGGCGGCGAAGCGCTCGACCTCTTCCTTGGTGCGGCCGGTGCCTTCGAAGTACGCCACGGTCATGTCGTCGACCGGGAAGAAGCCCATGGTCGCGCCGTATTCGGGCGCCATGTTGCCGATGGTCGCGCGGTCGGGCACGGCGATGGAAGCCGCGCCGGGACCGAAGAACTCGACGAACTTGCCCACGACCTTCTCGGCCCGCAGGATGGACGTGACGTACAGCACCAGATCGGTGGCCGTCACACCTTCGCGCAGCTTGCCGGTGAGCTCGAAGCCCACCACGTCGGGCGTGAGCATGTAGACCGGCTGGCCCAGCATGGCTGCCTCGGCCTCGATGCCGCCCACGCCCCAGCCGACCACGCCGATGCCGTTGATCATGGTCGTGTGGCTGTCGGTGCCGACCAGCGAGTCGGGATAGTAGGTGGGCACGTCGTTCGCGTCGCCCGGGCTCTTGTAGACGCCGCGGGCGAAGTATTCGAGATTGACCTGGTGCACGATGCCGAAGCCCGGCGGCACGACGCGGAAGGTGTCGAAGGCCTGCATGCCCCACTTCATGAACTGGTAGCGCTCGTTATTGCGCTGGAACTCCAGCTTCATGTTCAGGTCGAGCGCCTTGGGCGTGCCGTAGTAGTCGACCATGACCGAGTGGTCGACCACCAGGTCGACGGGCACCAGCGGCTCGATGGTCTTGGGCGACTTGCCGAGCTTGGCGGCCACACTGCGCATGGCGGCCAGGTCGGCCAGCAGCGGCACCCCGGTGAAGTCCTGCAGCACCACGCGGGTGACGACGAAAGGAATCTCGTCGGTGCGCTCGGCGTTCGGCGCCCAGTGGGCCAGCTCTTCGACATGCTTGGCCGAGACCTTCTGCCCGTCGCAATTGCGCAGCACCGATTCGAGCACGATACGGATGGAAACCGGCAGGCGGTCGATGGTCGGGTACTGCTTGGCCAGTTCCTTCAGGGACCAGTATTTGCCGGACTTGCCCGATGCGGTCTTGAAGGTCTTGAGGGTGGACGCAAAGGCATGCGCCGGCGCTTTGGCCATGGGGGAACTCCTGTTTGTTCGTGGAAGCCTCTCAAAGATATCAGGGTTCGATGTCAACGGCTGTAGTCGGTCTTCCCTGCTGACGCCTTGCCGGGCCATGTTCCTCATGGCGAAAAATGCCGGGGGCAGGGGTGTCGCCGGCATTCCGCGATCTCACCAGCGGCCAGCCGGCTCCAGGCCGGAAACCACGCGGGCACCGCCGCGGGTGCGGCGCAGCCCGGTCCACTGCAGCTCGGCCAGCACGACCACGCAGGCCACCTGAGCCAGCACCCAGGCCATGCCCAGCGCAGTGACCGGGAAGATGCCGCTCACCAGCAGCGCGACGCTGGCCACGGCCCAGCCGAAGTTGCCGGCGACGACCAGGCCGATGAGGGTACGCGGCGGCGCGCGGCGGCTGGCCATGAAAGCAGCCGCAGCCGCATAGGCCAGCAGAAAAACGCCCGTACCCGTGAGCAGCGGCGCCGGCAGGCCGGTCAACCTGGCCAGTGCGCCGGTGAACGCCACTTGCAGCGCGCCCGTCGCGGCGCAGGAAGCGGCATCGGCCCACATCACGTTGGGCAGGAAACGGGGGGATGCGAAGACGGACATGTGAATCTCCTTAGGTGTGGTTACGCCGCAAGCCAGCCCTGCCGCGTTGGAGCCCATGATTCCGGCCGACGTGGATCGCGTCGATGACCTGGGAGGTCATGGCGCCGCGCCGCCGGCGCGCCAGAATGCAGCCCCATGAACATCACCCGCTCCCACCTGTCCAAGGCCAGCCAGCCCGGCGCGCGCGACCCGTTCGGCGCCCACCTGCGGCACTGGCGCACCCACCGCCGCCTGAGCCAGCTCGACCTGGCGCAGGAGGCCGAGGTCTCGACCCGGCACCTGAGCTACGTGGAAACCGGCCGCGCCGCGCCCAGCCGCGAGATGGTGCTGCGCCTGGCCGAGCGTCTCGAGGTGCCGCTGCGCGAACGCAATGCGCTGCTGGTGGCCGCGGGCTTTGCGCCGATGTACCGGCAGCGCTCGCTCGACGATCCGGCGATGGCCGCCGCACGCCGCGCTGTCGACCTGGTGCTGAAGGGGCACGAGCCCTTTCCCGCGCTGGCTGTGGACCGCCACTGGAACCTGGTGGCGCACAACGCGCTGGTGCCGATGCTGATGGAAGGCGCCGCGCCCGAGTTGATGCAGGCGCCCATCAACGTGATGCGGCTGAGCCTGCATCCCGACGGCGTGGCTCCGCGCATTGCCAATCTCGCCGAATGGCGCACCCATCTGCTCGAACGGCTGCAGCAGCAGATCGCCGCCACCGGCGACGCGGTGCTGCAGGAATTGCATGACGAACTCGAGGCCTACCCTCCACCCGCGGTCAGCCACGACCTGCCCGCCATCGACACGGCACTGTCGGCCATTGCGGTGCCGATCCAGTTCGTCACGCCGAACGGGGTGCTGAGCTTCATCAGCACCACCACCATCTTCGGCACGCCGGTGGACGTCACGCTGCAGGAACTGGCTGTGGAATCGTTCTTCCCGGCCGATGAGCAGACCGCTGCGGCGCTGACGGCGTTGGCGGCGCAGGCGACGGCTTGAAAGCCTGCGACTGGCTCAGCGCTTCTTCGGAGGCTGGCCCGCGGCACCGGCCGGGGCTGCGCCAGTAACTGCGGCCGGGTCCCGCCAGCCGTATTCAACGTAGCGGCGGATGATCAGGCAGCCCGGCGGCGAATCGATCAGCGAGACCGAGGAGGTGGGCTCCTTCTCGTCGGTGTAGACCGCGTAGTTGGGCAGCAGCCGCGTCATCTTGTAGCTCGCCAGCTCCTGCTGCCCGACGCTCGCGCAGGTGAAGGGCGCGACCGAGATGCGCTCGGCCGACACGGTACAGGCGCCGCTGTCGTCGGGAATGGCGGTGATCGACGCGGCCACGCCGGCGTTCGGAAACTCCATGCCGATCAGCGAGAACATCGGCCCGGCGTCGGGGCGCTTGCGGTCCCAGTCGAGCAGCACGTCGTGGCTGCGGCTGCCCTGCACGGTGAGCGTGGAAAGCCGGGTGATGGCGGGCAGGCAGCGCTTGATGCCCACGCTGGTTGCTGCGCGTGTGAGCGTGTCCTGCGGCGCCGCCGGTGGCGCCTGGGGCACCAGCACGCCCTGCGCGAGTGCAACACCGGCAGCGCCACACGACAGGGCGGCAAGCAGCAGGCGGGGGAATCGTTGGTTCGGCGTCATCCCGGTCCTCATGCGTAAAGGTTCTCGATGGCGGCGGTGTACGTTCGCACGTTGTCCTCGCCCTCGGGGTCGAGCGTCGCGATGAAGCGGCGCGCGCGTTCGCGGTAGGCCGGCAGATCGGCGTCGTGTTCGGCGAAGGCGCGCTGCAGGGCGCGACCGCCCTCCTCGCAGTCGAAGCCGTGATAGCGGTAGCCGCAGTCGCCGATGAGGTGCGAGTTGTGGATCAGCGGATAGCCGCCGTACAGGGCCTCGTAGTAGAGGTAGTTCTGCGCGTTCTCCCAGTGGTGCGCGAACACGGCGTCGATCTTGCCCGGCATCACCTGGTAGACCGGGAAGCGCCCCTCGAAGGTGGCCAGCCCGTGCTGCACGATGTCCAGGCTTTGCGCGAAGCCGATGAACAGCGGCTTGTCCTTCAGATGGAAGCTGTTGTAGACCCACATCTTCTCGATCAGCCGCGGCTGCGCGCGGTGCGCCGCCTCGCAGCCGAGCATCGGGATGAAGCTCGTCTTCACCATGCAGATGTTGGGCTCGAAGATGGCCACGCGCCACTGCCTGCGGCCGGGTTCGTAGGCAAACGGCGGACTCTGCGGCGCACGGGCCATGGCGCGCTCCAGCACCATCGGGCTCCAGAGGTGAGGCATCAGCCGCACCGGCGCGCGGAAGGTGCTCTCGAAGTAAGGCTTGCAAGACACCTCGTACTCGGGGATCGTCCAGACCTCGTCGTACGGTGCGCCAGAGACCAGCAGGCCGTGCGGCTTGTTGAAGATCATCCGCTCGATGTCGATCACGTAGTCGTTGCCCACACGCATCGAGACGATCTTGCCGCCGCGTTCGCGAAACGCCACGGACCACGACATGGCCAGCTGGGCACTCATCTCGATCATGAGATCGAGCTCTTGTGCGGCCGTGGCCATGTCGATGATGGGCACCGGCGAGTCGGCCAGAAAATTGGTTGCATCCGCAGGACCGCCGTCGCCGCCGCCGGCCACCAGCACGGCGCTTTCCACGCGCGGCGAACGCAGCAGCAGCATCACGAGGAACAGGCAGTTCTGGTAGACGCCGTTCTCCCACAGGCTCTGCTCGCCCTTGCGGATAAAGATGGAAACGCCGACCTTCAGCTTGGCCGGCATGGTGGTCTTTTTCTGCGCTTCGCTCATGCGGCGCTCCTCACGCCGCCGGCACGGAATGCGGCATTGCCGCCCACCAGGTGCAGCAGGCGCTGCGCATAGCCGTCGACGTTCGCCCGGTGGAGCGGATCGAGCGTCTCAAAGACCCGCAGGGAGCGCGCGCGATAGTCATCCAGTTGCCTGTCGTGGCTGCGCACCGCCTGCAGCAGTTGCGCCGCGCCGGCGGCGATGTCGAAGTCGGGGTAGTAATAGCCGGCATCGCGCAGCCAGGGCGAGTTGTGCACCAGCGGATAGTTGCCGTAGAGCGCATCGAGGTAGCTGTAGTTCTGGTCGTTCTGCCACTGGTGCGAAACCACCGCGTCGGCGAACTGCACCATGAAGCCCGCGAAGTCGTGCCGGCCATGGAAGATCGCCTTGTGCTGGCGCACGATGTCGAGCGAGTTCGCCAGGTACAGCATCGTCGGGTGGTCCTTGACGTGCAGGGTGTTGAGCACCTGCATCGAGGCCACGGCGGTTGGGTCGGCGCGATAGGCCCCGTCGCAGATCAGCATGGGCACGCTGCTGGACTTCACCACCGAGATATTGGGCTCGAAGATCGCCACCCGAAACCCCGGCTGCTCGGCCGTGCGCGGCGTGTAGCCGAAACGGTGGCCCGCGGCCTCGACCTCCGCGACGCGCTGGGCCAGGAACTGCGGCGACCAGAGATACGGCACCTCGAACACCGGGCAGCGGTGCATGGTGCGCATCATCGGCGCGAACACCGCGTCCTTGGGCAACAGCCACACCTCGTCGCAGCGGTCGGGCTTGCTGAAGTGGCCCTTGTCGTTGAACACGATCGGCTCGGCCAGCGCCGCGAAGGGCTGGCCCACGCAATGGAACACCACGCGGCCGCCGCATGTGCGGAAGTAGGAGAGCCATTGCACGTCGAGCGCGCCGGCCATCTCGATGACCACGTCCAGCGCATCGGTCAGGTCGCGGGCCCGCCCGAAAGCCAGGCCCATGGCGGCCAGGTCGACCTGGGGCGGCATGCTCGGCTGGTCGCCGGCGTCGACCAGGGTCACGGATTCGACGAACTCGATGCGTTGCAGCAGCCGGGCGAGAAACAGGACGTTCTGCCCCATTCCGTTTTCCCAGATGTTCTGCCCCGCGTGGGTGAGGACTGAAATACCAATGCGCATGGGGGCGAAGTGTGTACCAAAAAAAACGGCTCCCGCACCGTCAGCGCGGGAGCCGCCCGGTCAGGGGCGATTCAGCGGCTTGCTTACTTCCACTTCCAGCCGATGCCGGCGTTGATGCCCCACTCCTTGCCCGTGGTCGTCAGGCCCGCGCCCCAGGACATCTTGCCGTCATCGGACAGCGCCTTGAATGTCAGCGCCACGGCGCTGTAGCCCTTGTAGCTGCCGAGACCCACGCCCACGGTCTTTTCGCCGGGGTACAGCGTCGGCAGGTACGTGCCCGACATCGCGAAGGCCATGGCCGTGCCCGAGTAGGCGATGCGCGCCACGTCGCCGACCTGTCCCTTCACCTGGTTCAGCTGGTTCAGGTTCACGGCGTCCGTCGGCAGCACGCCCGGCGCCACGTTGCTGATGCGCGTGCCGCCCGGTGCCTGCCCGCTGCCCAGCGTGACCTGGTTGTAGTTGACCGAGCCGTCCGGGTTGGTCGCGTACTGCACGCCGCCGGCCGCAACCGCATTGGCCGTGGCCCTCAATTGCGCCACGTTGGTGGCGTCGCTGTCGGCCGTACCTGCCGCCACGCCGGTGATCTGGCGATACTGGCCGGAGGCCGCATCGCCCACCGACACTGCGGCCTGCGTGCTGGTGGTTGCCCTGATGGCCGCCGCCTGCTGCGCCGTCGCGCTGCCCGGCACGTAGCCGGCCACACCCGCCGCGGTGGAAGCCACCGAGCCCGAGCCCAGCGCCACGCCGCCGCTTTGCTGCACGATGGCGCCGAAGCCGATGGCCGTGCCCTTGGAAATGTTCTGCGCCTGGCTCAGCGCCGTACCGCCTGCGTCGGCGTTGTCGCCCAGCGCCACGCCACCGCCGCCTGCGCGGGAGTTCACACCAATGGCCTGCGAGCCCGTGGCCAGCGCCCCGGTACCGATGGCGATCGCGTTCGCACCCGTCGCCTGGGCGCCGAAGCCCACCGCCACCGCGCCGTCGGCCGTGGCCCGGGCGCCGTTGCCGGCTGCAAACGAGTTGGCGCCGCTGGCCACCGATTGCGGGCCGATCGCCACGGCTTCCTGGCCAGAGGCCTGGGCATCCGCCGCCGTCGAGTTGGCGTGGAAGTACTTGGTGCCGGTGTTGTAGATGTTGTTGACCGACGTGCTCAGGCTGTTGACGTTGACGTTGGTCGTGCTCAGGCTGGTCGACAGGCTGCCGACACCGGTCGACAGACTGGCGATGCCGCTGGTCGCGGTGCTCAGGCCCGACGAGGTCGAAGTCGACAGGCTTGCCACGCTGCTGTTCGTCGTGCTCAGGCCGGTGGACAAGCTGCCGATGCTGCTCGTCGCCGTGCTCAGGCCGGTCGAAGTCGAGGTCGACAGGCTGGCCACGCTGCTGTTCGTCGTGCTCAAGCCCGTCGACAGGCTGCCGATGCCGCTCGTCGTGGTGCTCAGGCCCGTGGACAGGCTGTCGACCGTGCTCGACACCGTGCTCAGGCCGGTGGAGAGGCTGCCGATGCTGCTGGTCGCGGTGCTCAGACCTGTGGAGGTCGAGGTCGACAGGCTGGTCACGTTGCTGTTCGTCGTGCTCAAGCCCGTGGACAAGCTGCCGATGCTGCTCGTGGTCGTGCTCAGGCCGGTCGAGACCGATGCCGACAGGCTGGCCACGTTGCTGTTGGTCGTGCTCAGGCCCGTCGACAGGCTGCTGATGCTGCTGGTCGCGGTGCTCAGACCCGTCGAGGTCGACGTGGACAGGCTGTCGATGCTGCTCGTGGCAGTGCTCAGGCCAGTCGAGGTCGAGGTCGAGAGGCTGGCAACGTTGCTGTTGGTCGTGCTCAAACCGGTGGACAGGCTGCTGATGCCGCTGGTCGCGGTGCTCAAGCCCGTCGAAGTCGACGTGGACAAGCTGTCGATGCTGCTTGTAGCCGTGCTCAGCCCGGTGGACGTCGACGTGGACAGGCTCGCAACGTTGCTGTTCGTCGTGCTGAGCCCCGTCGACAGGCTGCTGATGCTGCTGGTGGCGGTGCTCAGACCCGTCGAAGTCGACGTGGACAAGCTGTCGATGCTGCTCGTGGCCGTGCTCAGGCCCGTGGAGGTCGAGGTCGACAGGCTGGCCACGTTGCTGTTTGTCGTGCTCAGGCTGGTCGACAGGCTGCCGATACCGCCACCAAGTGAGGTCGACAGCGACGTCAGCTGGCCGAAGTTCACTGCATCGGTGGGATTCACACCCGCGGCGACGTTCGTGAGGATGACCGGCGAGGTTGCACCCACGCCTCCCAGCGTGACCCTGGAGTGGCTTGCATCGTCGTACTGGACCGAATTGGCAAGGCCGGTCGACAAGCTGCCGATGCTGCTGGTCGCGGTGCTCAGGCCGCTGGACAGGCTGCTGATGCCGCTCGTTGCGGTGCTCAGGCCAGTCGAGGTCGACGTCGACAGGCTGGCCACGTTGCTGTTGGTCGTGCTCAGGCCGCTCGACAGACTGGTGATACCGCTGGTCGCAGTGCTCAGACCCGTCGAGGTCGAGGTCGACAGGCTGCTCACGTTGCTGTTGGTGGTGCTGAGGCCGGTCGAGAGGCTGCTGATGCCGCTGGTAGCAGTGCTCAGACCGGTCGAGGTCGAGGTCGACAGGCTGGTTACGTTGCTGTTTGTCGTGCTCAGGCCGGTGGACAGGCTGCTGATGCCACTGGTCGCGGTGCTCAAACCCGTCGAGGTCGACGTGGACAGACTGTCAATGCTGCTCGTGGCGGTGCTCAGACCGGTGGAGGTCGAGGTCGACAGGCTGGCGACGTTGCTGTTCGTCGTGCTCAGGCCAGTGGACAGGCTGCTGATGCCGCTGGTGGCCGTACTCAGACCGGTCGAGGTCGAAGTCGAGAGGCTGACGACGTTACTGTTGGTCGTGCTCAAGCCAGTGGACAGACTGCTGATGCCGCTGGTTGCCGTGCTCAGGCCCGTCGAAGTCGAGGTCGACAGGCTCGCCACATTGCTGTTGGTAGTGCTCAGTCCAGAAGACAGGCTGCTGATGCTGCTCGTTGCGGTGCTCAGGCCCGTCGAGGTTGAAGTCGACAGGCTGGCAACGTTGCTGTTCGTCGTGCTGAGGCCGGTGGACAGACTGCTGATGCCGCTCGTCGCAGTACTCAGCCCTGTCGATGTGGAGGTCGACAGGCTGCTCACATTGCTATTGGTCGTGCTGAGGCCCGTCGAAAGGCTGCTGATGCCGCTTGTCGCGGTGCTCAGGCCAGTCGAGGTCGAGGTGGACAGGCTGTCGATGCTGCTCGTCGCTGTGCTCAGACCGGTGGAGGTCGAGGTCGACAGGCTGGCGACGTTGCTGTTCGTCGTGCTCAAGCCGGTGGAGAGGCTGCTGATGCCGCTGGTCGCGGTGCTCAAACCCGTCGAAGTCGACGTGGACAAGCTGTCGATGTTGCTCGTGGCCGTACTCAGACCGGTGGAGGTCGAGGTCGACAGGCTGGCGACGTTGCTGTTCGTCGTGCTCAAGCCAGTGGACAGGCTGCTGATGCCGCTGGTAGCAGTGCTCAGGCCCGTCGAAGTCGAGGTCGACAAGCTGGCGACGTTGCTGTTGGTCGTGCTCAGGCCGCTCGACAGACTGGTGATACCGCTGGTTGCCGTGCTCAGACCCGTCGAGGTCGACGTAGACAGGCTGGCCACGTTGCTGTTCGTCGTGCTCAGGCTGGTGGACAGGCTGCCGATGCCGCTCGTCGCTGTGCTCAGACCGGTGGAGGTCGAGGTCGACAGGCTGGCGACGTTGCTGTTCGTCGTGCTGAGGCCGGTGGACAGACTGCTGATGCCGCTCGTTGCGGTGCTCAGGCCAGTCGAGGTCGAGGTGGACAGGCTGTCGATACTGCTCGCGGCCGTGCTCAGACCCGTGGAGGTCGAAGTCGACAGGCTGCTCACATTGCTGTTGGTTGTGCTGAGGCCCGTCGAAAGGCTGTTGATGCCGCTCGTCGCTGTGCTCAAGCCGGTGGAGGTCGAGGTCGACAGGCTGGCGACGTTGCTGTTCGTCGTGCTCAGGCCGCTCGACAGACTGGTGATACCGCTGGTCGCCGTGCTCAGACCCGTCGAGGTCGAAGTCGACAGGCTGCTCACGTTGCTGTTGGTCGTGCTGAGGCCAGTCGAGGTCGACGTCGACAGGCTGGCGACGTTGCTGTTCGTCGTGCTCAGGCCGGTGGACAGGCTGCTGATGCCACTGGTCGCCGTGCTCAAACCCGTCGAGGTCGACGTGGACAGACTGTCGATGCTGCTAGTGGCCGTGCTCAGACCGGTGGAGGTCGAGGTCGACAGGCTGGCGACGTTGCTGTTGGTCGTGCTCAGGCCGGTCGACAGGCTGCTGATGCCGCTGGTCGCCGTGCTCAAGCCGGTGGAGGTCGAGGTGGACAGGCTGTCGATGCTGCTCGTAGCAGTGCTCAGACCCGTGGAGGTCGAGGTCGACAGGCTGGCAACGTTGCTGTTCGTCGTACTCAGGCCGCTCGACAGGCTGGTG
Source organism: Variovorax sp. Varisp85 (assembly GCF_047304045.1). Lineage (NCBI taxonomy): Bacteria > Pseudomonadati > Pseudomonadota > Betaproteobacteria > Burkholderiales > Comamonadaceae > Variovorax > Variovorax sp. Varisp85. The sequence continues at coordinate 221,678 of NZ_JBGLYN010000001.1, forward strand.
ATACCGCTTGTCGCAGTGCTCAGGCCGGTGGACAGACTGCTTATGCCGCTTGTTGCAGTGCTCAGGCCCGTCGAAGTCGAGGTCGACAAGCTGGCCACATTGCTGTTCGTCGTGCTGAGGCCCGTCGAAAGGCTGTTGATGCCGCTCGTCGCTGTGCTCAAGCCGGTGGAGGTCGAGGTCGACAGGCTGGCGACGTTGCTGCTCGTCGTGCTCAGGCCGGTGGACAGGCTGGTGATGCCGCTGGTGGCCGTGCTCAGGCCCGTCGAGGTCGAAGTCGACAGGCTGCTCACATTGCTGTTGGTTGTGCTGAGGCCCGTCGAAAGGCTGCTGATGCCGCTCGTCGCGGTACTCAAGCCGGTCGAAGTCGACGTGGACAAGCTGTCGATGCTGCTGGTAGCCGTACTCAGCCCGGTAGACGTCGAGGTCGACAGGCTGGCGATACCGCTGGTCGCCGTGCTCAAACCGGTCGAGGTCGACGTGGACAGGCTAACCACGTTGCTGTTTGTCGTGCTGAGCCCCGTCGACAGGCTGCTGATGCCGCTTGTCGCAGTACTCAGACCCGTCGACGTCGACGTAGACAGGCTAGTCACGTTGCTGTTGGTGGTGCTCAAGCCGCTCGACAGGCTAGAAATACCGCTGGTGGCCGTGCTTAGCCCCGTGGAAGTCGAAGTCGACAGACTGCCGATACTGCTCGTCGCAGTGCTCAGGCCGGTTGACGTCGAGGTCGACAAGCTGGCAACAGTACTGTTGGTCGTGCTCAGGCCGGTCGACAGACTGTCGAGACCGCTGCCCGCCGTGCTCAAAGCGGTCGACAGGCTGGAGATGCCGCTGGTGGTCGTACTCAGCCCCGTGGAGGTCGAGGTCGACAGGCTGGCAACGGCACTGTTGGTCGTGCTCAGGCCGGTCGACAACGAACCCGCGGTCGTGGAAAGTTGGCTGACATTGACGGCATCCTGCGGAGCACTGCCCGGGGCCACCCCCGTGATCTGGCGATTGCCCACGTTTACCTCGCCCGACGAGGTTTGCGGCGCGGCTAGGCCGAAGGCGGTGTAGTTGGTCAGCGCCCCCACGTTGGCCACTGAGCCAGCGCCCAGCGCTACGCTGTTGGCCACGTTGGTCTGCGCATTCAAGCCCAGCGCCACGCTGGAGTTGCCATTCGATATCGCGTTCTGGCCGATGGCCACGCTGTCGGCACCGAGAGCCTGACTGTCTGCACCCGTACTGTTGGTATGGAAATACTTCGTACCGGTGTTGTAGATCGTGCTGACCGACGAACTCAGCGTACTCAGGTTGCTGTTCGTCGTGCTCAGCCCCGTCGACAAGCTTCCAATGCCGCTGAAGGAGGTGCTCAGGCCCGAGGATGTCGAAGTTGAGAGGCTGCTGAGGCTGCTGTTGGTCGTGCTGAGGCCCGTCGACAGGCTGGTGATGCCGCTGGTCGCAGTGCTCAAACCCGTCGAAGTCGACGTGGACAAGCTGCCGATGCTGCTCGTAGCCGTGCTCAGACCGGTCGACGTCGAGGTCGACAGGCTAGCCACATTGCTGTTCGTCGTGCTCAAGCCACTCGACAGACTTGTGATGCCGCTGGTCGCGGTGCTCAGCCCCGTGGAGGTCGAGGTCGACAGGCTGGCGACGTTGCTATTGGTCGTGCTCAGGCCGCTCGACAGGCTGGTGATGCCGCTGGTAGCTGTGCTCAGGCCCGTCGACGTCGAGGTCGACAAGCTACCCACGCTGCTGTTCGTCGTGCTCAGGCCGGTGGAGAGGCTGCTGATACCGCTGGTCGCGGTGCTCAAACCCGTCGAAGTCGAGGTGGACAAGCTGTCGATGCTGCTGGTGGCCGTGCTCAGCCCGGTGGACGTTGAAGTCGACAAGCTGGCAACGTTGCTGTTCGTCGTGCTGAGCCCCGTCGACAGGCTGCTGATGCCGCTTGTTGCAGTGCTCAGGCCCGTCGAGGTCGACGTAGACAGGCTGGCCAGGTTGCTGTCCGTTGTGCTGAGGCTGGTAGACAAGCTACCGATACCGCTGGTCGCAGTGCTCAGACCCGTCGAAGTCGAAGTCGACAGACTGCTCACGTTGCTGTTGGTTGTGCTGAGGCCCGTCGAAAGGCTGCCGATGCCGCTCGTCGATGTGCTCAAGCCGGTGGAGGTCGAGGTCGACAGGCTGCTGATGCTGCTGGTGGCCGTGCTCAGCCCCGTGGAGGTCGAAGTCGACAGGCTGGCAACAGCACTGTTGGTCGTACTCAGGCCGCTCGACAGGCTGGTGATACCGCTCGTAGCAGTGCTAAGACCCGTCGAAGTCGAAGTCGACAAGCTGGAGACATTGCTGTTCGTCGTGCTCAGGCCGCTTGACAGGCTCGTGATGCCGCTGGTTGCGGTGCTCAGGCCTGTGGAGGTCGAGGTCGACAAGCTCGTCACATTGCTGTTGGTGGTGCTCAGACCAGAAGACAGGCTGGTGATGCCGCTGGTCGCAGTGCTCAAACCCGTCGAAGTCGACGTGGACAAGCTGCCGATGCTGCTCGTAGCCGTGCTCAGGCCGGTCGACGTCGAGGTCGACAGGCTGGCCACATTGCTGTTCGTCGTGCTCAAGCCACTCGACAGACTTGTGATGCCGCTGGTTGCAGTGCTCAGCCCCGTGGAGGTCGAGGTCGACAAGCTCGCGACATTGCTATTGGTGGTGCTCAGGCCCGTCGAAGTGGAAGTCGACAGGCTAGCCACATTGCTGTTCGTCGTGCTCAAGCCACTCGACAGACTTGTGATTCCGCTCGTTGCCGTGCTCAGGCCTGTGGAGGTCGAAGTCGACAAGCTCGCGACATTGCTATTGGTGGTGCTCAGGCCCGTCGAAGTGGAAGTCGACAGGCTGGCCACATTGCTGTTCGTCGTACTCAAGCCACTCGACAGACTTGTGATGCCGCTGGTTGCGGTGCTCAGCCCCGTGGAGGTTGAGGTCGATAAGCTCGCGACATTGCTGTTGGTGGTGCTCAGACCAGAAGACAGGCTGGTGATACCGCTCGTCGCGGTGCTCAGACCCGTCGAAGTGGAAGTCGACAGGCTCGCCACGTTGCTGTTCGTCGTACTCAGGCCACTCGACAGACTTGTGATGCCGCTGGTTGCGGTGCTCAGCCCCGTGGAGGTCGAAGTCGACAAGCTGGTGACGTTGCTATTGGTGGTGCTCAGGCCAGAGGACAGGCTGGTGATACCGCTCGTCGCAGTGCTCAACCCCGTGGAGGTCGAGGTGGACAGGCTAGCCACATTGCTGTTCGTCGTGCTCAAGCCACTCGACAGACTTGTGATGCTGCTGGTTGCGGTGCTCAGCCCCGTGGAGGTCGAGGTCGACAGGCTGGCGATGCTGCTGCCGGTCGTGCTCAGCCCGGAAAACAGCTGACTGCCGTTGATCGCATCCGTCGAGCTGGATGTCACGCGGCCCGCGGCCACATTGGTGACTTGGCGCTCCGAACCCACTCCACCACCGACGCTGACCACTCCGATCGGTGCAGCGCCTGCGAAGCCCCCATAAGTGACGCTTCCGATGGTTGCACTGGGAACGGCGGTCGCCGCAGCCGTCGTACTGCCATCACCGAGCGCGACGCTGCGCGCGGTGCTCGCAACGGCACCGCGCCCGATGGCAATGCCGGATGTTGCAGCCGCAACCACGGATGACTCGCCGCCAATGGCGATGGCATCGGATGCACCTGCCTGCGCTCCCTTGGTCGCATTGCTGCCGATGGCAACAGCTCCAGCGCCCGAGGCGGTCGTGGAATTGGCAACGCTCAACGGTGTAGTCCCATTTCCCCCTGAGCCTCCTATCGCAACAGCATTGATAGCTGAAGCGTTGCTCCCGAAGCCCATCGCGATACTCGAGATGCCCGTTGCGCTGGACTCGAGGCCAAAGGCAGTGCTCCATTTATTCGCGTTGCTGAGAAAACCGAACGCCGCAGCACCGTCTCCGCCAGCCTTTGCAAAGGCGCCCACCACAGTAACGCCAATAAACCCCCCACCAACGGCGTTACACCCCTCGACGACCGAGTACGTGCCTGAGCCGTCTTGCGCCGGCGAACCGTTGCCAGAAGGCCCGTCAGTTGTGGTACCGGGATTGATTCGACCGACCACACCGCTCGAAAAGGTGGTGCACGTGTCGTTCGTTTTGACAACATTGGCTAGCGATGCAGTCGGCCACCCCTGCATCAATCCAAATGCGGCAGCGATCGCAGCCAATACAGGCATGGATCTTGTCGTCCCGCTACTCCGTTTACCCCGTGCCAAAGTGATTTCGGACGTAGCCACCCATGCACCAAGTGCTTCGTTCCAGATGCTTCTGTAGGACTTGTTCATTTGCTTTGATTCGGCTCGCGGTGAGAAACGGGCAGGTTGAAATCGACCGAAAGTGCGATGCGCCCTGCGCCAGGTTTCATCGCTGAAGGCACACGCGGGCGCCTTGATTGCAGGAATGCTGGAATGTACGGACTTGTTTACATTTAGGAGTAATCGCCGGGACCAGGAAAACTAATCCTGATGATTTAGTTCACAAAACCAGGAGAAGAGTTACTTTTCCCGGAGGCGGTAGTTGTCGGAGTACTACGGCCAGAAGAGCAACTTCTAGAATGCCAACAGGGAGTAACTTCGCTCATCGCCGCCCTTACTGCTGCGTTCTGGACGACCGGCGATCCCCTCTCTTTTTCGCAAGATTCAAGGGCGACTACCCGGAAAAGTATGAAATTCATCACAAAAATCCGGACGAATTCGATATACGAATACGGTCTTAAATGGTCTGCCTAGGCAATTAACATTTACGAAACAATTTAATGCCACCCGCTTCCAAGCTTCGCATCGGCATCACCATCGGCCTCCACCACGAGGCCGAAACCCTCTGGAACAACGGCATCAAGCAGAACGCCGTGTTCCTTGCAGAAGCGCTGAAGCACTGCCCGGGCGTGGCCTCGGTGGTGTTGGTCAACACCACGGCGACCCCCATCACTCCTTCCCTGCCCTGGGATCAGGCGCGCTGGCCCACCATCACCTTCGATGGCGCCAAAGACGGCGTGGACGTGCTGATCGAGCTCGGTGGCCAGATCGACCCGGCGCAGACCGACTACCTGAAGCGACGAGGCGCGCGGCTGGTGTCCTACTGCTGCGGCTTCGAATACGTGCACGCCATGGAGTCGATGCTGTTCAACAAGCCGCTCTGGGGGCAAAACCTGTTCGTGAACCAGCGCTACGACGACATCTGGATGGTTCCGCAGGTGGCAAACATCAGCCAGCCCTACTTCGAGGTGCTGCGACGGGCCGAAGCGCGCCCCGTGCCCTTCGTCTGGAGCCCCGTGTTTCTCGACGAACGCACGCGCGCCCTGCCCGATGCCGGCGTCTATCAGCCGCACGCCGGGCCGCGCCGGCTGAGCGTGATGGAGCCGAACATCAACGTAGTGAAGTTCTGCCTCTACCCCGTCCTGATCGCCGAACTGGCCTACCGCGCGCGGCCCGGCTCCATCGCACTGCTGCAGGTCACCAACGCCGAACGCCTGGCCAGGGAGAACATGGAATTCATCACGCTGATGAACCAGCTCGACCTCGTCCGCGAGCACAAGGCGGTGTTCCTCGGGCGGCACGAAACGCCTGTTTTCCTGGCGCAGAACACGGACATCGTGGTCTCGCACCAGTGGGAGAACCCGCTCAACTACTTCTACCTGGAAACCTGCTGGCAGGGCTATCCGCTGGTGCACAACGCGCACCTGTGCGCGGACCTCGGCTACTACTACGAGGGCAACGATGTGGCCGGTGGCAGCGACCGGGTGCTCGAAGCCATCGACACGCATGATGCGCAGGCAGCCGCCTATCGCGAGCGCCAGCGCAGCCTGATCGACCGCTACCTCCCCGGCAACGCCGCGGCCACCGAGGTCTACAACAACCTGCTGCTCGGCCTGATGCAGCGCCCCGCCCGATAGACAGGCACACGGAGTCCGCAATGCTTGACCCGTCCGAACTCGGGCAGTTCTTTCCCGTGGTCGTGACGCCGAGTCACGACGGCAAGTTCTTCCAGAACTACGTCGCCTCGATGCTGAACTTCACGGTCCAGGCCGAGCGCGCCGGCATGCGGATGCAGGTGCTGATGCACCAGGGCGAGAGCCTGGTGACGCGCGCGCGGAACAACTGCGTGGCCCAGTTCCTCGCCAATCCGCAATGGACCCACCTGTTCTGGATTGACGCCGACATCGGCTTCTCGGCGCAGGCGGCCTTCCGGCTGCTGCTGTCGGGCTACGACATCGCGGCCGGCGTCTACCCATTGAAGCGGGAGAACTGGCCCGATGGCGGCGTGGCCGCGGGCACGACGCAGCAGCAGTTCGAGGCCACCTTCACCCGCTACACGGTCAACGCCAAAGCTTCGGAGACCACTTCGCAGGTCGAGCTCACGATCCAGCCTGACGGCTTCATGGAGATGACCGAGGCGCCGACCGGCTTCATGGTGATCAAGCGTGCCGTGTTCGAGCGGCTCATGGCGAGCTACCCTGATCTCCGCTACGTACCCGACAGCATCGGCGAGGCCGACGTCGGCCTGCACTACCGCTTCTTCGATGTCATGGTCGACCCGCAGACGCGTCGCTATCTCTCGGAAGACTACGGCTTCTGCCGCCTGTGGTCGGGGCTGGGCGAGTCGATCTACATCGATGCCAATTCCAACCTGACGCACCAGGGCGCCAAGCTGTACCGCGGCGACTTCGCCAACTCGTTGCTGACCTCCCTGCCCCATGCAGTGGGCGGCCCGGTCGGCGCGAAGATGGTGCTCACGGGCCAGGAGTACCTGCAGCCCAACGCGCCGTCGCTCTGAGCAACGAGGGGCGCATCGCCCACAAAAAAGCCCCGCCGAAGCGGGGCTTTTTGATTGGAGCGATCCGAAGAAGATCAGGCCGCGACCGTGTCCGCCACACCCTTGTAGTCTTCGATTTTGTCGAAGTTCAGGTACTGGTAGATCTGTGCGCTGGACGCATCGAGCACGCCCGTGGCAGCCATGTATTCTTCACGCGTCGGGATGCGACCCAGGCGCGAGCAGATGGCGGCCAGTTCGGCCGAGCCGAGGTACACGTTGGTGTTCTTGCCCAGGCGGTTCGGGAAGTTGCGGGTGCTGGTCGACATCACCGTGGCGCCTTCGCGCACCTGTGCCTGATTGCCCATGCACAGCGAGCAGCCCGGCATTTCGGTGCGGGCACCGGCATTGCCGAACACGCCGTAATGGCCTTCTTCGGTGAGCTGGTGTGCGTCCATCTTGGTAGGCGGCGCGATCCAGAGCTTGACCGGAATGTCGCGCTTGCCCTCGAGCAGCTTCGACGCGGCGCGGAAGTGGCCGATGTTGGTCATGCACGAGCCGATGAACACTTCGTCGATCTGGGCTCCGGCCACGTCGCTGAGCGTCTTCACGTCGTCGGGGTCGTTCGGGCAGGCCACGATGGGCTCGTGGATCTCGGCCAGGTCGATTTCGATGACAGCGGCGTATTCGGCGTCAGCGTCGCCCTTGAGCAGTTGCTGGTCGGCCAGCCATGCCTCTTGCGCGGCGATGCGGCGTTGCAGCGTGCGCGCGTCGGTATAGCCTTCGGCAATCATCCACTTCATCAGCGTGATGTTGCTGTTGATGTACTCGGCGATCGGCTCCTTGTTCAGGTGCACGGTGCAACCAGCGGCCGAGCGTTCGGCCGAAGCGTCGCTCAGCTCGAAGGCTTGCTCCACCTTCAGGTCGGGCAGGCCTTCGATTTCGAGGATGCGGCCCGAGAAGATGTTCTTCTTGCCTTGCTTGGCCACGGTCAGCAGGCCCGCCTTGATGGCGTACAGCGGAATGGCGTTGACCAGGTCGCGCAGCGTGACGCCGGGCTGCATCTTGCCCTTGAAGCGCACGAGCACCGACTCGGGCATGTCCAGCGGCATCACGCCGGTGGCAGCCGCGAAGGCCACGAGGCCGGAGCCGGCCGGGAAGCTGATGCCGATGGGGAAGCGGGTGTGGCTGTCGCCGCCGGTGCCGACGGTGTCGGGCGTCAGCAGGCGGTTGAGCCAGGAATGGATCACGCCGTCGCCCGGGCGCAGCGACACGCCGCCGCGGTTGGCCATGAACTCGGGGAGTTCGTGGTGCATCTTGACGTCGACCTTCTTCGGGTACGCGGCCGTGTGGCAGAACGACTGCATCACAAGGTCGGCCGAGAAGCCCAGGCAAGCCAGGTCCTTCAGTTCGTCGCGCGTCATCGGGCCGGTGGTGTCCTGCGAGCCGACCGAGGTCATCTTGGGTTCGCAATACGTGCCCGGGCGCACGCCCTGGCCTTCGGGCAGGCCGCAGGCGCGGCCGACCATCTTCTGCGCGAGCGAGAAGCCCTTCTTGGTGTCGACGGGGCTGGTCGGCAGGCGGAACAGCGTCGACACGGGCAGGCCCAGTGCCTCGCGCGCCTTGGCCGTCAGGCCGCGGCCGATGATCAGCGGAATGCGGCCGCCGGCGCGCACTTCGTCGAACAGCACGTCGCTCTTGACCTGGAATTCGGCGATGACCTTGCCGTCTTTCAGCGCCTTGCCTTCGTAGGGACGCAGCTCGACCACGTCGCCCATGTTCATCTGCGTGACGTCGAGTTCGATCGGCAGCGCGCCCGAGTCTTCCATCGTGTTGTAGAAGATCGGGGCGATCTTGCCGCCGAGGCAGACGCCGCCAAAACGCTTGTTAGGAACGAAGGGAATGTCTTCGCCGGTGAACCAGAGCACCGAGTTGGTGGCGCTCTTGCGCGACGAACCCGTGCCGACCACGTCGCCCGCGTAGGCCACGAGGTGGCCGCGCGCGCGCAGGTCTTCAATGAACTTCACCGGGCCGCGCTTGCCGTCTTCCTCGGGCACGATGCCGGGGCGCGCGTTCTTGTGCATCGCCAGGGCGTGCATCGGAATGTCGGGACGGGTCGTCGCGTCGGGGGCGGGCGACAGGTCGTCGGTGTTGATTTCGCCAGCCACCTTGAAGATGCTGACGGTGATGCTCTTCGGCACTTCGGGGCGGCTGGTGAACCACTCGGCGTCGGCCCAGCTTTGCAGCACGCCCTTGGCGTGCACGTTGCCCTTGTCGGCCTTTTCCTTGACGTCGTGGAACTGGTCGAACATCAACAGGGTTTTCTTCAGGCCTTCGGCCGCCACGGCGCCGACTTCGGCGTCGTCGAGCAGGTCGATCATGGGGCTGATGTTGTAGCCGCCGAGCATGGTGCCGAGCAGTTCGGTGGCGCGGGCGCGCGACAGGAACTCGCTCTTCTCGGTGCCGTGGGCCACGGCCGCAAGGTAGCTCGCCTTGACCTTGGCCGCGTCGTCGACGCCGGCAGGCACACGATGGGTGAGCAGATCGAGCAGGAAGGCGCCGTCTTTTGCATTCGCGCTCTTGAGGAGCTCGATCGCTTCAGAAGTCTGCTTCGCGCTCAAAGGCAGCGGCGGGATACCGAGCGCGGCGCGTTCGGCAACATGGTCAACGTAGGCTTGCAACATCTTCTTTTCTCCGGAAACTGGGCTGGCGGGCGTGCAACGCAGCAAGCAAGAGCCGCGCCGCACGCCGTTTCGTTACTTACTTCTTGGCCGGGTCGGCGCCTTCGAAAAGGCTCTTCGGCGGGTTTTTCTTCATTTCTTCTGCAAACGCGACCTGGGCGGCCGTCTGGCATTCGTCGGCGATGCGCAGGCCGGCCTTCTGGTTCATCAGCATCGACTTGTTGCCAAGCTGCAGCCACATGGCGCCGGCACGCGGGTCTTCGAGGCGGATGGCGCCGGTGCGGCTTTCGACCGGGTGCATCCGGTACTTCAGGCCCTTGGTGGTCACGGTGAAGAAGCCGGGCTTCTTCTCGTCGGGCGTGACGGTCACGTCGGCGCCGAGTTCGCACTGGGCACGGCCGGTCGACACGCGCTGGGCCACGGCGAGGTCAGCGTCGTTGAGCGTCACGTCGGTATCGGTGTTGACCGGGGTGACTTCCTCGACGGCCTTGGCGGCGCGGCGGGTGACTTGATGCTTGGCCGGCGCCTTCTTGGCCGTCGTCTTGGCGGCGGGCTTGGCCGCATCCTGGGCCAGTGCGGCGAACGGCAGCGCCAACGCGACGGCGGCAATCAGGGCAATTTTCTTCATGTGTGGGTTTCCTTGAGGCTGGATTCAGGGGTGGTTTCAGGAGGCCGCGAGCGCAAACCAGGCTTTCGCCTCGGGGGGCAACGCGCGCCCTGTTGCGTGGGCACGCGTCAAGACCTGCCAAAAGTGGCGGTAGCTCGCGCGGTCGTGCAATGTGCCATCAATTTGTGTCGGAGCCCAATCCGCGGCCGCGGCTTTTGCAATGATTTGTGAGGCGATCTGAATCTGCGCCTCATCCGGCGCAAAGGCCTCGAGGATGGGGCGGATCTGGTTCGGGTGGATGCTCCACATGCGCGTGTAGCCGAATTCGTCGGCCGCCTTGCGCGCCGCCGTACGCATGGCATCGGCGTTGTTGAACTCGGTAACCACGCAGTGCGACGGCACCTTGCCATAGGCATGTGCGGCCGACGCGATGGCCAGCTTGGCGCGCACCACCAGCGGGTGGCTGAACTGCCCTGCCGCCCCCATGCCATCGGCGGGGATCGCACCAGCATGCGCCGAGACGAAATCCATGAGGCCGAAGCTCAGCGACTGCACGCGCGGATGGGCCGCAATCTCGAAGGCGTTGTGCACGGCGAGCGGCGATTCGATCAGCACGTGCAGCGGCAATGCGCCGGCATCCGCCGCCTCGAGCGCCGCAACAGCCTGCAACACATCGGCCACCGATTCGACCTTCGGCACCATCAGGTGGCTCAGGCGTTGGGCGGCACGGCCGGCAATGGTGATCACGTCGCCAGCAAAGGCGGGGTGATCGACGGGGTGCACGCGCACGCCGACGCGCATGCCGGGTTTCGCGGCCAGCGCCAGTTCGGTAACGAGCGCGGCATGCTCGGCTTCGCCACCCACGGGGGCGCCGTCTTCGCAATCGAGGGTGACGTCGAATACGCAGGCGCCGAACTCCTCGGCCATCTCGGCCTGGAGCGCGAGGCTCTTCTTCATGCGCGCCTCGACGCCGCTGTAGTGATCGCACACGGGCAGCGTCACGGCGCCGGCCTGTGCACCCAGCAGCACTTCGGCGGGATGGGCGGTGTGGGTCATGCCCTGCCCTTTTGCGCCACGATGAACATGCGCGGGAAGGCGAGCAGCCGCTTGCCGTCGGCGCGGGCGGGATATGCCTCGTCCACGCGGCGCTGGTACTCGGCGAGGTAGCTCGCCTGCAGGTCGACCGGCAAGCGGTCGACGAAAGGCTTCAGGCCGGTGCTGCGCACCCATTCGACGATGGAGGCGGCATCGACCATGCGGTGCTGGTAGATCGTGTGCCAGACATCGACGCTGGCGGCATGGGGCGCCAGCAGGTCGTAGTAGCCGCCGAGCGGCAGCAGCAGGGTGCGCAGCCTGTCGGCATCGCCGATGGGCTCGGCCCACGGCGCTTCGGCCGCCAGCGCGCGCATCAGGCGGTGTGTAGGTTCCTGGCGGTTGTCGGGCATCTGGATGGCGAGCACGCCACCCGGGGCCAGCGCGTCGAACAGGCGCGGGATCAGCTTTTTGTGATCGGGCACCCATTGCAGGGACGCATTGGCGTAAATGAGGTCGGGCGCTTGTTCCGGAGACTGCGGCGCCCAGGTCGCGATGTCGCTCAACTCGAAGCCTGCCTTCGGCAGCCGCTCGCGCGCGCTGACCAGCATGGCTTCGGAGTTGTCGGTTCCGAGGACTTGCGCCTTCGGGAACCGCTGCACCAGCAGCTCGGTGGAATTGCCCGGCCCGCAACCGAGGTCGACCACGCGGTCGGCTGCGGTTAGCGGCACCCGCGCGAGGAGCTCCTGCGCGGGTCGTGTGCGCTCGTCCTCGTAGCGACGGTAGAGCGCGGGATTCCAGTCGAGCATGCTGATCGAGTTGCTTACAGCAGGTGGGCGACGCCGGCGCGTTCGCCTTCGAGCTCTTCGAGCGTCTTGTTGATGCGTTCCTGGCTGAATGCATCGATCTCGAGGCCTTCGACCAGCTTGTACTCACCGTTTTCGCAGGTGACCGGAAAGCCGAACATCACGTCCTTCGGAATGCCGTACTGGCCATCCGACGGGATACCCATCGTGACCCACTTGCCGTTGGTGCCCAGGGCCCAGTCGCGCATGTGGTCGATGGCGGCGTTGGCGGCCGAGGCGGCAGACGACAGGCCGCGAGCTTCGATGATGGCCGCGCCGCGCTTGCCGACGGTCGGCAGGAAGGTGTTCGCGTTCCATTCCTGGTCGTTGATCATCTTGGCGACGGACTCGCCCTTGATCGTGGCGAAACGGTAGTCGGCGTACATCGTGGGCGAGTGGTTGCCCCAGACGGTGAGCTTTTCGATGTCGGCCACGGGCTTGCCGGTCTTGGCGGCGATCTGGCTGGCAGCGCGGTTGTGGTCCAGGCGCAGCATGGCGGTGAAGTTCTTGCGCGGCAGGTCCGGTGCGCTCTTCATGGCGATGTAGGCGTTGGTGTTGGCCGGGTTGCCGACCACCAGCACCTTGACGTTGCGGCTGGCGACGGCGTTCAGTGCCTTGCCCTGTGCGGTGAAGATGGCACCGTTGACGGCCAGCAGTTCAGCACGCTCCATGCCGGGGCCGCGGGGACGCGAGCCGACGAGCAGTGCGTAGTCGGCGTCCTTGAAGGCGGTCATCGGGTCGCCGTGGGCTTCCATGCCGGCCAGCAGCGGGAAGGCGCAGTCGTCGAGTTCCATCATCACGCCCTTGAGCGCCTTCTGGGCCTTCTCGTCGGGGATTTCGAGCAGCTGAAGAATGACCGGCTGGTCTTTGCCGAGCATTTCACCGGAGGCGATACGGAACAACAGGGCGTAACCGATTTGACCGGCTGCACCGGTGACGGCAACGCGGACGGGCTTTTTGCTCATGGGAAGACTCCAGAAGGTGATGAAAACGGTGTTGGCGCTCTCGTGGGGCGCCAGGGTCCTGCGGGATCGGAATACCTTCCCGCAGCGCGGGACCGGCCGCATTTTAAGCCGATTCAATGAGCCTTGTCTTATGTCTTATATAAGATATCCTCCTGGGGTCCGCCAAGGCGCACCCCACCGCTGCCATGAACACGCCCACCACACTCGACGAGCCCTCGACGCCGTCCTTCAGTCCGCTCTATCAGCAGATCAAGACCCTGATCCTGCAGAGCCTGCAGGCGGGCGAGTGGAAGCCGGGCGAGCCCATCCCGAGCGAGATGGAACTGGCCGTGCGCTTTCGCGTGAGCCAGGGCACGGTGCGCAAGGCCATCGACGAACTCTCGGCCGAAAACCTGGTGGTGCGCCGCCAAGGCAAGGGCACCTTCGTCGCCACGCATGCCGAGCAGCATGTGCAGTACCGCTTCCTCAAGCTCGTGCCCGATGCGGGCGACCCGAACACCGAAGGTCCCGCGGTACGCACCATCGTCGACTGCAAGCGCCTGCGCGCATCGGCCGACGTGGCGCGTGCCCTCGGCCTGCGCACGGGCGACGCGGTGCTGCAGGTGCGGCGCGTGCTCGCCTACGGCGGCGTGCCGACCATCCTCGAAGACCTCTGGCTGCCCGGCACACCCTTCAAGGGACTCACCGCCGAGCGGCTGCGCGCGTGGCCCGGCCCGATGTACGCGCTGTTCGAGACGGAGTTCGGCGTGCGCATGGTGCGTGCCGAAGAAAAGATCCGCGCCGTGCTGCCCGATGCCGAACAGGCCGCGCTGCTCGACGTGACACCGCAGATGCCCCTGCTGAGCGTGGAGCGCGTGGCGCACACCTACCATGACATGCCGATGGAACTGCGTCGCGGGCTCTATCGCACCGACACCCACCACTACAGAAACCAGCTGGGCTGACCCGATGCAGACGAAAGCCGGATACCGGTGCGCCAGCGTGCGCACACAACGCGTGCGAAGCGCAGCGAAGTCAAGAGCATCCGACTGCAACGGTGCACTGACTCGCATGCGTCCGCTGCCCGATGGTGCATTGCAATAGAATTTTGCGTTGTTTGCATTTCCGCAGAAGAAACAAAAGCGTTCGCTCTCAGAACAAGCCAACAAGTCACAAAGCCACGAAAGCAATCCCCCCAATGACAGAGCTTGCAACCCCTCCCCGGCCACCGCGTCGCGAATTCCGCAACATCAATGCCTTCACGGACCTCACGACCTATCGGCTGCCGCCGGCGGGCATCGTGTCGATCCTGCATCGCGTCAGCGGCGTGCTGATGTTCCTGCTGCTGCCGTTCATCATCTGGATGTTCGACACGTCGCTGTCATCCGACTATTCGTTCGCGAGATTCAAGAGCGCCTTCAACGTCGGCATCGGCTTCGCTCCGGGGTGGTTCTTCAAGCTCGTCGCGCTCGCGCTCATCTGGGCCTACCTGCACCACTTCATCGCCGGCCTGCGCCATCTCTGGATGGACGTGAGCCACGCCGCGGTGACCAAGGAGTTCGGCCATACCTCGGCCGTCGTCACGCTGGCACTGAGCATCCTGCTCACCGTGGTGCTCGGCGCCAAGCTGTTCGGCCTGTACTGAGAAGGAGCCAACCATGTCTGTGAATTACGGCTCCAAGCGCATCGTCGTCGGCGCTCATTACGGTTTGCGCGACTGGCTCAGCCAGCGCATCACGGGCGGCCTGATGGCGCTCTTCACGATCATCCTGCTCGCACAGCTGATCTTCTCGCGCGGCCCCATCGGCTACGACCTCTGGGCCGGCATCTTCGCCGCGCAGTGGATGAAGGTGCTGACCTTCTCCGTGATCGCTGCCCTGCTCTATCACGTGTGGGTCGGCATGCGCGACGTGTGGATGGACTACGTCCAGCCCGTCGGTATTCGCCTCGCCCTGCAAATTTTCACCATCGTCTGGCTTGTCGGTTGTGCGGGTTGGGCCATTCAAGTGCTTTGGAAGATCTGACCCCACCATGACCTACACAAAAGAAAAAATCACCAAGCGCAAGTTCGACGTCGTGATCGTCGGTGCCGGCGGTTCCGGCATGCGCGCTTCGCTGCAACTCGCACGCGCCGGCCTCAACGTGGCCGTGCTCTCGAAGGTGTTCCCCACGCGTTCGCACACCGTTGCTGCGCAGGGCGGCGTCGGCGCCTCGCTCGGCAACATGAGCGAGGACAACTGGCACTACCACTTCTACGACACGATCAAGGGCTCCGACTGGCTCGGCGACCAGGACGCGATCGAGTTCATGTGCCGCGAAGCACCGAAGGTCGTGTACGAACTCGAGCACTTCGGCATGCCGTTCGACCGCAACCCCGACGGCACCATCTACCAGCGTCCGTTCGGCGGCCACACGGCCAACTACGGCGAGAAGCCCGTGCAGCGCGCCTGTGCCGCGGCCGACCGCACCGGCCACGCGATGCTGCACACGCTCTATCAAAAGAACGTCGAAGCGCGCACGCAATTCTTCGTCGAATGGATGGCGCTGGACCTCATCCGTGACGACGAGGGCGACGTGGTCGGCGTGACCGCGCTCGAAATGGAAACCGGCGACCTGCACATCCTGCAGGCCAAGACCGTGCTGCTGGCCACCGGCGGCGCGGGCCGCATCTTCCAGGCCTCGACCAACGCCTTCATCAACACCGGCGACGGCCTCGGCATGGCGGCCCGCTCGGGCATTCCGCTGCAGGACATGGAGTTCTGGCAGTTCCACCCGACCGGCGTAGCCGGCGCGGGCGTGCTGCTGACCGAAGGCTGCCGCGGCGAAGGCGCGATCCTGCTGAACAGCAACGGCGAACGCTTCATGGAGCGCTATGCGCCCACGCTGAAGGACCTGGCACCGCGCGACTTCGTCTCGCGCTCGATGGACCAGGAAATCAAGGAAGGGCGCGGCTGCGGTCCCAACAAGGACTACGTGCTGCTCAAGCTCGACCACCTGGGCGCCGACACCATCCACAAGCGCCTGCCTTCGGTGTACGAAATCGGCGTCAACTTCGCCAACGTCGACATCACGAAGGAGCCGATTCCCGTGGTGCCGACCATCCACTACCAGATGGGCGGCATTCCGACCAACATCCACGGCCAGGTCGTCATCCAGAAGGGTGAAGAGAACAGCGCCGTGGTGAACGGTCTCTACGCCGTGGGCGAATGCTCCTGCGTGAGCGTGCACGGCGCCAACCGCCTGGGCACCAACTCGCTGCTCGACCTCTTGGTGTTCGGCCGCGCGGCCGGCAACCATATCGTCGAGTTCAACGACAAGCTCAAGGAACACAAGGAACTGCCCAAGGATGCGGCCGACCGCACGCTGGAGCGCCTGAACCGCCTCGAGTCGACCACCGGCGGCGAATACGCGCAGGACGTGGCCGGCGAGATCCGAGCCGTCATGCAGCAGCACGCGGCCGTGTTCCGCAAGCAGGCCTCGATGGACGAAGGCGTGACCAAGATCGCCGCCGTGCGCGAACGCGTCAAGGCCATCGGCCTGAAGGACAAGTCCAAGGTGTTCAACACCGCCCGCATCGAAGCGCTGGAAGTCGACAACCTGATCGAAGTGGCGCAGGCCACGATGGTCTCTGCCGCCGCCCGCAAGGAATGCCGCGGCGCCCACACCGTAGAAGACTACGAACGCCCGGCGGACGATCCTGTCGCGCCGCTCGGCCGCGACGACGCCAACTGGATGAAGCACACGCTCTGGTACAGCGCGGACAACCGCCTCTCGTACAAGCCGGTCAAGCTGCAGCCCCTGACGGTCGCATCGGTGCCCCCGAAGGTCCGGACATTCTAAAAATTAGGAACACACGATGAAGCGCACATTCCAGATCTACCGCTACGACCCGGACAAGGACGCCAAGCCCTACATGCAGACGGTCGAGATCGAACTCGACGGCCATGAGCGCATGCTGCTCGACGCCCTGATGAAGCTCAAGGCGCAGGACCCGACGCTGTCGTTTCGCCGCTCGTGCCGCGAAGGCGTCTGCGGTTCCGACGCGATGAACATCAACGGCAAGAACGGTCTGGCCTGCCTGACCAACATGAACACGCTCAAGGGCATCGTGGTGCTCAAGCCGCTGCCGGGCCTGCCCGTCATCCGCGACCTGATCGTGGACATGACGCAGTTCTTCAAGCAGTACAACTCGATCAAGCCCTACCTGCAGAACGACAGCGTGCCGCCCGAGAAGGAGCGCCTGCAGTCGCCCGAGGAGCGCGACGAGCTCAACGGCCTGTACGAGTGCATCCTGTGCGCGAGCTGCTCCACGAGCTGCCCGAGCTTCTGGTGGAACCCCGACAAGTTCGTGGGCCCGGCCGGCCTGCTGCAGGCCTACCGTTTCATCGCCGACAGCCGCGACGAAGCCACCGCTGAGCGCCTGGACAACCTGGAAGACCCGTACCGCCTGTTCCGCTGCCACACGATCATGAACTGCGTGGACGTGTGCCCGAAGAGCCTGAACCCGACCAAGGCCATCGGCAAGATCAAGGAACTGATGGTGCGCCGCGCCATCTGACGCCCGTCCTGCAAGAAGTCACCATGCAAACCGCCGCCGACTCCGACCAGCCGCTCAGCGAACGTGCGCTGAGCAAGCTGAAATGGCGCTGCCGGCGCGGACTGCTCGAGAACGACCTGTTCATCGCCCGCTTCTTCGAGCGGCACGAATCCCGCATGACCGTGGGTCAGGCGGGAGCGATGGAGACATTGATGGACCTGTCGGACAACGATCTCCTCGACCTCCTTCTGCGCAGAAAGGAGCCCGAGCCCGAATGGGCCGGGGCCGAGGTGGTCGCATTGCTGCAGCTGATGCGAACCGACGGCGCACAGCGTCCCGCCATCTCTCCTTCGTCCTGAATCCACCTCTGAAAGTAAACCGAAATGAAAGCATCCGATACCAAGGCCACGCTGTCGTTCAGCAACGGCGGCGACAGCGTCGACCTGCCGATCTACAAGGGCACCGTGGGCCCTGACGTGATCGACATCCGCAAGCTGTATGCGCAGACCGGCATGTTCACGTACGACCCAGGCTTCATGTCGACGGCGGCTTGCCAATCGGCCATCACGTACATCGATGGCGACAAGGGCGAACTGCTGTACCGCGGCTACCCCATCGAGCAGCTCGCAACCAACTGCGACTTCCTCGAGACCTGCCACCTGCTGCTGTACGGCGAACTGCCGGACGCCGCCAAGAAGGCCAACTTCACCAAGATCGTGACCAACCACACGATGGTGAACGAGCAGATGCAGTTCTTCCTGCGCGGCTTCCGCCGCGATGCGCACCCGATGGCCATCATGACCGGCCTCGTGGGTGCGCTGTCGGCCTTCTATCACGACAGCACGGACATCAACAATCCCGAGCACCGCGAGATCGCCGCGATCCGCCTGATCGCGAAGATGCCCACGCTCGTGGCCATGGCCTACAAGTACACCGTCGGCCAGCCCTACATGTACCCGAAGAACGACCTGAGCTATGCGGGCAACTTCCTGCACATGATGTTCGCCACGCCGTGCGAGGAGTACAAGGTGAACCCGGTGCTCGAGCGCGCGCTCGACCGCATCTTCATCCTGCACGCAGACCACGAGCAGAACGCCTCGACCTCGACCGTGCGCCTGTGCGGCTCGTCGGGCACCAACCCCTTCGCGGCCATCGCGGCCGGCGTGGCCTGCCTCTGGGGCCCGGCCCACGGCGGCGCCAACGAAGCGGCGCTCAACATGCTCTACGACATCCAGAAGGAAGGTGGCGTGGAGAAGATCGGCGAGTTCATCAAGAAGGTCAAGGACAAGAACTCGAACGTCAAGCTGATGGGCTTCGGCCACCGCGTGTACAAGAACTACGACCCGCGCGCCAAGCTGATGCAGGAAACCTGCAACGAAGTGCTGACCGAGCTGGGCCTGGAGCAGGATCCGCTGTTCAAGCTGGCCAAGGAACTCGAGAAGATCGCGCTGGAAGACGAGTACTTCGTGTCGCGCAAGCTCTACCCGAACGTCGACTTCTACTCGGGCATCGTGCAGCGCGCCATCGGCATCCCGGTGCCGCTGTTCACCGCGATCTTCGCACTGGCCCGCACGGTCGGCTGGATCGCCCAGCTGAACGAAATGATCGGCGACCCCGAGTACAAGATCGGCCGCCCGCGCCAGCTGTTCGAAGGCTCGCCCAAGCGCGACGTGCAGCCCATCGGCAAGCGCTGATCGCGCTGCCTGCGCTCAATACGGAAAGCTGCCCTCGGGCAGCTTTTTTGCGTCTTGGCCGACATGCAGCGCGCGGAAATCGGCGATAGCCTGCAACGCGCTTAGTCGAAGGAGTTTCATCATGAAGTCGCTCGTCGCATTGTTCGCGGTCGCGTTTACTCTTGCCGTGCCACTGTCGGGTTGCAACACCTGGAGAGGAGCCGGCCAGGACATCCAGAAGGCAGGGGAAAAGATGGAGGATTCGGCCAAGAAGCGTCAGTGACGCCTCCTTCGCTCATCGCGCGACGACAGTAATGCCATCGCGCATGGCGATGACCAAGACCTGAAAACAAGGGGAAAATACGGGATTCCATCTCCATATGAGATGCCAAACCCGTATGACCTCTTCCGAACGCAACTTCGCCCGGCGCATCGACCTCACGTCGCTGCAACTGTTCGTGGCCGTTTGCGAACTGGGCAGCATCGGGCGGGCGGCGGAACGCGAATTCATTGCCGCTTCGGCCATCAGCAAGCGGCTTTCGGACCTGGAAGCCACCCTGGGCACCACCCTGCTCTACCGCCACGCGCGAGGCGTCGATCTTTCCCCCGCGGGCGAGAGCCTGCTGCACCATGCGCGCTCGGTGCTCTACAGCCTCGAGAAAATGCAGGGCGAACTCAGCGAATACGCCGAGGGCGTGCGCGGCCATGTCCGTGTGCACGCCAACATCTCGGCCATCGTGCAGTTCCTCCCCGAGGATCTCGGCGCCTTCACGCGCGAGCACGACGCGATCAAGATCGACCTCGAAGAGCATCTGAGCAACGAGGTGGTGCGCGCGATCCAGGAAGGCGCCGCCGACCTTGGCATCTGCCACATTCCCGACGGCACCAACGAGTTGCAGACGCTTCCCTACCGCCACGACCGGCTCGTGCTGATCGTGCCGGCCGGGCACCCGCTGGCCACACAGGGGCCGATCGATTTCTCCGCCTCGCTGGACTTCGACCACGTCGGCCTGCACACCAACAGCTCGATCTACGTGGCCATGCACCAGGCCGCGCTGGAGGCGGGCCGCGGCGTCAAGCTGCGCATTCACGTGACGGGGCTCGACGCCATGTGCCGCATGATCGACAACGGACTGGGCATCGGCGTGATGCCGCAGCGCGCATTCGAACTGTTGCAGGCAGGCATCGGCAGCCGCCTGCGCAGCGTGGCGCTGAACGACACCTGGTCCAGGCGCGAGATCCGACTGGTGGCACGCGACTTCTCCACCTTGCCGGTGGCCGCGCGCACATTGGTCAACCATCTGCGCACGTCGGCGGCCGCCGCCGATGCCGCCGAGCCTCTCGCCGCATAGAACGCAAGACAATTCACCTCCCCACGAAAGACAGAAGAGACCGACATGGCACGCACGCTCTACGACAAGATCTGGGACGAACACGTCGTCCACACCGAGGAAGACGGCACCGCGATCCTCTACATCGACCGCCACCTGGTGCACGAAGTGACCAGCCCGCAGGCCTTCGAAGGCTTGCGCGAAGCCGGCCGCAAGCTGTGGCGCATCAGCTCGGTCGTGGCCACGGCCGACCACAACACACCGACCACCGGCTGGGAGCGCGGCTACGAAGGCATTGCCGACCCGACCAGCAAGGAACAGGTCACCACGCTGGACCACAACATCGCCGAATTCGGCGCCGCCGCGTTCTTCCCGTTCCTGAGCAAGCGCCAGGGCATCGTGCACGTGATCGGCCCTGAATCGGGCGCGACGCTGCCGGGCATGACGGTCGTCTGCGGCGACTCGCACACCTCCACGCACGGAGCCTTCGGCGCGCTGGCGCACGGCATCGGCACCAGCGAGGTCGAGCACGTGATGGCCACGCAGACGCTGCTCGGCAAGAAGGCAAAGAACATGCTCGTGAAGGTCGAGGGCAAGCTGCCTTTGGGCTGCACGGCCAAGGACATCGTGCTGGCCATCATCGGCAAGATCGGCACGGCCGGCGGCACGGGCTACACCATCGAATTCGCGGGCTCGGCCATTCGCGACCTGAGCATGGAGGGCCGCATGACGGTCTGCAACATGGCCATCGAGGCCGGCGCGCGCGCCGGGCTGGTGGCGGTCGACGAGAAGACCATCGCCTACGTGAAGGGCCGCCCGCTCGCGCCCACCGGCGTTGAATGGGACCAGGCCGTGGCCTACTGGCGCACGCTGCAGTCCGACCCGGGTGCGAAGTTCGATGCCGTGGTCGAACTCGACGCCACGCAGATCCAGCCCCAGGTGACCTGGGGCACCTCGCCCGAGATGGTGGTCGACATCAACGGCCGCGTGCCCGATCCCGACAAGGAAAAGGACGCCAGCAAGCGCAGCGCCATCGAGCGCGCGCTCGTCTACATGGGCCTGGAGCCGAACAAGGCCATGAACGACATCTTCATCGACAAGGTGTTCATCGGCTCGTGCACCAATAGCCGCATCGAGGACATGCGCGAAGCCGCTGCCGTGGTGAAGAAGCTGGGCCAGAAGGTCGCCAAGAACGTGAAGCTCGCGCTGGTCGTGCCCGGCTCGGGCGTGGTGAAGGAACAGGCCGAGCGCGAAGGACTCGACCTGATCTTCAAGGCCGCGGGCTTCGAATGGCGCGAGCCCGGCTGCTCGATGTGCCTGGCGATGAACGCCGACCGCCTGGAACCCGGCGAGCGCTGCGCATCCACCAGCAACCGCAACTTCGAAGGCCGCCAGGGCGCCGGTGGCCGCACCCACCTCGTGAGCCCGGCCATGGCCGCCGCCGCCGCGGTGCACGGCCACTTCGTCGACGTCCGTACGTTCGCCTGACCCCAAAGAGATTCACATGCAGAAATTCACCGTGCACAAGGGCCTCGTGGCCCCGATGGACCGCGAGAACGTCGACACCGACGCGATCATTCCGAAGCAGTTCCTCAAGTCGATCAAGAAGACCGGCTTCGGCGTGAACCTGTTCGACGAATGGCGCTACCTGGACGCCGGCTTTCCGGGCCAGGACCCGGCCAGCCGCAAGCCGAACCCCGACTTCGTGCTGAACCAGCCGCGCTACGCCGGCGCCTCGGTGCTGCTGACGCGCAAGAACTTCGGCTGCGGCTCGTCGCGCGAACATGCGCCGTGGGCGCTCGACCAGTACGGCTTCCGCGCGATCATCGCGCCGAGCTACGCGGACATCTTCTTCAACAACAGCTTCAAGAACGGCCTGCTGCCGATCGTGCTGCCCGAAGCGCAGGTGGCCCAGCTGTTCGACGAGACCTTCGCCTTTCCGGGCTACACGCTGACCATCGACCTGGAGCGCCAGGTGGTCGTGAAGCCTGACGGCCAGGAGTTTGCGTTCGACGTGCAGGCCTTCCGCAAGTACTGCCTGATCAACGGGCTGGACGACATCGGCCTGACGCTGCGCCACAAGGACAAGATCAAGGCCTTCGAGGCCGAGCGCCTGGCATCGAAGCCTTGGCTGGCGCACACGATGATCTCGTGATCGACCGCATTTCCGTTTTCAAGAAAAAACCTCGGACCAACTTATGAAAATCGCAGTTCTCCCCGGTGACGGCATCGGCACCGAAATCGTGGCGGAAGCCGTCAGGGTGCTCGAAGTCCTCGACCTGAAGTTCGAGATGGAGTCGGCGCTGGTCGGCGGTGCCGCCTACGAGGCCCACGGCCATCCCCTGCCCGATTCGACGCTGAAGCTGGCAAAGGAATCCGACGCGGTGCTGTTCGGTGCGGTCGGCGACTGGAAGTACGACAAGCTCGACCGGCCGCTGCGCCCCGAGCAGGCCATCCTGGGGCTGCGCAAGAACCTGGGCCTGTTCGCGAACTTCCGCCCGGCCATCTGCTACGAGCAGCTGGTGGGCGCATCGAGCCTGAAGCCCGAGCTGATCGCGGGCCTGGACATCCTGATCATCCGCGAACTGACCGGCGACATCTACTTCGGCCAACCGCGCGGGCGCCGCACTGCGGTCGACGGCCACTTCCCGGGCGCCGAGGAAGCCTTCGACACGATGCGCTACTCGCGCCCCGAGATCGAACGCATCGCCCGCGTGGCCTTCGAGGCCGCCCGCAAGCGCAGCAAGCGCGTGACCAGCGTGGACAAGGCCAATGTGCTCGAGACCTTCCAGTTCTGGAAGGACGTCGTCACGGAGGTGCACAAGGACTATCCGGACGTCGAGCTCGACCACATGTACGTCGACAACGCAGCCATGCAGCTCGTGAAGGCGCCCAAGAAATTCGACGTGGTCGTCACCGGCAACATGTTCGGCGACATCCTCTCGGACGAAGCCGCGATGCTCACCGGCTCGATCGGCATGCTGCCCTCGGCATCGCTCAATTCGAGCAACCAGGGCCTGTACGAGCCCAGCCACGGCAGCGCGCCGGACATTGCCGGCAAAGGGGTTGCCAATCCTTTGGCTACAATCCTGTCTGCTGCCATGATGCTTCGCTTTTCACTCAACCAGCCCGAAGCTGCCGACCGTATCGAGTCGGCGGTCAAGGACGTGCTCGCTTCGGGGCTGCGCACGGGCGACATCTGGTCGGAAGGCACGAAGCGCGTCGGCACCCGCGAGATGGGCGACGCGGTCGTTGCAGCAATCACCAAAAAGACGATTACCGGCTAACCGCAGCCCGCTTCGTCACGCCCCTCCCCGGCTCGACGAGTCGGGGGCAAAAAAAGACAACTTTTTCTTTTTTCACAAGGGCAAACTGAAATGGCGAACGCATCCAATCAACCTCTGGTCGGCCTCGTAGGCTGGCGCGGCATGGTCGGCTCGGTCCTGATGGACCGCATGCAGGCCGAAGGCGACTTCGGTCTCATCGAGCCAGTCTTCTTCTCGACCTCCAACGCTGGCGGCAAGGCTCCGGCAATGGCCATGAACGAAACCGCGCTGAAGGATGCGAACGACATCGAGGCACTGAAGAAGTGCGACATCGTCATCACCTGCCAAGGCGGGGACTACACCAGCGAGGTCTTCCCCAAGCTGCGCGCCGCGGGCTGGGCCGGCCACTGGATCGACGCCGCCTCCACCCTGCGCATGCAGGACGACGCGGTCATCGTGCTTGACCCGGTCAACCTGCCGGTGATCCAGAACGCGCTCGCCAACGGCGGCAAGAACTGGATCGGCGGCAACTGCACCGTGAGCTGCATGCTCATGGGCGTTGGCGCCCTCTACAAGGCCGGCCTTGTCGAGTGGATGACCAGCATGACCTACCAGGCAGCCTCTGGCGGCGGCGCTCAGCACATGCGCGAGCTGCTGACCCAGTTCGGCACCCTGAACGCCGAAGTGCGCGCGCTGCTGGACGACCCGAAGTCGGCCATTCTCGAGATCGACCGCAAGGTGCTGCACAAGCAGCAGAACCTGAGCGCAGCCGAAACGGCCAATTTCGGCGCGCCGCTGGGCGGCTCGCTGATCCCCTGGATCGACAAGGACCTGGGCGACGGCATGTCCAAGGAAGAGTGGAAGGCCGGTGCAGAAACCAACAAGATCCTCGGCCAGGGTGCGGGCTTCGGCACTGCCGCCGTACCCGTCGATGGCTTCTGCGTGCGCGTCGGTGCGATGCGCTGCCACAGCCAGGCCCTGACCTTCAAGCTCAAGAAGGATGTCCCCCTGGCCGACATCGAAGCGATGATCGCCGCGGACAACCCGTGGGCCAGCGTGGTGCCGAACACGCGCGAAGCCACCGTGAAGGACCTGACGCCGGTGGCCGTGACGGGCACCATGAACATTCCGGTCGGCCGCATCCGCAAGCTGGCGATGGGCCCTGAGTACGTCGGTGCCTTCACCATCGGCGACCAGCTGCTGTGGGGCGCCGCCGAACCCCTGCGCCGCATGCTGCGCATCCTGCTCGAAGCTTGATGCAGGCAGCTCAGGGCCTTTTGAAACACAAACTGTTGCCTTCCGGCAACGGAAGATGTGATCGTAAGTATGCGCGCACTGGGTAGAACACGCGCACTGCCTTGTCAGTACCCGGTGATGGTGCTAACGTCCTCTTACAAATTCTGGGCCTGAGCCGCCCCCTATCAGCATGACAAGACATCTGTTGCCTGCGGCCAGCCCATCGGCCGCTCGCCCGCTTCTGCCATCGAATGGCTGGCGGCTTTCCATCCTCGGCGCGGCGGCAGCCGTGGCCCTGGGCATCGCCAGCACCGACGCCAGCGCTTTTGCGCTGGGTCAGCTGAAGGTGCAATCGGCCTTGGGCGAACCGTTGCGCGCCGAGATCGACGTGACCGAAATCGCCGCCAACGAGGCGGACGGTCTGAAGATCAACATCGCCACGGCCGAAGCCTTCAAAAACGCGGGCGTTCCGTACAACTCGGCACTGAGCGACGTCAAGGCGACGCTGCAGCGTCGCGCCGGCGGCCAGTACGTGGTGCGTCTGAGCGGCAACCGCCCATTGAACGACCCGTTCGTCGACCTGCTGCTCGAAGCCAACGGCGCCTCCGGCCGGATCGTGCGCGACTACACCGTGCTGCTCGATCCGCCGGCCACGCGCCAGCCAACGACCAGCGCGCCGGCCACGCCCATTGCACCCCGGATCGCCACGCCGACCGAACGCACTGCCCCGGCAGCGCGTGCGCGCCGCGAGCGCGCCCCTGTGGCGGCGCCATCGGCAGCACCCGCGGCGCCTGCGCCGGCCGCAGCAGCGCCCGCGCCGGTCACTGCGGCCGCACCTGCTCGCAGCAGTGGCGGCGAACAGGTTACGGTGCAGCGCGGCGACACCGCCAGCAAGATCGCGGCCGCCCACAAGCCCGCCGACGTGTCCCTGGACCAGATGCTGGTCGCGTTGCTGCTCGCCAATCCGGATGCGTTCTCGGGCGGCAACATCAACCGCATGCGCGCCGGCGCCGTGCTCGATCTGCCGAGCAGCGCCGAGGCGGCCGCCGTCCTGCCGGACGAAGCCCGCCGCACGGTCACGGCACAAAGCCGCGACTTCGGCGCCTATCGCCAGCGGCTGGCCGACAACGCGCCGACCTCGAACGTCGCGGCCGCGAGCCGCAAGGCCTCGGGCAAGCTGCAGGCCAACGTCGAAGACCGCAACGCGGCGGCCAGCACGCCCGACAAGCTCACGATCTCGCAAGGCAGCGCGGCCTCCCGCGCCGCCGACGAGAAGGTCGCCCAGAGCCGCCAGGCGCAGGACAGCAGCAACCGCGTCGCGGAACTGTCGAAGAACATCAGCGAGCTGAACAAGCTCAAGGCTGCAACGGGCACCGGTTCGTCGGCACCTGCTGCTGCCGGTGCGGCTGCACCGGCACCGGCACCGGCAAAGCCGGGCATCCCGGTTCCGACACCGGCCACCAGCGCGACGGTCGCGCCTCCAGTCGCCGCAAGCCCTGCCCCCATTGCTGCGCCGGCGCCAGCCCCGGCCCCGGCTCCTGTCGTCGCGGCCGCACCCGCAGTTCCTGCAGCGGCAACGGCAGCACCGAGCCCCGCCGCGCCCACGCCCGAGGCAACGGCTGCCGCTCCTGCTGCTGCCCCGACGGCAGAGGCCGCCGCTGCCGCACCGGCCGCAGCCGCAACCGATGCAGCTGCTGCTCCCGCAACTCCGGCTGCGAGCGCCGCCGTGGCCGCCACGGCACCCAAGCCGGCCGTGAAGAAGCCGGCACCGCCGCCCCCGCCGGAGCCCACCTTCCTCGAAGAGCTCCTGGACAACCCGCTGATGCTGGCCGGCGCGGCACTGATCGCGCTGCTCATCGGCTTCCTGCTGTACCGCGTGCTGGGCCGCCGGCGCGAGGAAATGAGCGAGAGCGTGTTCCTCGAAAGCCGCATCCCGAAGGACTCGTTCTTCGGCGCCAGCGGCGGCGAATCGGTCGACACCAAGCATCGTGGCGACTCCACCGTCTCGTCGCTGTCGTACTCGCCGAGCCAGCTCGACGCGGGCGACGTCGATCCCGTGGCCGAAGCCGACGTCTACCTGGCCTATGGCCGCGACCTGCAGGCCGAGGAAATCCTGCGCGAAGCGCTGCGCCTGAACCCGGACCGCACCGCCATCCACCTCAAGCTGCTCGAGATCCACGCCAAGCGCCGCGACGTGCGTGCCTACGAAGGCCTCGCCACCGAAGTGCACAAGCTGACGGGCGGCCTCGGCTCCGACTGGAACCGTGTGGTCGACATGGGCAAGGATCTCGATCCGGGCAACCCGCTGTACGAATCGGGCGCTCCCCGCAGCGGCGGCGCCAGCGCGGCCGAGACGGCCGCCTTCGCGGGCGCCCTCGCCGCGGCCGCCAAGCCGGCAGCACCTGCTCCCGTTGCACCGCCGGTTGCCGTTGCTCCGCCCGCCTTCGTGCCCTCGGTGGCACCGCTGGACTTCGACCTCGACCTGACCACGCCGCCGGCACCCGCCCCCGCACCGGCCCAGCAACATGCACCGGTCAGCGCCAGCCTGCCGAAGTCGATCTACGCGTCCGCTCCGACGACCGCACGCCCCCCAGCCCCCCTGTCGAATGGCCACGCCGCCACGCCTGTCGATCTCGAAAACGATTTCGACACCGCCCCCGGCGCGCTGACGGTCGACACGCTCCCCGGTTCGCTGAGCGATGCGGACAACACCCGCCCCGCCATGCTGCGCAATGCGCTGCCGGCCGACTCGGGCTTCATCGAGTTCGACATGAGCGCGCTGGCAGGCCTGCCAGCCCGCCCCGCCGAAACCGCGAAGCCCGCCGCAACCGCCACGCACGATGACGATGAAGGCGACGACAGCCCGCACGCCGTCAAGCTGTCGCTGGCTCGCGAACTGCAAGCCATCGGCGACGTCGAAGGTGCCCGTTCGCTGGTCGAGGAAGTCGAAGCCGAAAGCGCCGGCGATCTCAAGTCGCAAGCCCGTCAGCTGCTCGCAGAACTGCGCTGAGCGGTTGTTGTTGTACCGTCCCTGAATTCGTGAGGCTGGCGCTCGGCATCCGGTACAACGGCCAGGCGTACGAGGGCTGGCAAAGCCAGCGCTCGGGCCGCACGGTGCAGGACAAGCTCGAAGCGGCCCTCACGAAGTTCGCCGCGCAGCCATCCGGCAAGATCGGCACGCTGTGCGCCGGCCGCACCGACGCCGGCGTCCACGCGCTGATGCAGGTGGTGCACTTCGACACCGACGTCGAGCGCGAACCCTTCTCCTGGACGCGCGGCACCAACCGCTTCCTGCCCGACGACATCGCGGTGCAGTGGGCGCACCCGGTGCCCGATGAATTCCATTGCCGCGCCAGCGCGCTGGCACGCCGCTACCTCTATGTGCTCTCGCAGTCGCCGGTGCGGCCCAGCCTGGATTCGGGCCGGGTCGGCTGGTCGATGCATGCGCTCGACGGCGATGCAATGCGCAAAGCCGCCGCCGTGCTCATCGGCACGCATGATTTCAGTTCGTTCCGTGCCTCGGCCTGCCAGGCCAAGTCGCCCGTGAAGAACCTGCGCCGCATCCAAGTCACGCGGGTTGGCGAAGGCGAACGCTGCCGCTGGCATTTCGAGTTCGAGGCCGACGCGTTCCTGCACCACATGATCCGCAACCTGATGGGCTGCCTCGTGCGCATCGGCCGCGGCGACGAGCGGCCCGAATGGATTGCCGAGGTGCTCGAGGCGCGCAGCCGCAAGGCGGCGGCGCCGACCTTCTCCGCGGACGGCCTGTACTTCCTGGGCCCGTTGTACGACGCCAAGTGGGGTCTGCCGGCCGAGGCGACGCTGCAGGCCGGCGGCGCTCCGTATGATGGACCTCCATGACGTCTCCCCGCACCCGCATCAAGATCTGCGGCCTCACACGCGAGGCCGACGTGGATGCCGCGGTCGAAGCGGGTGCCGATGCCATCGGCTTCGTGCTCTATGCGAAAAGCCCCCGCGCAGTGACGGCCGAACGCGCTGCCGAACTCGCTTCGCGCCTGCCCCCGTTCATCACACCGGTGCTGCTGTTCGTGAACGAGGATGCTCCTGAAGTCATAGCAGCACTCGCCCACGTGAAGGGCGCGATCGCCCAGTTCCACGGCGAGGAAACGCCCGAACGGTGCGAGGAAGCCACCGGCCCAGGCCGCTTCCGCTACATGCGCGCCGCCCGCATTCCACTGGGGGCTGCCGGCGCCGGCTTCGACCTCGTAAAATACGCTTCCGATTACTCCCACGCCCAGGCCATCCTGCTCGACGCGCATGTCGAAGGTTATGGCGGTGGCGGCAAGGCATTCGATTGGTCACTTCTTCCACCCGCCGTCGACGCTCACCTCGTCTTGAGTGGTGGGCTCACACCTGCAAACGTGAGCGATGGCATTCGCATCCTGCGGACGCGCTGCAAGACGCTGTCCGTTGATGTGAGCTCGGGCGTCGAAATCGACGGTCCCGGGAACAAGGGCCTCAAGGACGCCGGAAAGATCCGGCAATTCGTCGCAGCCGTCAGGGCGGCCGACGCGTCCTTCTCCAGCTAGCCGCCGCAGCCGATCGATGTCGGGCTGCGGCCCACCGATCGAGAACCATGCAAAGCAACTACCAGCAACCCGACGCGACCGGCCATTTCGGCAATTACGGCGGCACCTTCGCGAGCGAAACGCTCACCCACGCGATCAACGAACTGCGCGACGCGTACGCCAGGTTCAAGGACGATCCGGCCTTCCTTGCCGAATTCCACTACGAGCTGAAGCACTTCGTCGGCCGTCCCTCGCCGATCTACCACGCCGCGCGCACCAGCCGCGAAATGGGCGGCGCGCAGATCTACCTGAAGCGCGAGGACCTGAATCACACCGGCGCCCACAAGATCAACAACGTGATCGGCCAGGCGATGCTCGCGCGCCGCATGGGCAAGCCCCGCGTCATCGCCGAGACCGGCGCCGGCCAGCACGGCGTGGCCACCGCCACCATCTGCGCACGCTACGGCCTCGAATGCGTGGTCTACATGGGCAGCCAGGACGTGAAGCGCCAGAGCCCGAACGTCTACCGCATGAACCTGCTCGGCGCGACCGTGGTGCCCGTCGAATCGGGCAGCAAGACGCTGAAGGACGCGCTCAACGAGGCGATGCGCGACTGGGTCACGAACGTGGAAAACACTTTCTACATCATCGGCACCGTGGCCGGTCCGCACCCCTACCCGACCATGGTGCGAGACTTCCAGAGCGTGATCGGCACCGAGTGCATCGAGCAGATGCCCGCCATGCTCGCGGCCGACGGCATTACCGGCGAGGCCGAGGGCAAACAGCCCGACGTGGTGGTCGCCTGCGTGGGCGGCGGCAGCAATGCGATGGGCATCTTCCATCCGTACATTCCGTTCACGGGCACGCGCCTGATCGGCGTCGAGGCGGCAGGCGAAGGACTCGACAGCGGCAAGCACTCGGCCTCGATCCTGCGCGGCAGCCCGGGCGTGCTGCACGGCAACCGCACCTACCTGCTGCAGAACGACGACGGCCAGATCACCGAGACGCACAGCATCAGCGCGGGGCTCGACTACCCCGGCGTGGGCCCCGAGCACGCGTACCTGGCCGACATCGGCCGGGCCGAATACGTCGGCATCACCGACACCGAGGCGCTCGAAGCCTTCCATTATTTGTGCCGAACGGAGGGCATCATTCCCGCGCTCGAATCCAGCCATGCCGTGGCCCACGCGATGAAGCTCGCGAAGACCATGCGCCCCGATCAATCCATCCTGGTGAACCTCTCGGGCCGTGGCGACAAGGACATCGGCACCGTGGCCGACCTGTCGGGCGTCGACTTCTATGACCGCCCCTCGATGCGCGGCCTCAGCGTGAAGGGAGGCAAGTGATGAGCCGCATTGCAACCACCTTCGACGCACTGAAAAAAGACGGCCGCCGCGCCCTCATTCCCTACGTCACCGCCGGTTTCCCGTTCGCAGACATCACGCCCGAGCTGATGCACGGCATGGTCGAGGCCGGCGCCGACGTGATCGAGCTGGGCGTGCCCTTCTCCGACCCCATGGCCGACGGGCCCGTGATCCAGAAGGCCGGCGAGGCCGCGCTGGCGTTGGGCATCGGCATGAAGCAGGTGCTGGCCATCGTCGCCGCCTTCCGCCAGAAGGACGCGACCACGCCCGTGGTGCTGATGGGCTATGCCAACCCGGTCGAGCGCTACGACCTCGTGCACGGAAAGAAGGCCTTCATCCGCGATGCGGCCGCGGCCGGCGTCGACGGCCTGCTGGTGGTCGACTACCCGCCCGAGGAATGCGAAGCTTTCGCTGCGGACCTGAAGGCGGCCGGCATCGACCTGATCTTCCTGCTCGCGCCAACGAGCACCGACGAGCGCATGGCGCAGGTCGCGCGCATCGCGAGCGGCTACGTCTACTACGTGTCGCTTAAGGGCGTGACCGGCGCCGGCCACCTCGACACCGAGGCGGTCGGGCAGATGATTCCGCGCATCCGCCAGCACGTGAGCATTCCGGTCGGCGTGGGTTTCGGCATTCGCGACGCGCGCACCGCGCAGGCGGTCGGCTCGGCCGCCGATGCGGTCGTGATCGGTACGAAGATCATCCAGTTGATCGAAGACCAGCCCCGCGAAAAGGTCGTGCCCGTGGTGCGCGAATTCCTCGCCGGCATCCGCGAGGCGCTCGATGCGCTGCCGGCGGCTATCCCGAAGAATGCGGCTGGCCGATAATCGCTGCTGCCCCTCACCCCCAGCCCCTCTCCCGCATGCGGGAGAGGGGAGCTAATTCGGAGTCCTATGAGCTGGCTTGAAAAACTGCTACCCGCCAAGATCGCACAAACCGACCCATCGGAGCGCCGCCAGGTGCCCGAGGGCCTGTGGATCAAGTGCCCCGCCTGCGAGACCGTCCTCTACAAGACCGACCTCGAGCACAACCAGAACGTCTGCCCCAGCTGCAGCCACCACCACCGCATCGGCGCCCGCGCGCGGCTCGACGCGTTCCTCGACGCCGAGGGCCGCTACGAAGTCGGCCAGGAAGTGCTGCCGGTTGACGCCCTGAAATTCAAGGACAGCCGCAAGTACCCCGAGCGGCTCAAGGAAGCGCTGGAGAACACCGGCGAGACCGACGCGCTGGTCGTCATGGGCGGCTCGGTGCACAGCATCAGCGTGGTCGTGGCCTGCTTCGAGTTCGAGTTCATGGGCGGCTCCATGGGCAGCGTGGTCGGCGAGCGCTTCGTGCGCGGCGTCGAAACCGCCATCGAGCAGAAGGTGCCCTTCATCTGCTTCACCGCAACCGGCGGCGCGCGCATGCAGGAAGGCCTGCTCTCGCTCATGCAAATGGCCAAGACCAACGCCGCGCTCACGCGCCTCGCGAAGAAGGGCCTGCCCTACATCAGCGTGCTGACCGACCCGACCATGGGTGGCGTGTCGGCCGGCTTCGCCTTCGTGGGCGACGTGGTGATCGCCGAGCCCAAGGCGCTGATCGGCTTCGCCGGCCCGCGCGTGATCGAGTCGACCGTGCGCGTGACGCTGCCCGAAGGCTTCCAGCGCGCCGAGTTCCTGCAGACCAAGGGCGCCATCGACTTCATCAGCGACCGCCGCGAACTGCGCAAGACCATTGCCAGCTCGCTGGCCATGCTGCTGCGCCAGCCGGCCGACGCGGTCAGCTGAGGAACGAACAGCAAGCCAATGCAAAAGAGCCCGGGTGCATCGCACCCGGGCTCTTTTGCTTGTGAGGCTCAGAACGTCAGTTGATAGGCAAACACCAGCAGGTTGCCCAGCACGATCGCGATCACCTGCAGTACCACGATGGCCGCCAGCGGCGAGAGATCGACGCCGCCGATCAGCGGGATGAAGCGCCTGAAGGGCCGCACCAGCGGCTCGGCCAAACGGGAGATCAGGTCAAGCAGCATCGGCGACGCGCCCGGAATCCAGGACAGCACCGCATAAACCACCAGCAGTGCGGTCAGGCCCGAGACGGCCAGCTGCATCAGCCCGACCAGCGACACCAGGGGAAGGGTCGCGATCCGCCCCAGGTTGCCGGCAAGCAGCCACAGCAGCAGGAACTTCAGCAACACCAGCAGCCAGGCCGCTATCAGGCTGGCCAGGTCCCAGCGCTTCACCGACGGCACGATGCGCCGCAGCGGCAGCACGATCCAGTCGGTGATGGCGAACACGAAGCGCCCGAGCGGATTGCCGAACGGCACCCGGTGGTATTGCATGTAGAGGCGCAGCAGGCAGGCGCCGCCGAGCAGGCCGACGATCACGTCGAGGAGGAACGAGGGAATCTGATAGAGCATGGGGCGCAGCCGTGAGCGGAATGCGATGATAGCCACGCAAGGCTCTTCGATGACGACACTACCCCTTTTGCATTCACTGCCATTGTTTCCGCTCGGTACGGTCCTGTTTCCGGGCGGCCTTCTTCCGCTGCGCATCTTCGAGGTCCGCTATCTCGACATGATCGGCAAATGCCGAAAGGCCGACGCGCCCTTCGGCGTGGTGAGCCTCACCAGCGGCAGCGAAGTGCGCAAGGCCGGCGCCGATGCGGAGAGCTTCGCCGCCATCGGGACGTTGGCGATGATTCGCGAGTTCGAATCGCCGCAAAGCGGGCTGCTGCAGATCGAATGCGTGGGCACGCAACGCTTCCGGGTGCGCGACACTGAGTTGCAGAAGCACGGTCTGTGGGTCGCCGAAGTGGAGGCCGTGGCCGACGACGTCGCGCTGGAAATTCCCGACGACCTGAAACACACCGCCACGGCACTGCAACGCCTGATCGACACGCTCGAGGAGCGGCGCCGCGAACAGGGCGGATCGGTACGGTTGCCCATCGGCATGCCCTACCTGCTCGACGATTGCGGCTGGGTGGCGAACCGCTGGTGCGAACTGGTGCCGATGCAGCTCGAACTGAAGCAGCGCCTGATGGAGCTCGACAGCCCGCTGATGCGCCTCGAGCTGATCAGCGATCTGCTCGCACGCACGGGTATTGCTCAATAGATCGCTATATTTTTCGTAGCGCATTACGCAGGATCGGCGGGCATTGGACAGCGGCTTCGCCTGAATCCGATCGGCTAAAATGCCGGGCTCGCGCACGCTCCCGTTGCGCCTCACCCGCTCCCCATGTCCGATCACCTGACCCCTCCCATTCCCACGCCCGCTGCAGCGCCCGCCCCTGCGCCGGCCGTCGACGACAACCAGCTCATCGCCGAACGCCGCGAGAAGCTCAAGCTGCTGCGCACAGCGCAGACCGAGGGCAAGGGTGTTGCGTTCCCGAACGACTTCAAGCCGGGCCACCGCGCCGCGGCACTCGTCGAGGCACATGGCGCCACCGAGGCCGAGGCCCTCGAAGCGCAAGCCGTTTCCGTGAGCGTGGCCGGCCGCATGATGCTCAAGCGCGTGATGGGCAAGGCCAGCTTCGCGACCGTACAGGACGCCACGAGCCGCATCCAGCTCTACGTGACGCGCGACGCGGTCGGCGAAGACGTCTACGCCGATTTCAAGCGCTGGGACCTCGGCGACATCGTGGGCGCCGAAGGCACGCTGATGAAGACCAAGACCGGCGAGTTGTCGGTCAAGGTCACGAAGCTGCGCCTGCTTACCAAGAGCCTGCGCCCGCTGCCCGACAAGTTCCACGGCATGGCCGACCAGGAGCAGAAGTACCGCCAGCGCTACGTCGACCTGATCACCGACGAAACCGCCCGTGTGCGCTTCACCGCTCGCAGCAAGGCAGTGAGCGCGCTGCGCGAATTCATGGTGGCCAATGATTTCCTCGAAGTCGAGACGCCCATGCTCCACCCGATTCCGGGCGGCGCGAACGCCAAGCCTTTCAAGACGCACCACAACGCGCTCGACCAGGAAATGTTCCTGCGCATCGCGCCCGAGCTCTACCTCAAGCGCCTGATCGTCGGCGGCTTCGAGCGCGTGTTCGAGATCAACCGGAGCTACCGCAACGAGGGCATCTCGGTGCGGCACAACCCCGAGTTCACGATGATGGAGTTCTACGCGGCCTACTGGAACTACCGCGACCTGATGGACTTCACCGAGACGCTGATCCGCACCATCGCCGACAAGGCCGTGGGCACGCAGCAGCTCACGTACGGCGGCAAGGCCGTCGATCTGACGCAGCCCTTCGAACGCCTGACGATCCGCGAAGCGATCCTCAAGCACACCGACGCCGGCGACGGTGTGAACGACAGCGCCTGGCTGATCAATGCATTGCGCAAGATCGGCCTCAGCGAAGAGAAGGACAAGCTCTCGCAGCGCAGCCTCGCGAGCCTGCAGGTGATGTACTTCGAGGAAACCGTCGAAGAAAAGCTCTGGCAGCCGACCTTCATCATGGAGCACCCGACCGAGATCTCGCCGCTGGCGCGCGCCAACGACGAGCGCCCCGAAGTCACCGAGCGCTTCGAGCTCTACATCACGGGCCGCGAATTCGGCAATGGCTTCAGCGAGCTCAACGACGCCGAAGATCAGGCCGCGCGCTTCAACGCCCAGGTGGCCGCCAAGGACAGCGGCGACGACGAAGCCATGTTCTACGACCACGACTTCGTTCGCGCCCTCGAATACGGCATGCCGCCCACCGGCGGCTGCGGCATCGGCATCGACCGGCTGATGATGCTGCTGACCGATTCGCCGAGCATCCGCGATGTGATTCTGTTCCCGGCGCTGCGCAGGGAATCTTGAACGTGCAGTTACCGTCGTCGCTGCCGACGATCGGCATCGACTTCGGCACCTCCAACTCCGCCGTGGCCTGCCGGGTCGACGGCGAGGCCCGCTTGTTGCCCATCGAAGGCGCGGCCACCACCCTGCCCACCGCGATCTTCTTCAATGCCGAAGACCGAACCACGCATTTCGGCCGCGACGCCATCGGCCAGTACCTCTCGGGCACCGAAGGCCGGCTGATGCGCTCGCTGAAGAGTCTGCTCGGCAGCGCCCTGATGCAGGAGAAGACCGCCATTTACGACGGCCTCGTGAGCTTCGAGGACATCATCGCCCGCTTCCTGCGAGAGCTGGCCGTGCGCGCCAGCCGTGAACTCGGCCAGCTGCCCGAGCGCGTGGTGATCGGCCGGCCCGTGCACTTCGTGGACGACGATCCGAAGCGCGACGAGCGTGCCGAGGAAAGCCTGCGCCACGCGGCACGCGCAGCGGGGTTCCGCGAGATCGCCTTCCAGCTCGAGCCGATCGCAGCCGCGTTCGACTACGAGCAGCGCATCGCCAAGGAGTCGATCGTGCTCATCGTCGACATCGGCGGCGGCACCTCCGACTTCACCGTGGTGCGCGTCGGCCCCGAGCGCGCGACCCGCGAGGACCGCAGCGACGACGTGCTGGCCACCAGCGGCGTGCACATCGGCGGCACCGATTTCGACCAACGCCTGAACCTCGAGCGCGTGATGCCGCAGTTCGGCTTCCGGCACCACGGCCCGCAGGGGCGCGAAGTGCCGAGCAAGGTGTTCTTCGAACTCTCCTCCTGGCACCTTATCAACTGGCTCTACGCCGCCAAGGCAGTGCGCCAGGCGAAAGACCTGCGCACGAGCTACAGCGACACGCGGCTGCACGACCGGCTGATGACCGTGCTCGAGGAACGGCACGGGCATCGCATCGCGAGTGCGGTGGAAGCGGCCAAGATCGATGCGTCGATCACCGACGCCGAAACCGCCATCGATCTCGGTTGTGCCGAGCGCGGGTTGGTGGCCTCGCTCACGCCGGCCGACATGGCTCAACAATTGGCAGGTTCGCTCGAGAACGTGATCGCCTGCGCGCACGCCTGCGTCAAGCGCGCGGGCCTGCGCAGCGGTGACCTCGACGCGATCTATCTCACCGGCGGCTCTTCCGCCCTTCGGCCGTTCCAGCACGCTCTGCGCAGGAGCTTCGCGGGCGTGAATCTGGTCGAGGGTGACCTGTTCGGCGGCGTGGCTACGGGACTCGCCTGCGCGGCGCGCACCGGGTACCGGGCATGAAATACCTGGCGGGCTATCCGGCGCCCCTGCTGGATCAGGTCCGCCAGCTGATGGCCGAGGACAAGCTGACCGCGATGCTCGGCAAGCGCTATCCCGACGGGATGCACAGCGTGCAGACCGACCGCGCGCTCTACGACTACGTGAGCGACCTCAAGAGCGAGTTCATGCGCAAGGCCGAGCCGCTGTCGAAGGTCATGTTCGACAACAAGCTGCATGTGATCCGCAACGCGCTCGGGACGCACACAACAGTTTCGCGCGTGCAGGGCGGAAAGCTCAAGGCAAAGCGTGAAATCCGGGTGGCGAGCCTGTTCAAGGGCGTGCCGCTGGCTTGGTTGCGGATGATCGTTGTGCACGAACTCGCACATACCAAGGAAAAGAGTCACGACAAGGCCTTCT
Organism: Variovorax sp. Varisp85; assembly: GCF_047304045.1. NCBI lineage: Bacteria > Pseudomonadati > Pseudomonadota > Betaproteobacteria > Burkholderiales > Comamonadaceae > Variovorax > Variovorax sp. Varisp85. The sequence continues at coordinate 258,957 of NZ_JBGLYN010000001.1, forward strand.
ACGCGCTATGCGCGCACATGGAGCCCGACTACCATCAGCTCGAATTTGACCTGCGGCTCTACCTGACCCACCTGGACACCGGCGGCGAACCGCTCTGGTCGACGGCCTCGAAGGCGCCGTGACCGCCCGCCTTTCCCTTTTCCACGGATCGACCGCACCCATGTCCACCCCGCCGACCGAAGCCATCTTCTCGAACATCTTCAACACCAACACGTGGGGTTCGATGGAAAGCGTGTCGGGCGCGGGCTCCGAGCTCAGCAACACCGCGCAGATCATCCGCGAGTTGCCGGCCCTGTTGCGCGAGCTGCGCGTGCAGACCTTCCTCGACATGCCCTGCGGCGATTTCAACTGGATGCAGCATGTCGACCTTGAAGGCATCGACTACCTGGGCGCGGACATCGTCGATGAACTGGTGCAGCGCAACAACGAGCGCTTCGGCCGCAGCGGCCGGCGCTTCGGCAAGCTCGACCTGCTCTCGGGCGACCTGCCCAAGGTCGACCTGGTGTTGTGCCGCGACTGCCTCTTCCACTTCTCGCATGCGGACGTGTTCCGGGCGCTGCACGCACTAGCCGAAAGCCGCTCGCAGTGGCTGCTGACCACCACCTTCACCTACCGCACGCTGCCGCGCAACGGGGACATCGAAACGGGCGGCTGGACCCCCATCAACCTCGAGATGGCGCCCTATCACCTGCCGCCGCCGCGGCGACTGATCGTCGAAGGCAACGTGACCGAGGCGATCATCTATCCCTTGCTGGAAGGCTCCCCGCGGTTTCCGCAGACCGACCGCAGTCTGGGTTTGTGGCTGCTGGACGATGTGCGCGAGACGCTGGCACGCATCGGGCGCTGAAGACTTCCCGCGTCTTCCTCAGTCCACCGCGGCCCTGACCTGCTCGACGTCGGCGACGGCCAGCCAGTGGCAGTAGCCGCCCGAGGTGCGCCGGTCGATTTCGTCGAGCGCCATGCCGGCATATTTGCCAGCGCGGTACTGGTGCTTGGACCAGTACTGGTCGGTGTGCCACGCATGGATGTGCAGGACGTCGCTGCCCAGCGCGCGGTTCGCATAGGGCAGATGGTCAAGCAGTCCCAGCGAGCATTGCTGGGGGTAGGTGCGACGCAAGGCCAGTTCGCCCGCGTACATCGTGACGACGTTCTTGCACCAGCCCGGCCATGTACCCTGGAAGTGGCGAAACTCCTCGTCGAGCAGCTTGTTGCAGTAGTCGAGCTGGGACTCCACGAAATTGCAGACGAACTCGGACGGCCCGAGCACCGAAGCGCCGACGTTGTGCAGGCCGGAATGCGGAAAACCCCAGCGCTGGCTGCACTCGGACAGCTTGCGGCGAACCTCTTCTTCATAGGCGTACGCGCCGAAGCCGAAGCACAGGCCGGTCGGCGTGAAGTTCGTGAGCGCCGGCGTGACGAAGGTATCGCAATCGGTCTTCAGCAGGGTGTCGTACTTCCTGCACTCCTCGATCACGGCCGGCTCGCACAGGTTCGCCACGGAATTGATGTAGCCGTAGCCGTTCCAGTCGGCATTGCGCTGCGCGTAGGGCTCGCTCGGAATCACGACGATCCGCTCGTCCTGAGGCAGTGCGCCGACGGCGTCCGGATGGCAGACGGCGATGATCCTTGCACGTGAGAACAGGTTCGAGAAGATCATGCTTTTGTAGAGCCATGAAAACTCGTCGATGATTTCCCGTTTGTTGTCGATGTAGACCAGCACGCCCATCGTCATGTCGTTTCCTTTCGCCAACTGCTATCGGATCCGTTGCGAGCGGGCATCCATCGCGGCCATGTACACGGAGCGGTAAGGCTCGCCGAGATTGATGAAATGCACCAGCAAGGAGTCCTCGCTGGCCAGATGCGGCGGCGTGTTGATGCTGAGGTTGTCAAGGATGTTCTGCTCGCCGACAAGGCCCTCTTCCATCAGCACCTCGTTCGTGTAGTACTGGTCGCCCTGGCTGCTGTAGACCGCCGACTTGTCAGCCACGCCGCCGATGCGCTCCCAGATGCGGTCGAGCAGGCGCGAGTTGCCGGGCGTGTTCCGAAAACCCATGACGCCAGAGTTGAACTGCCAGGCGCCGACGTCCTTGGCAAGCAGCAGGTCGCGGCCTTCGAGCAGTGGCTCGATGCGTTTCGCCTGGTTGTAGAAGACGACATCCGCATCCACCCAGATGACCCACTCATGACGGGTCAGGTGCTGGTTGATGAGCCAGCTCCGGATCCAGGAGCCGTTGATGTTCGGACCGATGGATGCGGGAATGTCGCGGTACACGTGGTACGCATGGCCATGCCTGTCGCAATAGCGGCGCACGTTGTGCTCGGACACCCGCGCGTAGCTCCGGATATGCGGCGTATAGAGCGTCAGAAAGGCGACGGGCGCCTCCGGGTTGTAGCTGTCCACCGCCGCCGGCGATACCTCCGGGTACGCCGGCTCCTGCAGGACCGGACGCCCCTGGGTCAACGCCTCGTCGACCTGCTCTGCCAGCAAGCGCTGCAGGTTCAGATCGTGCAGCATGTCCTCGCGCAGTTCGCCCTCCACCTCGACCGGCAGCGGTCCCAGGTTGACCACGAAGATCGACGCCTGGTACCACTGCGCAATGCGCCAGGACACGTTGACGTAGAACCCCTGCTCCATGGCATTGCATCCCAGCAGGCCCGCAGGCCGCAGGCGCGCGGCCTCGTCGATGCGTTTCGCCGCCAGCGCGATCACGTGCCCTGAATCGACGATCAACTGGTGCAGCATCGACCGGTTGGCAGCCGTGTTGCGCACGACCATCATGTTGGTCATGGCCAGGCCCGTCTGGCTGCCCACGGGAGGACTCTCGACCACGAGCAGGTCACGTCCCTGCATCAGGACGTCGATCGCCACGGGGTGGAAGACCACCGAATCGCCATCGATGAAGAACAGCCAGTCTCCTTCGGTCAGCGTGCGCAGATGGCGCAGGATCTCGCTGTACTTGGCGCTGGCGCGAAGCGCCGGGTGAAGGATGCGGTCGCTCTCGATCCATTTGTGGGGATAGCCGTAGAGCCTGCAGTAGTGCGCGTGGTTGCGCAGCACCGCTTCGTCCTGGCGCTGAAGGATACTGAGGCACAAGGGCATGGCTTACTCCGCAAGGCCGGGCTGGGCCAACGCACGCTTGGCGTCACGGTAGGCCGTGGAAGCCACCAGTGCGTCCCAGGCAATCGAGGGGCCACTTGGCAACAGGCCCCTGCGGCGCGCTTCGCTGCGCATGTCAGGCTTCCAGCGCTCAGTACGCGCCGCGAGAGCGAAGTCTTCGAGCATTTCATCCAGCGGCGCGCCGTCGCCAACGCTCTTGTTGCACAGCATCGCCAGATCGCACCCGGCTTCGAGCGCAGCCAGCGCCGCATCGGCGTAGCTGAGCAACCGGCCATCGATATAGCGGCCCGCCTCCATGCTCAGGTCGTCGCTGAACACGGTGCCGCCGAAGGCAAGGCGCTGGCGCAGGATTGCCTTGAGCCACTTCGACGAAAACCCCGCCGGCCGCTTGTCGACCTTCGGATAGATCACGTGCGCAGGCATCACCGCAGCGAGCGTGCCCGACAGCCAGTCGTACGGCTTGGCATCGTCGTCCAGGATGGCCTTGAGGCCGCGCTCATCCACCGGAATCTCGACGTGCGAATCCGCATGCACGAACCCGTGTCCCGGGAAGTGCTTGCCGCAGTTGCGCATGCCCATCTGCAGCATGCCGTGCATCACGCTCTTGGCCAGCAGCGCGACCACGCGCGGGTCGCGGTGGAAGCTGCGGTCGCCGATGACGCTGCTGCCGCCGTAGTCCAGGTCGAGCACCGGTGCGAAGCTGAAGTCGACGCCGCAGGCGCGCAGCTCGCCCGCCAGCACCTGTCCGGCAGCGGTCGCGGCCTGGGTGGCGCGCATGGCGTCGCGCATCCACAGCTCGCCCAGCGCGCGCATCGACGGCAGGCGCGTGAAGCCGTCGGTGCGAAAGCGCTGCACGCGGCCACCTTCGTGGTCGACGCAGATCAGCAGGTCGGGCCGGATTGCCTTGATCTCGGCATTGAGCGCGGTCATCTGGGCGCGATCCCGCCAGTTGCGGGCGAAATGGATCACGCCGCCGACAAGCGGATTGGCGAGGCGCCGGCGGTCGGCGTCGTTGAGTTCAGTGGCCGCCACATCGATGATCAGCGGCGCGTGGGGGCGATCGGCAAGCCCGGCGGTCATGTTTTCTCCACCACCACGAAGCTCGCGGCGTATTCGGTTTCGTCGGTCACGGTCACGTGGGCCGTGAGGCCCTGCGCCTCGAACCAATCCTTCAGGTCGCCATGCAGCACGATGACGGGCTTGCCGCTGCGCAGGTTCGCGATTTCGCACAGCCGCCAGCTCATGGGCGAACGCATGCCCAGGCCGATAGCCTTGCTGAAGGCCTCCTTGGCGGAGAACCGGGTCGCAAGGTAGCTCAGGCCGCGCTTGGGCCAGCGAGCGCGGCGGGCTTCCCAGACCTTGAACTCGGCATCGCTCAGCACCTTGCGGGCAAAGCGTTCACCCTGCCGCTCGAAGGTCGCTGCAATGCGACGCAAGTCGCAGATGTCGGTGCCAATGCCGTAGATCATGCGGCGCTGGCGTTCATTGCTGCGCCTCGTCGATGCAGCGCAGGTAGTCGCGCGTGGCGGCCGTGTAGCCAAGCTCGAGCGCGTCGGCCACGAAGGCATGGCCGATCGAGACCTCCTGCACGCCGGGCACCGCGCGCAGGAAGGCGGTGAGGTTGTCGCGGCTCAGGTCGTGCCCGGCATTGACGCCCAAACCCGCGGCCAGCGCCGCGCGCGCCGAATCGGCATAGCGCGCCAGCACCGCCTGCTCGTCGGGCGTGCCGCGTGATGCCGCGTAGCCTTCGGTGTAGAGCTCGACGCGGTCGGCGCCCACGGCCTTGACCGCGGCCATCATCTCGGGGATCGGGTCCATGAACAGGCTGACGCGTACGCCCAGCGCCTTGGCTTCGGCGATCAGCGGGCGAAGGCGGTCGGCGTCGTCGGGGAAGGTCCAGCCGTGGTCGCTGGTCGACTGGGTTTCGCTGTCGGGCACGAAGGTGGCCTGGTGCGGCTTCAGCGTGCGCACGAAATCCATCAGGTTCTGGAACGGGTTGCCCTCGATGTTGAACTCGATGGCCGGCCAGTCCTTGGCGAGCAGCGCCGACAGGTCGCTGACGTCGTGCGCGCGGATGTGGCGTGCATCGGGCCGCGGATGCACCGTGATGCCGTGCGCACCGGCGGCCAGGCAGGCCTGGGCAGCCTTCACCACGCTCGGAATGCCCAGGTGGCGCGTGTTGCGGACCAGGGCGACCTTGTTGAGGTTGACCGACAGCGAGGTGGCAGTGGCGATGCCGGCATGGCCTGAAGTGCTCATAGTGCTTGCAGATCTCTCATCATTTGCCGCGTGCGCAGCGTGGACACGCCGCAATGGTAGTTGAGCAAGGCGCGCAACTGGTTGCGCAGGGCACTGTTGCTACCGGCGTTCATGGTGGCAATTTCACGCAACGTGGCGGTAAAAGGAGCCCGGTCGTCGAGAACGGCCTGCAGAGCCTGCCACTCGGTACCGGTCAGTGCTGCCTCGTCGGCGGCGGCCTGGCGCAATCCGGCTTCGGGCACGAGGCTGTAGCGCTCCCGGGCGGCGAGCGGTTCCAGCGTGAGGGTCTGCGCATCGAGCGAGGGCAGCAGGCCAACCCCGCGCAGCAGCAGCAGTTCGAAAGCGCGCAGCGCCGCCGCCTGGGTGGCCGCCTGGGCCTCGGCGTGATCGCCCGCCAGCACCTGAACAACCCCGGCGTAGGCGTCGAACAGCGCTTCGTGGGCGTCATCGCGCGCCAGCAGTCGCAGCAGCAGTTCGTTGACGTAGTAGCCCGACAGCAGCGCCTCGCCGGTCGGCATGACGTGGCCGCCCATCCATTCGGCGCCCTTGAGCGTGCGGATCTCGGCGTCGCCACCGTAGTTGAGCTGCAGCGGCTGCAGCGGCAGCAGCACGGGACGGAAGTTGGAGCTCGGCCGCTTCGCCCCCTTGGCCACGAGCGCGATGCGCCCGTGGTGGCGGGTGAATACCTCGAGGATCAGGCTCGACTCGCTCCAGTCGTAGCGATGGAGGACGTAAGCCGGCTCGTGCGAAACGCGGTGGGTGGCCATGTCAGTGCGCTATGGAGCATCGAGGCTTGAAGGCGGCAAACGCCGTGGAACCGGCTTCGCCGGGCCACTGGCGTTGCCCCCTGCAAGGGGGTTGGCGGCTACGCGAAGCGAGCAAGCCTGGGGGTTTGCCTACTCATAGCCGAAGGAACGCACGCGGGCTTCGTCATCGGCCCAGCCCGAGCGCACCTTCACCCACAGTTCGAGGAACACCTTGGCGTCGGCCAGCTTTTCGAGCTCGACGCGCGTTTCCATGCCGATGCGCTTGATGCGCTCGCCCTTGTCGCCGATCACCATGGCCTTGTGGCCGTCGCGCTCGACCACGATGGTGGCGGCAATGCGCAGCAGGCGCTTCTGGCCCTTCTTCTGGGGCGGCTCTTCCTCGAACTTGTCGATGATGACGGTCGAGGTGTAGGGCAACTCGTCGCCGGTGAGGCGGAACAGCTTCTCGCGCACCAGCTCGCCGGCGAGGAATTTCTCGCTGCGGTCGGTCAGCTCGTCCTCGTCGTAGAACCAGGGCTGTTCGGGCAGGTACTTCTCGCAGATGCCGAACAGGCGCTCGACATCCTTGGCGTTCTTCGCCGACATCGGTACGAACTCGGCGAAGCTGTGCTTCTCCTGCATGGTCTTCAGCCAGGGCGCGATGTCACCGCGGCGATGCACGTTGTCGAGCTTGTTGGCCAGCAGCACGGTCGGGATGCCCTTGCCGAGCAGCTTGAGCACGCGCTCGTCGGCCGGCGTGAAGCTGCCGGCCTCGACCACGAACAGGATCAGGTCCACGTCGCCGACCGCGCCCTGCACGGTCTTGTTGAGCGACTTGTTCAGCGCGTTGGCGTGCAGGGTCTGGAAACCCGGCGTGTCGACGAACACGAACTGCGTGGCGCCCAGCGTGCGCATGCCGGTGATCCGGTGGCGCGTGGTCTGCGCCTTGCGCGAGGTGATGCTGATCTTCTGGCCCACCAGCGCGTTGAGCAGCGTCGACTTGCCCACATTGGGCTTGCCGACAATGGCGATGAGCCCACAGTGCTGGGGACCGCCGGTACCCGCGCCGCCTTCTGCGTCTTCGGGCCCGGCTACGGGATTGATAGCATCGTTCATAGTGATTTCACGCGGCACCGCGTGCCTTGAGCCGGATCAACATGGCAGCCGCGGCCGCCTGCTCACCGGCGCGGCGCGAGCCGCCGATGCCGCGTTCGCGAAGCCCCAACTCGGGCACCTCGCACTCGACATCGAAAGTCTGCTTGTGCGCCGCGCCCAGTGTGGCAGCCACGCGATACACCGGCAGCTTCATTTTGTGACCCTGCAGCCATTCCTGCAATTCGGTCTTCGGATCCTTGGCCGCGGCTTCCATGCGCGGGTTGATTTCGACCGACTCGTAGAGCCGGTGCACCAGCGCCTCGGCGGCGGCAAAGCCGGCGTCCAGATAGACCGCGCCGATCAGCGCCTCGAGCGCATCGGCCAGGATCGACGGCCGGTTGGGCCCGCCCGAGCGCGCCTCGCCCTCGCCGAGCCGCAGCAGCGGCGACAGCGCCAGTCCTACCGCCAGGCGATGCAGCGTGTCCTGCTTGACGAGGTTGGCACGCACGCGCGACAGGTCGCCTTCGGGCAAAGCCGACAGGCGCATGTAGAGCAGATGCGAGACCGCCAGGTTCAGCACCGAGTCGCCGAGAAACTCGAGGCGCTCGTTGTGGTCGGCCGAGAAACTGCGGTGCGTGAGCGCGAGCTGGAGCAGCCGCGGGTCGGAGAAGGTGTGCTGGAGGCGCGCCTGCAGCGCGGCGAGGCTGCCGTCCACCTTTTTTGGCGCCGTGTTCAGCGGGTTTCGCCCTTGTACTTGAGCGTCAGGAAGGCGGGGCCGAACAGGGGGATCTCGCGCTCGTACGAATACGACACGACCACCTTGTCGCCGACCTTCTTGATCTCGAGGTCCCTGCCGCTGACCGACTTGAAGTCGTCGATGGCCTGGGCGCGATCGAAAATCGCGCGCACTTCGGGCACGGTTGCCCCCTCCTTGGCCTTGTTGGCGGCCTTGTCGATGGCCTGCCATTCGATCAGCGTCGGGATGACCTGCGCGACGACCACGCCCAGGCACCCGAGCACCACCGCGACGAACACCAAGCCGATGAACGAAATGCCGCGTTGCTGCGCAGCCCTGCTGCGAACGAACCGATGTGTTCTCATGCCCTCATACCCCTCGAACTATGCTGATGAATGCTTATTGAAACGGACCGATGCGACCCAGATCGCCGAAGTTCATCCAGACGAAGAACGCCCTGCCCACGATGTTCTTGTCTGGAACGAAGCCCCAGAAACGCGAGTCCGCCGAATTATCGCGGTTGTCGCCCATCATGAAATAGTTGCCGGCCGGCACCTTGCAGACCACGCCTTCGACCGAGTAACGGCAGTTTTCGCGAAACGGAAAGTCGCTGGCGCCCGGAACGAAGGACGGCGCGGCCTCGTCGTTGAGCAGCTTGTGCTGCTTGCCGCCCAGGTCCTCCCCATATTGCTTGAGCAGGCGCATCGACTCGCTGTCGAGGTAGTCGGCATCCGCCACCTTGGACACCGGCTGGCCGTTGATCGTCAGCTTCTTGTTCAGGTAAGCCACTTCGTCGCCGGGAATACCGACCACGCGCTTGATGTAGTCCATGCTCGGCTTGGGCGGGTAGCGGAACACCACCACGTCGCCGCGCGCCAGCGGCGTTCCGTCGGTGATCTTGGTGTTGATCACGGGCAGGCGCAGGCCGTAGGTGAACTTGTTGACCAGAATCAGGTCACCGGTCAGCAGCGTGGGCATCATCGAGCCCGAGGGAATCTTGAAGGGCTCGTAGAGAAACGAGCGCAGCAGGAACACCACCAGGATCACGGGGAACAGGCCCGCGGTCCAGTCGAGCCACCAGGGCTGCATCAACAGCCGCTCGCTCGCCTTCGCGTCGGCCGTATCGACCTGCCTGATGCCCTGCTCGGCCAGGCGCGCATTGCGCTCGGTCAGCGAGTCTTCGAGCCTGGCGGCGGCCCGTTCGCGCCGGGGCAGGAAATAGAAGCGCTCGGCCAGCCAGTACAGCCCGGTGACCACTGTGGCCAGGAACAGCAGCAAGGCGAAGTTGCCTTCGATCGCGTTGAAATACCAGGCGCCGACATAGGCGGCAAAAGCCGCGAGGACCAGGGAGGTGAGGAATGCCATTTTTTGATCAGTCTTCGACTTGCAGAATCGCGAGGAAGGCCTCTTGCGGGACCTCGACGGAGCCGATCTGCTTCATTCTTTTCTTGCCCGCCTTCTGCTTCTCGAGGAGCTTCTTCTTGCGGGTGATGTCGCCGCCATAGCATTTGGCCAGCACGTTCTTGCGAAGCGCCTTGATTGTCTCACGCGCAATGATGGTGACCCCAATGGCCGCCTGGATTGCCACGTCGTACATCTGGCGCGAAATGATCTCGCGCATCTTCGACACCACCGCCCGGCCGCGGTACTGCGACTGGCTGCGGTGCACGATGATCGACAGCGCGTCGACCTTGTCGCCGTTGAGCAGGATGTCGACCTTGACCACGTCCGAAGCGCGGTACTCCTTGAACTCGTAGTCCATCGAGGCGTAGCCGCGGCTCACCGATTTCAGCTTGTCGAAGAAGTCGAGCACGATCTCGCCGAGCGGCATCTCGTAGGTCAGCATGACCTGGCGGCCGTGGTAGGCCATGTTCATCTGCACGCCGCGCTTCTGGTTGGCCAGCGTCATGACGGAGCCGACGTATTCCTGCGGCATATAGAGATGCACGGTGACGATGGGCTCGCGGATCTCCGCCATCCTGCCGACGTCGGGCATCTTGGACGGGTTCTCGACCATGAGCACTTCGCCGTCGTTCTTGACCACCTGATAGACCACGCTCGGCGCGGTCGTGATCAGGTCCTGGTCGAACTCGCGCTCCAGGCGCTCCTGCACGATCTCCATGTGCAGCAGGCCGAGGAAGCCGCAGCGAAAGCCGAAGCCGAGCGCCTGGCTCACCTCGGGCTCGTAGCGCAGCGACGAATCGTTGAGCTTGAGCTTTTCGAGCGCGTCGCGCAGCGAGTCGTACTCGCTCGCCTCGGTCGGGTAGAGGCCCGCAAACACCTGCGGCTGGATCTCCTTGAAGCCGGGCAGCGCCTCGGTGGCCGTGGCCGCCGCGCCGCCGCTGCCGGGCTTGATCAGCGTGACCGTGTCGCCGACCTTGGCCGCCTGCAGTTCCTTGATGCCCGCGATGATGTAGCCCACCTCGCCCGCCTCGAGCGACGCACGCGCTTCGTTGGCGGGCGTGAAGACGCCGACGCTGTCGGCGTTGTACATCGCACCCGACGCCATCATCTTGATGCGATCGCCCTTCGCGAGCCGGCCGTCGACCACGCGCACCAGCATGACGACGCCGACGTACGCATCGAACCAGCTGTCGACGATCATCGCGCGCAGCGGACCGTCGGGATTGCCGCGCGGCGCGGGCATTTTGGCGACGATGGCTTCGAGAATGTCGTCGATGCCCACGCCGGTCTTGGCCGAGCACGGGATCGCATCGGTCGCGTCGATGCCGATCACGTCTTCGATCTCGGTGCGTGCGTTGTCGAGATCCGCGTTGGGCAAATCGATCTTGTTGAGCACGGGCACCACTTCGACGCCGAGGTCGAGCGCGGTGTAGCAGTTGGCCACTGTCTGCGCTTCGACGCCTTGCGATGCATCGACGACGAGCAATGCGCCTTCGCATGCCGACAGCGAGCGGCTCACTTCATACGAGAAGTCGACGTGGCCTGGCGTGTCGATCAGATTGAGGTTGTAGACCTGCCCATCGCGTGCCTTGTAGTGCAGCGCAGCGGTCTGTGCCTTGATGGTTATCCCACGCTCTTTTTCGATGTCCATCGAGTCGAGCACCTGCGCTTCCATCTCGCGTTCTGCGAGGCCGCCGCAACGCTGGATCAAACGGTCTGCGAGCGTCGACTTGCCGTGGTCGATGTGCGCAATGATCGAAAAGTTTCTGATGTGATTCATCAACGGGAACGCTTAAGTACTTGAATTGGCTCGTGCGCAGAGTGCGACAGGCAAGAAAAAAGGGCGCGTCTTCTGGAGACGCGCCCTGAACCAACAAGCAATGGCAACTGCAGTAGTTGGAACTTCATTGTAGGCAAAAAGGGAAGCACGTACATCCGGGAACAGGGTCCAAAGGGGTCGTTGCAGGTCCACAACATCAAAGATACGAACAGGTTATCCACAGGATCGGTGGAGCAGTTGCTGAACAACTTGTGGGCGATCTGTGGAGCACCGGTGGACTGCCGTCTGACATCTCGCATCGTGAAGGTCAGGGCACTCCTTATGCGCTGACCGCCCGCCGAGGGTGCCCTATTCTACCGAAATCCGTCCTTAGCCTTCCGATAAGTTAGTAATCGCAAACAAATATTGGCATTTCCAGGCCGTCAGATTTTTTTCGAGGCTGGCCCCAGAACGTCGCAAACACCTCAAAAAATGGCCCCAAACCCGACTGCCGGGTGGGGCCACTTGACGCCAACGCCGGATCAGCGTGCGGGACGAATCAGAGCGTACTGCGCCCAGTCGCCGCGACGGAACAGCACACTGAGCGGCTTGCTCTTGTCGGCCTTGCCGACGGCCGACTCGAATTCGCGCACACTCGAAACCTCGACATTCGCCACCGCCAGGATGACGTCGCCTTCGCGCAGGCCCGCACGAGCCGCGGCGTCGTTGGCGGCATCGACCTTCACGCCGCCCTTCAGCTTGAGTTCTTTCTTCTGCGCATCGGTGAGATCGCTCACGGCCAGGCCGAGCGACTTGAGGGCAGCGGATGCCGACGGCTTCGGCGCCGGCTCGTCGCGGTCGCTCGCGCGCTTGCCGGGCTTGTCGGGCTCGATCTCGGCAATGGTCACGTTGAGCTCGCGCGAAGCACCGCGGCGAAACACCGTGAGCGTGCTCTTGGTGCCCGGCTTGGTGTTGCCCACCAGGCGCGGCAGGTCGCTCGGCTTCTCGATGGCCTTGCCGTCGAACTTGGTGATGACGTCGCCCGGCTCCACGCCGGCCTTCTCGCCCGGCGAACCGGCTTCGACGCCGCGCACCAGTGCACCCTGCGCCTTGCCCAGGCCGATGGCTTCGGCCACGTCCTTGGTCACCTGGTCGATCTGCACGCCGATGCGGCCGCGCGAAACGCGCCCCGACGTGCGCAGCTGCTCGCTCACGCGGATCGCCTCGTCGATCGGGATCGAGAACGAGATGCCCATGAAACCGCCCGAGCGCGAGTAGATCTGGCTGTTGATGCCGACCACTTCGCCGCGCATGTTGATCAGCGGGCCACCCGAGTTGCCGGGGTTGATGGCCACGTCGGTCTGGATGAACGGCAGGTATTCGCCGGTGTCGCGCTGCTTGGCGCTCACGATGCCGGCGGTGACGGTGTTCTCGAGGCCGAAGGGCGAGCCGATGGCCATCACCCATTCGCCGACACGCAGCTTGGAGATGTCGCCGATCTTCACCGCGGGCAGGCCCGCGGCCTCGATCTTGACGACCGCGACGTCGGTGCGCTTGTCGGCGCCGATGATCTTGGCCTTGAACTCGCGCTTGTCGGTCAGCGTGACCAGCACTTCGGAGGCGTCCTCGACCACGTGCGCATTGGTCATCACGTAGCCGTCGGCCGTGAGGATGAAACCGGAGCCGACGCCGCGCGGACGCTCCTCTTCCTGCGGCTGCTGCGGCCGGTTCGGCCGCGGGGTCGAGCGCGGTGTGCCGGGCAGCGGCTGGCCGAAGAAGCGGCGGAAGAACTCCTGCATTTCCTCGTCCATCTCGCCGTTGCTGCCGCGCTGTGCGACCTTCTCGACGGTGCGGATGTTGACCACGGAGGGGCCCACCTGATCGACCAGGTCGGTGAAATCGGGCAGTGTGCGCGTCTGCGCATGGGCCGGCTCGACCGGCAGGAATGTGGCGCCAGCTGTCACTGCGAGCGCAAGAGCCAGCAGGCCGGAACGAAACTTGTGTCCCTCGACTTTGAAGATCATCGGTTTTCTTTCAAAAGAACAGAGCGGCTGAAAACAAGTGCTGTGAGTCTGCATCGTCCGCTTGGTTCAGCGCAATTGGCGCTTGTGCGGCCCGTCAGCGCGTACGCGCGAGGCTTTGGGCGAATGCATTGAGCGTCTGCTGCGGCACCTCGCCGACCGCGGTCAGCCACCAGTCGCCGGCCGGTTCGGGCAGACGCCGGCGGATGGCATTGGTCGCGCCGATGGTCAGCACGCCGTCGCGGGGCGCGCGCGCCGCGTCGTAGCGCTCGATGAAGAGCGACACCGAGGCCAGGCCATCGGAGAAGGTCCACTGGACCGTGGCCGCGTCCTGCTTCGGCTTGCCGCCGCCGCCTTCGCTGCCTGCTGTCGGACGGCGGAAGAAGCTTCGGGGCTTGAATCCGGCCACGGGTGTTCGCAGCATCCAGCCTTCGTCCTGCGCGTTGCTGCGCTCGAGCTCCAGCTTCTCGACGCGGTAGCCCGAGGTGTTGGACATCATCTGCGAGAGCGCCTGCGCCTTCACCGGCGCGTCGAGCTGCAGTTCGGAGAAGGCCGATTGCTCCACCACGCGGGATTCGCTGTCGACGGTCTGCAGCTTCACCACCAGTCCCGAGCGGCGCTCGCTCCAGATGCGATAGCCGAAGCGCAGCCCGTCGTGCGGCACCAACTGCACCACGTCGGCGTCGAAACCGGCCACGCGGTCCTTGCCGATCGCGCGCACGTCGTAGAAATCGCCGATCGATGAATCGGGCTGGTCCGGCAGGTTCGGGAAGAGATCGAGGTTCTCGCGCTTCTCGACCTTCACAACTTTTGCTTCCGGCAGGAAGGTCATGACATTGCGGTTGCGCCGGAAGGTCGAGCGCTGCGGCCCCGACAAGGCTTCGATGCGTTCGATCTGGTGCTCGCCGTCGCGCACATGCCAGATGCGCGCGCTCGACAGATCGCCGCCCGGCGCCGACACCACGAAGGTGCCCACATAGTTGCGCTGCCGAGCCCCCGCGTGCATGCGCTGCAGCCACTCGGTCACGCCCATGGCCGGCGGCTCGTCCGTCTGTGCGGTGGCCGCACTCTTCGCATTTGCAGCGCCCGAGCGGGTCTGCGCGGTGGCAGCCTGCGCAAGGCAGAAAGCGGCAAACACAAGCACGCAGGCGCGTGCGGAGATCGGCATCTGAACGGTCATTGCGGGCGGCGGGTAGGAGTTGCGCGCGCTCAGCGCGTCGGTCCCTCGAAAGTGGCATTGCGCAGGAAACCCGAAGGCATTTGCGATGCGCCGCCGGCCTGCTGGTGCGCCTCGAGCAGTTGGTCGAGCCGCGGATCGCGCAACATGACTTGAGGATTGCCATTGCCCACGAGCACGCGCGTCGGGGTCAGCACGCTGCCGGCGGGCTGCGGGCTGTTGATCGCTGCTGCCGCCAGCACCGAATTCACCGCCGGCTGCTGTTGCTGCGGGACCGACGCCAGCTGCGCGCCTCCCTGAGGAACCGCGGTGCCATTGCCGACCAGGGTCCAACTGATGGCGGCCACGGCCATCAGCGACGCGGCGCCGGCCACCAGCTTCCAGCGGAACACCGGCTCGTTGGCCGCTTCCGCCCTGCGCTGCACAGGCTGTGCCACCGATGCGGCGACCGGCGTCGACGCAGGGGCGACCATCACGGGCTCCGCCGCCAATCGCTGTTGGAAGCGCGCCAAGAATGTGGAGGTGTCGCTGCACGGCGAATGCGAACCCGAACGCAGCACGTCGCCCGCGACGTGGAAGGCCTGCCATGCCGCCCGCGCCTCGCCATCGGCGCAGATTGCTTGGATCGCTTGCGCGAACGCCTCGCCCTGCAAATGACCATCCGCAAGTGCAGACACCTGTTCCCGAACCGTCATCGTCTGATTCATTTCATTCACCTGCTTACTTACCAACGCTTGCCGGACTGGTTGTCCAGCAGTGGCTTGACCCTGGCCGAAATGGCCTCGCGCGCCCGGAAAATACGCGAACGCACCGTACCGATGGGGCAATCCATGACCTCGGCAATCTCTTCGTAACTCATGCCCTCGATTTCACGCAGCGTGACCGCCTGGCGCAGCTCGACAGGGAGTGCTTCCATGGCTGCCTCGACGGCACTGGCGATTTCGTTCGCCGCCATGACCGATTCGGGGGTTTCGTCGGTGGTTGGTTCGTTTCCGGGACGGTAAGTTTCATCGTCGTCCTCAGAAGAAGGCCTCAGGGCAGCCTCGGAAATGGTTGGATCGCGCTTCATGTCCACCAGCGCCTTCTTGGCCGTGTTGACGGCGATCCGGTAGAGCCAGGTGTAGAACTGCGCCTCGCCGCGGAACTGATGCAACGCGCGGTAGGCACGAATGAAAGTTTCCTGCGCGATGTCCTCGATCAGGTCGACGTCGCGCACCATCCGCCCGATCAGCCGCTCGATGCGGCGCTGGTATTTGATGACCAGCAGTTCGAATGCCTTCTGGTCACCCGCGACGGTACGCTGGACCAGTTGGAAATCGACCTCGCCCGGACGCGGCGCCGCGGCGGGCACATCGGTCAGGCCGGATTCCGGCGGCACGGGAGGCACGGAAGTGGTCATCGACGGGAGTTCAGGGCGCGTCTGCCGGCGCCGTCGCGCGCCAGGGATCGCCAGCAGATGCCGCGGACGGGGCGCGCGCATATATCGCGCGGCGCACGTCGCGCCAGCGCTCCGGCATGGCCCTCTGCTCGATCCAGAGCCAGCGCCTGGCGCGGCCCGGCTCGGTGAGGCCGACCAGCATCAGCGACTGGAAATCGAGCGCTGCAAATGCCCGGGCGGCATGCACGGTGCGGGAGGCAGGGGCTCCCGTCAGCGACCAATGGAGGCCGTCGAAATGCAGCACGCCCGCGCCATCGCGCCGCAAGCCGAAGCCCGCAGCGACGCCCGCGAACACGACACTGAAAACCAGCAGCAGCTGGCGCCATCCAACGCTATCGAAGAGATAGCAGGACGCGCCCGCACAGCAAGCGCCAAGGGCCCAGAGAACAACGAGAATCCGGGTTGCGCCACGCGAGCGCCCCACCGGATAGGTCACCGACGGCGCGCTGTGCATGAAAGAGCAATGCTGCTCAAGCGCGCTTGAACACCAGCGTGCCGTTGGTGCCGCCGAAGCCGAAGTTGTTCTTGACCGCGACATCGATCTTCAGATCGCGCGCCTCGTTGGCGCAGTAGTCGAGATCGCACTCCGGATCCTGGTTGAAGATGTTGATGGTCGGCGGGCTCTTCTGCTCGTGCAGCGCCATCACCGTGAACACCGATTCGATGCCACCCGCGCCGCCCAGCAGGTGGCCGGTCATGGACTTGGTCGAATTCACGACGAGCTTCTTCGCGTGATCGCCGAATGCCAGCTTGACCGCGTTGGTCTCGTTGAGGTCGCCGATCTGCGTCGAGGTGCCGTGCGCGTTGAGGTACTGCACCTGGTCGGCATTGACGCCGGCATTGGCCAGCGCCATGGCCATCGAGCGGCGCGGGCCGTCGACGTCCGGCGCGGTCATGTGGTACGCGTCGCCCGTCAGGCCGAAGCCCGCGACTTCCGCATAGATCTTGGCGCCGCGCGCCTTGGCGTGTTCGTACTCTTCAAGCACCAGCACGCCGGCGCCCTCGCCCAGCACGAAACCATCGCGGTCCTTGTCCCACGGGCGCGAGGCCGTGGCGGGATCGTCGTTGCGCGTGCTCAATGCGCGAGGCGCGGTGAAGCCGCCGATGCCGAGCGGGGAAATGGTCGATTCCGCACCGCCCGCGATCATCACGTCGGCATCGCCGTACTCGATCATGCGTGCCGACGTGCCAATGGCATGCAGGCCGGTGGTACAGGCCGTGACGACAGCAATGTTCGGGCCCTTGAAGCCGTACTTGATCGAGACGTGGCCCGAGATCATGTTGATGATCGACGCCGGCACGAAGAACGGCGAGATGCGGCGCGGGCCGCGATTCGCGTATTCGCCGTGCGTTTCTTCGATCATCGGCAGTCCGCCGATGCCGGAGCCGATGTTGCAGCCGATGCGCACGGCTTTTTCATAGGACAGCGCTTCGCCGGTCGGCAGTCCGCTGTCCTGCACCGCCTGGATGGCGGCGGCGAGTCCCAGATGAATGAAGCGGTCCATGTGACGCGCTTCTTTCTCCGAGATGTATTGGGTGATGTCGAAACCTTTGACCTCACCGGCGAACTTGCAGGCGAAGGCGCTTGCATCGAACGCGGTGATGTTCGCAATACCCGACTTCCCGGCCAACAGGTTGGCCCAGGATTCGGTTGCGGTGTTTCCGACAGGAGCGATGCAACCGAGTCCGGTCACGACGACGCGGCGTTTGGTCATGCCGGCAAACCTTTCTGGAAGCGCTGAACAGTTGCCTGTCGGCGCGAGCGGTTCAAGTAAAAGCCGCCGGCCGCAGTTGCAGTGTTGTCAGCTGGCCTATCAGGCCTTTTGATTCTTGGTGGCGTAGTCGACGGCGTTTTGCACCGTGGTGATCTTCTCGGCATCTTCGTCGGGAATTTCGATGCCGAATTCGTCTTCGAGTGCCATCACGAGTTCGACCGTGTCGAGCGAGTCCGCGCCGAGGTCGGCCACGAAGGCCTTTTCATTCGTCACTTGGGACTCTTCCACGCCGAGCTGCTCGGCGATGATTTTCTTGACACGTGCTTCGATATCGCTCATTTGGTTCCCTCTGAGGGTTGTAGGTAATCGGTGGATTTTAGCCGGGCGCATTGTGGCATTTGCCGTGCACCCGGTACGGGGAAATTTGCGCCTTGCGGCTACATGTGCATGCCGCCGTTGACGTGCAGCTCCTGCCCCGTGACGTAGGACGCCTGGGGCGATGCGAGGTAAGCCACCGCGTGCGCGATGTCGGCCGGCTTGCCCAGGTGGCCCAGCGGGATCTGCTGGAGCAGCGCCTGTTGCTGGGCTTCGGGAAGGCTGGCCGTCATGTCGGTCTCGATGAAACCGGGTGCGACGCAGTTGACGGTGATGTTGCGGCTGCCCAGTTCGCGGGCCAGCGCACGGGTCATGCCCGCGACGCCGGCCTTGGCGGCCGCATAGTTGGCCTGGCCGGCGTTGCCGGAAGCGCCAACCACGCTGGTGATGCTGATGATGCGGCCGTAGCGCTGCTTCATCATCGGCCGGATCACCGCGCGCGAGAGCGAGAAGACGGCCTTGAGGTTGGTGTCGAGCACCGCATCCCAGTCGCTGTCCTTCATGCGCATGGCGAGCGTGTCGCGCGTGATGCCGGCGTTGTTCACCAGCACGTGGATTGCGCCGTAGGCCTGCACGATCTCGTCGATCAGGGCCTCGACGGCGGCGCCGTCATTCACGTCGAGTGCACGGCCGCGGCCGTCGAAGGCACTGAGGGCCGAGGTGATCTTGGCCGCGCCGTCATCGGTGGTGCCGGTGCCCACGACCTTGAGGCCGCGCTGGGCAAGTTCCAGCGCGATCGCCGCGCCGATGCCGCGCGTTGCGCCGGTGACCAGGGCGACTTGCCCTTCGAATTTGGGAATGCTCATAAGAAAAAGTGTCGGGGCCTTGCCGGTTCAGCCGGCGAGCGATTGTCGGGTGTCCGCGAGCGTGGCCGGGTCGTACACCGACGCGGCTTCCAGATCGGGGGCGATGCGCTTCACCATGCCGGCCAGCACCTTGCCGGGACCGCATTCGATGATGGCGGCTATACCGCGCAGTTTCAAGGCCTGCACGCTCTCGACCCAGCGCACCGGGCCGGCAGCCTGCCGCACCAGGGCGTCGCGAATGCGGTTGGCATCGGTTTCAACGGCAACGTCGATATTGTTCAGCACGGGAATCTGTGGCGCGGCCAGTTCAATGGAAGCCAGCTTCTCGCGCAATGCTTGCGCCGCGGGTTTCATGAGGCTCGAATGGAACGGAGCCGAAACCGGCAGCAGCAGCGCGCGCTTGGCGCCGTTGGCCTTGAGCAGTTCGCAGGCCTTGTCGACCGCGGCCTTGCTGCCGGCGATCACGGTCTGCATCGGGTCGTTGAAATTCACCGCCTCGACGATTTCCGCACTGCCGGCGCCAAAACTGGCCGTGGCTTCCGCACACCCGGCCACTACCTTGCCCGACTCCATGCCAAGCACCGCAGCCATTGCGCCGACACCGACAGGCACCGCCTGCTGCATCGCCTGCGCGCGAAAACGCACCAGCGGCGCAGCCTGCGCGAGCGTGAGCACGCCCGAAGCCACCAGCGCGGAATACTCGCCAAGCGAATGGCCGGCCACGGCGGAAGGCGTCGCGCCTCCCTCCGCCAGCCAGGCACGCCACGCGGCCACGCCGGCAACCAGCATCACGGGCTGGGTGTTGGTGGTGAGCGCCAGCTCTTCCTTGGGACCATTCTTGATCAACGCACCGATGTCTTCGCCGAGCGCTTCGGAAGCTTCGCGAAGCGTTTCGGCCACAGCCGGATGATCGCCCCAGGCGTCGAGCATGCCGACGGCCTGCGAGCCCTGACCCGGAAAGACAAAAGCAAAGGATTTCATTGTTTCAAGCGTCATCTTGCATCGCAGCACCCTCTTCCGGGCGCTGCAACGCACTACAGATTCAACAGCACCGCGCCCCAGGTGAAGCCGCCGCCCACACCCTCGAGCATGAGTGTCTGGCCCTTTTTCACCTTGCCGGAGCGCACGCCCTCATCGAGCGCCAGCGGAATCGATGCAGCGGAGGTGTTGCCGTGCTCGTTCACCGTGACGATCAATCTCTCGCGCGGAAGCTTCAGCTTCTTCGCCGTACCTTCCATGATGCGGATGTTGGCCTGGTGCGGGATGAGCCAGTCGATATCGGCATCGGTCTTGCCGGCCTTGGCCAGCGTGGTGCGCGCAGCTTCCTCGAGCACGCGCACTGCGAGCTTGAAGACGGCCTGGCCATCCATGTGCAGCAGCGGCGTGCCCAGCACGTTGCCGCCGGACACGTGGCCCGGCACGCAAAGAATGCCGACGTGCTTTCCGTCCGCATGCAGGTCGCTGGCCAGGATGCCGGGCTCCTGACTGGCTTCGAGCACCACCGCGCCCGCGCCGTCGCCGAACAGCACGCAGGTGGTGCGGTCATTGAAGTCGAGGATGCGGGAGAACACTTCGGCGCCCACCACCAGTGCGCAGCGCGCGGAGCCGGTGCGGATCATCGCGTCGGCAACGGTGAGCGCATAGACGAAGCCGCTGCAGACCGCCTGGACGTCGAATGCCGGGCAGCCGGCAATGCCGAGCTTGTTCTGCAGGATGGCGGCCGACGACGGGAACACCATGTCGGGGGTCGAGGTCGCGACGATGATCAGGTCGACGTCGCTGGCCTTGCGGCCGGCGGCTTCCAGGGCGTGCCGGGCCGCTTCGAAACCAAGGTCGCTGCTCGTGACGTCCGGCGCGGCGAAGTGCCGCGCATGGATGCCGGTGCGTTCGACAATCCATTGGTCGGAGGTTTCGATGCCGCGCGTCGCCAGATCCTTGGCGAGATCGTCATTGGTCACGCGGCGTGGAGGCAGGTAGCTGCCGGTGCCGGTAATGCGTGAGTAAGGAGGGGTCATCAAACGTGAAGGGCCGTCGCGTCGACCGGCGCCGCCGGGTCCTGCCGCGCGAGCAAAGGCGCGGCGTGGGCGATGCGGGCCCGCACGCGATCGAGCAGGTTGTTGCGAGCGGCATCATAAGCGCGATCCAGCGCATGGCCGAAAGCCACTTCGTCAGCCGAGCCATGGCTCTTGAAAACCAGGCCACGCAGGCCCAGCAGCGCTGCGCCGTTGTACCGCCGATGATCCAGGCGAGTTTTAAATGCTTTTAGGACCGGATAGGCAACAATTGCAGCAAATTTCGTGAAAACGCTTCGCGAAAACTCGACTCGAATGAACTCGCCAATCATGGAGGCCACGCCTTCGCTGGCCTTCAAAGCCACGTTTCCGACGAACCCGTCGCAAACGACGATATCGGTGGTGCCCTTGAAGATATCGTTGCCTTCCACGTTGCCGTAGAAGTTCAGATCCTTGGAATTGGCAGCTGTACGCAGCAGTTGGCTTGCTTTTTTGATGGTTTCGCTGCCCTTGATGGCTTCTTCGCCAATATTGAGCAAGCCGACCGAAGGCGCCTCGTTACCGGTCAACGCCGAGACCAGCGCCGAACCGAGCACCGCGAACTGAAGCAGGTCCTCAGCATCGCAATCGACATTTGCGCCCAGGTCGAGCACCGTTGTCGCCCCGCCCTTCGCGTTCGGCAACTGTGGCGCGATGGCCGGGCGGTCGATGCCTTCCAGCGTCTTGAGCAGATAGCGGGCAATTGCCATCAAGGCGCCGGTGTTGCCGGCCGAGACCGCTGCCTGGGCAGCGCCGTCCTTTACCTGCTGGATTGCCACGCGCATCGAAGAGTCTTTCTTCTTGCGCAGGGCGATTTCAATCGGGTCGTCCATGCCCACCACTTCGCTGGCAGCGACGATGCGGGCACGCGGATGCGCGGCAAATCCCGCCAGCGCGGCCGGCGCACCGACCAGCAGCAACGAGGCCTCGCTGTGCCGCTCGAGAAATGCGCGGCAGGCCGCGAGCGTGACGCGCGGCCCATGGTCGCCCCCCATGCAATCCACGGCGAGCGTGATTGCGGAAGGCGCAGCAGTGATTTCGGGAGAAGAAGGCGTAGCCATCAAAACAAAGGCCCGACGCTACGGCAGAAGTAGCTTCGGGCCTTGGCCTTGGGATGCGGAATCAGGCTTCGGACTTGTTCTTGAGCACCTGGCGGCCACGGTAGAAACCGTTGGGGCTGATGTGGTGGCGCAGGTGCGTTTCGCCGGTGGTCGGCTCCACGGCGATGCCGGGAACGACCAGCGCATTGTGGGAACGGTGCATGCCGCGCTTGGAAGGCGACTTCTTGTTTTGCTGGACGGCCATGATGGCTCCTGGACTGTTAGGTGAGTGATTGGATGCGGGCTCAAGCGGTGGCAATACAGAAACTTCAGCGGCATGTATGGAATGCCCCTCTCGTTGCTACCTGTATCGCTGCTCACGGCGGCGCGCGCGAAGCCCATGATTATAGCCCAGCCGGCAGGAAAGAGCTATTTCCCATCTTCCGGCTTGCGCGAACGCAACGCACCGAGCACCGCAAAAGGGTTCGGCTTGGCTTCTTCGGCCGCCTTGAAGTCTTCGTCGCTGGACGAAAGCTGTACCGGCGTCGGGCAGACATCGTGGGCGGGCATGACGGGGATTTCCATCAGCAGTTCGTCCTCGATCAGGGCGCGCAGGTCGAAATCCCGGCTCACGACGAGCAGGTCTTCCTCGGACTCCTCGTCCTGCGCCTCGGCGGTGGCCTCATCGGCCACGAAGCGGAACCAGCGATCCACCGACAGCAGGGAATCTACGGGCGACAGGCAGCGCTGGCAAACCAGTGGCACCACGGCTTCGGCCTCCAGATGCAGCCAGGGCGTTGCCTTGCCATCCGCGCCGGGGCGTTCTTCCCCATGGGCCGCCCACCGGACCAGCGCATCGGGCGCCGGAACGGCCAGTTCGGCGGCCAGGCGCTCGTAGTCAGGAACCGGGTCGGTGGCTTCCAGGGTGGCGGCAGCGGCGGCAAAGCCCGGCACATTGAGCCGTTCGGGGGCAAATTCTCTCTTCATCCGCGGCAGTCTAGCGCGCCGGACGCTCCCCCGGCGCGGGGCATGGCGGAGGGTCTTGAGCGGCTCACGCACAATCGTCCCCATGCAACGCACCGTGATCCTCGCCTCGACCTCGCGCTACCGCCGCGAATTGCTCTCCCGCCTGCGCCTGCCCTTCGAAGTGCACTCGCCGGAAGTCGATGAAACACCTCTTGCCGGCGAAACACCGCATGACCTCGCCGTTCGCCTCGCGCTGGAAAAGGCGAACGCCGTGGCCGCCCGCTTTCCCGACGCCGTGGTCATCGGTTCCGACCAGGTGGCCGACCTGGCGGGCGAAGCGCTCGGCAAGCCCGGCGACCATGCCCGCGCCACCGCCCAGCTGCGCCGCATGCGCGGCCAGACGCTGATCTTTCAGACAGCCGTGGCCGTCGTCTGTCACGCCACCGGCTTCGCCCAGCGCGACATCGCACCCGTGCGCGTGGTGTTTCGCGACCTCACCGACACCGCCATCGAACACTATCTGCAAGCCGAGCAGCCCTACGACTGCGCCGGCAGCGCCAAGAGTGAAGGCCTGGGCATCGCATTGCTGAGCGCCATCGACAGCGACGACCCGACCGCACTGGTCGGCCTGCCGCTGATCCGCACCTGCCAGATGCTGCGCGCCGCGGGGGTCGATCTGCTGTGACACGACAAAAGGGCAAGCTCTACCTCGTACCCGCGCCGCTCGACTTCGGCTGCGATGTGCAAGCCCCGCTGCAGGACGCCCTGCCGCTGGGCACGCTGCAGGCGGCCGCCGGCATCACCCACTGGATCTGCGAGAACGCGAAGTCCGCGCGCGCCTACCTCAAGCGCATCGACGCAGTCGCACCGCTGGCTGCACCACTGCAGGCTCAAGCCATCCAGGAGCTGCCGCGCGAAGTGCACAAGAAAGGCGATCATGCAGGCCAGTTCGATGCCCGCCCCCTGCTGGCCGACGCGCTCGAAGGCCACGACATCGGCCTGCTGAGCGAAGCCGGCATGCCGGCGGTGGCCGATCCGGGCTCCTCGGTGGCGCGCGCCGCTCACGACCTGGGCATCACGGTGGTGCCGCTGACCGGCCCCGTTTCACTGCTGCTGGCGCTTGCAGCAAGCGGGCTCAATGGCCAGAACTTCGCCTTTGTCGGCTACCTGCCGCAGGACGCCGTGGAACGCCAGACCCGCATCCGCGAGCTCGAAGCGCTCGCGCTCAAGTCCGGCCAGACGCAGCTGTTCATCGAAACGCCCTACCGCAACGCCGCGCTGCTGCAGGCGCTCGTGCAGACCCTGCAGCACAACACCCGGCTCGCCGTGGCGCGCGGCCTGACGCTCGCCACTGCCCACGTGCGCAGCGAGACGATCAAGTCCTGGCGCGCCGCCAAGCCGCAAGCCACGACAGACGAACGCCTGCCCGCCGTGTTCGCCATCGGCCGCTGACGATGGGCGGCGTTACCGCAGCCACGCGCTGGGCATCGCGCGCGCAGTTCTTTTGCGCCGGCTTCATCTTCGCGACCTGGGGCGTGCACGTGCCGACGGTCAAGGCGCACTACGGCATCGACGAGGCGCAGCTCGGCCTGGCGATGCTCGCGGCCGGTGCCGGCGCGATGTTCGGCCTGACCAGCGCGGGCCGCTGGATCGGACGCCACGGCCCGCGCCGCGTGGCCGGCATCTGCGGCTGCATCTACGCGCTGCTGCTGGCCGGCCTGATCGCGATGCCCGGCTATGCCGCCCTGCTGGGCCTGCTGGCCGCCTTCGGCCTCGTGACCAGCGTGTTCGACGTGTCGATCAACACCGAGGCGGCGCAGCTCGAACTGCACGGAGACGCGCCCTTGATGAGCGGCATGCACGGCATGTTCAGCCTGGGCGGCATGGCCGGCGCCGCGAGCGGCAGCGCCGCGCTGGCAGCCGGACTCGGCGCGCAGGCGCACCTGCTTCTGGTCGCCGCAGCAATGGCGCTGCTCGTCGCCGCGGCCTCGACACGCATGCTGCCCAGAGCCGCCACCAGCGGAGCCACCGAGGCCGATCATGGCTTCCTGCTGCCCCGCGGCGCACTCGCGGTACTGGGCGTGCTGGCCGCGCTGGGACTGATCGCCGAGGGCGCCATCTACGACTGGAGCGTGCTCTACATGCAGCAGGAAATCGGCAGCCCGCAACAACAGGCCGCGCTGGCTTATGCGAGCTTCTCGGCCGCAATGGCGGCGGCGCGTTTCGGCGGCGACGCGATGCGCGCCCGCTTCGCACCAACCACCCTGCTGCTCGGCAGCGGCCTCCTGGCAGCGCTAGCGATGACGCTGGTACTGGCCACCGACCTGCCGTGGCTGGCGCTGATCGGCTTCGCGGGAGTGGGCGTCGGCTTTGCGAACGTGGTGCCGATCCTGTTCTCGGCTTCGGCGAAGGCGCCGGGCATCGAGCCTGCGCGAGGCATTGCATCGGTCTCGGCCCTGGCGTACCTGGGATTCATGGCAGGCCCGGCGGCAATCGGGCTGCTGGCGCGGGCGACCTCGCTGACTGCGGCGCTCTATGTGGTCGTGGCCTTCGCCGCGGCGCTGGCGGCGTCGGCGCGCTACACCGCCAGCGGCGAGAACAACAAATAGAAAATCAGCGCAGGGCCGGAGCCGTGTGCATGAGGCGCACCGTGGTTTCGGCCATCGCGGCGCCGAATTTCTTGGCCAGCTTCTCGGCCACGTTGTCGCGCCGCGTGTAGTCGATCACCTCTTCGGCCTTGATGACTTCGCGCGCCACGAAGTCGACGTTGCCCAGCTGGTCGGCAAGGCCGAATTCGACCGCCTGCTCGCCGCTCCAGAACAGGCCGCTGAACAGGCCCGGAGTGTCGAGCTTCAGGCGGTCGCCGCGGCCGGCCTTGACCACGTTGATGAACTGCGTGTGGATCTGGTTCAGCATCGTCTGCGCATGGGCGCGCTGCGCATCGCTCATCGGGCTGAAGGGATCGAGGAAGCCCTTGTTCTCGCCGGCGGTCAGCAGGCGGCGCTCGACGCCAA
This sequence comes from Variovorax sp. Varisp85, assembly GCF_047304045.1. NCBI lineage: Bacteria > Pseudomonadati > Pseudomonadota > Betaproteobacteria > Burkholderiales > Comamonadaceae > Variovorax > Variovorax sp. Varisp85. The sequence continues at coordinate 284,677 of NZ_JBGLYN010000001.1, forward strand.
CCTTCTCCATCACGCCCGTGAAGCCGAAGCCGTCCATCAGCACGCCGATGCTGCCGACGATGCTGGCCTTGTCGACGAAGATCTTGTCGGTGGCAGCAGCGATGTAATAGGCAGCCGAAGCGCAGGTTTCCTCGACCACGGCATAGACCGGCTTCTTGTACTTGGCCTTCAGGCGCTTGATCTCGTCGTTGATGATGCCGGCCTGCACCGGACTGCCGCCGGGCGAGTTGATCAGCAAGACCACGCCCTTGGCGCCCTCGTCCTCGAAGGCCGTCTTCATCGCAGCGACCACGAATTCCGCGCTCGCATCCCCGCCGTTGGCGATTTCGCCCTTGATCTCGACGACGGCCGTGTGGGCCGTGGTCTTGGCCGCGCTCGGCGTGCCGCGCGAGAGCGCGAACCACGCCAGGAAGACGAAGAAAGCCAGCCACGACAGGCGTACGAAGGTCTTCCAGCGGCGCGTGGCCCTCTGTTCGTTCAGCGAAGCGAAGGCGAGCTTTTCGAGCGTGGCGCGCTCCCATCCGGGGCGCTGCGTGGGATCTTTGGCCATGTTCTTGGAGGGGGCCGGCTCAAATGGCTCGAACCCTTCGGGTTCCGTTCGGTTCGGGTCGGTCATGTCAGAAGGTCAGGGGGTGAAGGTTCCAGTCAGTATGCCAGTGCACCACGCCGTCATGCTCGCTCAGGGCGATCTTCACGAGGCCACCGCGGCATGGGCCGCCCATGCATTCACCGGTGTCGGGCTTGTAGACCGCGCCGTGCGTGGCGCACAGCAGCCACTGCCCGGTGTCGTCGAAGAAGCGGTCGGGCTGGAAGTCGAGCTCCATCGCGACATGGCTGCACCGGTTGAGAAACGCATGCGGCCGCCCCTCGAAACGCACCGCGAAAGCGCGGCATGTTTCCCCGCCGTAGACCACGTCGAAAGGCACGGCCAGGCCACCTTCGACCAGGTCCGAGGCATTGCACAGCGGAATGCGTTCTTCGTCGCTCATGGCGGGGTCTCAGGCGTTGTCGAGGAGCCAGGCTTCCAGCCCGGCCACCGAATGCGCGATGTGCAGCGGCTTGAATTCGTCGAAGCTGGCCGGTTCGTGCGCGCCGTAGCTCACGCCCACGCTGGCGGCGCCCGCGTTCTGGGCGAGCTGCAGGTCGTGCGTGGTGTCGCCGATCATCAGGGTGCGTTCCGGCGGCACGTCGAGTTCTTCCATCAGCTCCAGCAGCATGCGCGGATGCGGCTTGCCGAAGGTTTCGTCGGCCGTGCGCGAGGCGTCGAAGCGGTCGCGCAGCGCGACCGACCTGAGCGCTTCGTTGAGGCCGCGGCGCGACTTGCCCGTGGCCACGGCCAGCTTGTGGCCGCGCGCGCGCAGCGCATCGAGCATCTGCAGCACGCCGTCGAAAAGCACGAGGTCGTCCTGGTGCTGGAGGTAGTGATAGCGGTAGCGCGCGCCGAGTTCGGCATATTTTTCCTTCGGCACGTCGGGCGCCGCGCGGGCGAGCGCCTCGGCCAGGCCCAGGCCGATCACCCAGGCGGCGTCGTTCTCGCTCGGCTTGGCACCACCGACGTCGATCACCGCCGCCTGGATGCAGCGCACGATCAGGCGCGTGGAGTCGTAGAGCGTGCCGTCCCAGTCGAAGGCGATCAGGTCGAAGCGAAGGGGGCTGGGGGAATCAGTCATGGAGCGTCGGAACGGGGTGTTGGGCCAGTGCCTCGAGGGCAGCAGGCGGCATGAGCGCGTGCAACTCGGGCGGCAGGCCGGCCTGCAGCGCCACGCGATCACCGCTGGCCGGGTGGTTGAATTGCAGCCGCCAGGCATGCAGGAACATGCGCTTGAGGCCGAGTTTCTGCAGCGCACGCTGACGTTCGGACTCGCCGTATTTGTCGTCGCCCGCAATCGGATGGCCGGCCGACGCGAGATGGACGCGGATCTGGTGCGTGCGGCCGGTCTTGATCGTCACCGCAAGCAATGACAGCGGCGTGGCATCCCCCGGCAGCGACAACCGTGCCAGCACGCGCACCAGCGTGACGGCGCGCATGGCATCCGGATGGTCCTTGGCGACCACGCGCACACGGCGCTCGCCGGCGCCCGCACCGGAGCCGTCGGGCAGCAGATATTTGGCGAGCGGCGCATCGAGCACCTTCTTGTTGGCGGGCCAGGCTCCCTCGACCAGCGCCAGGTAGGTCTTGCCGGTCTCGCGTTCACGGAACTGGTCCTGCAGCGCGACCAGCGCGCTGCGCTTCTTGGCGACCAGCAGGATGCCGGAGGTTTCGCGGTCCAGCCGATGCACCAGTTCCAGGAATTTGGCGGCGGGCCGCGCCGTGCGCAATTGCTCGATCACGCCAAAGCTCACGCCGCTGCCGCCATGGACGGCCACGCCGGCCGGCTTGTCGATGGCCAGCACGGCATCGTCTTCCAGCAGCACCGGAAACTCGCGCGCCGGTGCGGGCGGGGCCGCGCCCTCTTCCGCGCGGGGCGAGATGCGGATCGGCGGCAGCCGCAGCACGTCGCCCACCTCGATGCGGGTTTCGGCCTGCGCCCGGCCCTTGTTGATGCGCACCTCGCCGGACCGGATGATCCGATAGACGTGCGTCTTCGGGACGCCTTTCAGATGGCGGAACAGGAAGTTGTCGAGCCGCTGCCCGGCAGATTCGGCGTCGACCGTGAGGAATTTGATGGCCGAATGCGGCGCCCCAGTTTCGGTTGGGGCTTTTGGGTCTGCGGGATTTGGAGCAGCCGCCGGGCCCTGCTTCGCACCTATAATGTTTTTCACCAGCGCGGTCATGTAAGTGCTTGATTAGACAGAAGTTTAGTCCACTGCCATCAAATACCCAGGACAGCGCTGCGAGGTCGATGCCGCTTTGGCGCCGAGCTGCAAACCCCGCGCAATGGCGCAAAGTGGCAGACCAGGCACCCAAGTCAAGCCGACACCCACGAAACACCGATACGGAATACCCAGCCTGCAGCTTCCAAGCTGCCGGCGGATCGAAGCGAGTCCCTTGTTGTGTTGATGCTGCTGATTCAAATGTGCCTGCGCTGGCCGACCTGGTTTCGACCAGCGGCCTCAGGCATTGAATCGTCTGCGGCGCGCGCCACCCTTGCGCAACCGGCTATCAAAAAGATAGCCACTCAACACCGAATCTGGCTCGCGCCCATCCACGCGCCCCCACCCCGGCTGTCTTCTTGAGCTAAAGCTCGAGAGGCCTGCTCGCGCTTGGCGCGGCAGTCACAGCATCCGGGGCCCAAGCGGCAATTCCCCTGGTTTCGCGGGCGTCGTCCGTGCATCGTTGGCTCGTCAAGAGCCGGTAGAACGATACATATAAGGACAACGCATCATGAAGCGGATGCTGATCAATGCCACGCAGGCCGAAGAACGCCGCCTGGCCATCGTCGACGGGCAGAAACTGCTCGACTACGAAATCGAAATCGAAGGGCGCGAACAGCGCAAGGGCAACATCTACAAGGCGGTCGTGACCCGCGTCGAGCCCTCGCTCGAAGCCTGTTTCGTCGACTACGGCGAAGACCGCCACGGCTTCCTGCCGTTCAAGGAAATCTCCAAGCAGTACTTCGCCGAAGGCGTGTCGGCCAGCCAGGCCCGCATCCAGGACGCGATCCGCGAAGGCCAGGAACTCACCGTCCAGGTCGAGAAGGAAGAACGCGGCAACAAGGGCGCAGCCCTCACCACCTTCATCTCGCTGGCCGGCCGCTACGTCGTGCTGATGCCGAACAACCCCCGTGGCGGCGGCGTCTCTCGCCGCATCGAGGGCGACGACCGCGCCGAGCTCAAGGAGGCGATGGACCAGCTCGAGTACCCCAAGGGCATGAGCATCATCGCGCGCACCGCCGGCATCGGCCGCATCGCCTCCGAGCTCCAGTGGGACCTGAACTACCTGCTCAAGCTCTGGAGCGCCATCGACGGCGCGGCCAAGGGCGGCAAGGGCGCCTTCCTGATCTATCAGGAATCGTCGCTCGTCATCCGCGCCATTCGTGATTACTTCAATCACGACATTGGCGACATCCTGATCGACACCGACGACATCTACGACCAGGCGCAGCAGTTCATGGCGCACGTCATGCCCGAGCATGCCGCCCGCGTGAAGCGCTACCGCGACGACGCAGCGCTGTTCAGCCGCTTCCAGATCGAGCACCAGATCGAATCGGCCTACGCACGCACCGTGCAGCTGCCCTCGGGCGGCGCCATCGTGATCGACCACACCGAAGCGCTGGTCTCGGTCGACGTGAACTCGGCCCGCGCCATCAAGGGCGGCGACATCGAAGAAACCGCCACCCGCACCAACCTCGAAGCCGCCGACGAAGTGGCCCGCCAGATGCGCCTGCGCGACCTGGGCGGCCTGATCGTCATCGACTTCATCGACATGGACGAGTCGAAGAACCGCCGCGAGGTCGAAAGCCGCCTGCGCGACGCGCTGCGGCAAGACCGCGCCCGTGTGCAGTTCGGCTCGATCAGCAAGTTCGGCCTGATGGAAATGAGCCGCCAGCGCCTAAAGCCCGCGCTCAGCGAAGGCTCGTCGATCCCCTGCCCCCGCTGCGGCGGCTCGGGCCACATCCGCGACACCGAGTCGAGCGCGCTGCAGATCCTGCGCATCATTCAGGAAGAGTGCCTGAAGGACAACACGGCCGCCGTGCACGTGCAGGTGCCCGTGGAAGTCGCCTCGTTCCTGCTGAACGAAAAGCGCCCCGAAATCGCCAAGATCGAACTCAAGCAGCGCGTCACCGTGCTGATGGTGCCCAACAAGACGCTCGAAACGCCCAACTACAAGCTCGAGCGCCTGAAGCACGACGATCCGCGCCTCGACCACATCGAAGCCAGCTACAAGATGGCCGACGAGATCGAAGACCCGACCTCGGTCACGCGCCGTTCGCAGGAGCCCACCAACAAGCAGACGCCGGTGATCAAGGGCGTGCTGCCCGACGCTCCCGCGCCGGTGGTGCCACCCAAGCCCGAAGCGGTGCGCACGCCTGTCGCCGCGCCCGCGCCGGTCGCTCCACCCGTGGTGAGTGCGCCGGTTCCGGCGCAGACCGGCTTCTTCGGCTGGATCAAGAACCTGTTCGGCAGCACGCCGGCACCCGCTGCAGCACCTGCGCCGGCTGCGATTCCGGTCGAGGCGCCGAAGCCCCGCCGCGACGGCCGTCCGGGCCGCGATGGCGAACAACGCGGCGGCGCACGTGACGGCGAACAGCGCCGCGGCGGCCGTGGTGGCGAAGGTCGCGGTGAAGGCCGTGGCGAGAGCGGCGGGCGCTCCGGTGGCCGCGATGGCGAACGCCGTGGTGGCCGTGGCGGCGAGCGCCGTGAAGGTCGAGAAGGTCGCGAAGGTCGTGGCAGCGAGCAGCGCAACGACGGCATCAACCAGCCGCGTGAACAACGCGAACCGCGCGAGCAGCGTGAGCCCCGCGAGCCGCGTGAAGCGCGCGCACCGCGTGACGGCGAACAGCGCCGCAACGGCCGTGGCGAGCGCCGCGAAGGCGAAGGCCGTGAAGGCCGCAACAACGCGCCAGTCGAGGCCCTCGACGGCAACATCAGCCTGGAAGCCCAGCAACTGGCATCCGGCGCCGTCGCAGGCGACGAAGGCAACGCAGTTGAACGCGCACCCCGCGCCCGCGGCGAACGCCGTGAACGTGGCGAGCGCAATGAGCGTGGCGAACGTGCTGAACGCGGCAACGACCGTGGCGGCGAACGCGCCGAGCGCAACAGCGACAACGGCCAGCCGCGCGGCGACGCGGCACCCGCTGGCGACGAAGCCGCACAAGGCGAGCGCCAGCCCCGCAACGGCCGCGACGAACAGCGCGCTCCGCGTGGTGACCGTGGTGGCGATCGTGGCGACCGCAACGACGGCCGCCGCGAACGCCGCAACGATGCGCCGCAAGCCGAAGCGGATGCACGCGGCGCCGAAGCCGCGGTTTCCGATGCAGCGCAAGGCAATGAAGCCATCAACGGCAACAACGAGCAGATGCCCCGCCGCGAAGGCGACGAGCGCCGCGGCCGTTCGCGCGACCGCTACGGCCGTGACCGCCGCGAACGCGGCCCGCGCGACGAAGCCGAAGCCGGCAACACGGCCGGCGCGCCGGTCGCCGAAGGCGCCGCGGCGGAAGCCCCGGAGTCCCGTCCGCAGCAGCAACTGCCGCTGGTGTCGGAACGTGCCGAAGCAGCTCAAGAAGTTGCCGCACCACAGCAGGTCCGCAGCGAGCGCCCGGCACCGGTGTCCGCACCGATCGTGGTCGAAAGCGCCAAGGCGCCCGCAGCCGCCAACGGCCGCGCACTGCCCAAGGTCCAGTCCTTCGAGCTGCCGCTGGCCGAACTCGCGCAGATCGCCGAGAACTCGGGCCTGCAGTGGGTCAACTCGGACGCCGAGCGCATCGCCCAGGCCCGCGCCGCCATCGAGGCCGAGCCGAAGCCGGTGCATGTGCCGCGCGAACGCCCGCCGGTGGTCGTGCTCGACGAAGGTCCGCTGGTGCTGGTCGAAACCCGCCGCGACCTCGGCTCGATGTCGCTGCCGTTCGAGCAGCAGCAACGCACGCTCTGAGCGACACACGCCCGCAACCAAAAACGGCGCCATCTGGCGCCGTTTTTTTATGCCTTGCAATGAGCCGGCAGCTCGCATCGCCGCGCGAATGCCATGCTGGATCGCCGGGATATCTTCAGGGCGCGTCGGGCTACGACGCGGTCATGGCGGCCCGCTCGGGACTCCGGGAGTGCGCCCCGCCCGCGCTCATTGCACCCGCCGCTGCAGACGCTCAGCTGTTCTCGACCTGCGCCGCGCGCTTCCACGCCTCGGCAGCCTGCTCGGTGTCGTTGCGGTCTTCGGCCAGCCTGGCCAGTGCGAGCCAGGCGCGGCGGTACAGCTCGGTGTCCTGCAGTCCCAGGCCGGCCTGCGTCAGCAACTGCTGGGCCTTGCCCCACAGCTGGCGCTTCATGCAGGCCATGCCCGCAAGGTATTGCAGGTTCGGGTCGCGCGGGTTGTTGCGCTGTGCACTTTCAATGCGCGCCAGCCAGTCGGCGTCCACCGAATCGAGCCCGGCTTCGAGCGCGCGCGCGAGCTTGACGCGCAACGCGTCGCCCAGCCCACGCGGATTGGCCACCATGCGCTCCCAGGCCGGCAACAGCCAGCCGCGCGCCAGCGCGAGGTCGCCGCGCAACGCGACCATGCGTTGTGCGGCATGGATCGCCACCTCGGGCATTCCGCGTTCGTTGGCATCGAGTTCGGTCCAGGCGCGAAGCAACTGCGCAGGATCGTGCGCGCCCGACAGCAACTCGGTCGCGAGGCCGCGCACGATGCTCTGCGCCGCGGCTTCCGAGAACGCCCGGTGCTTGGCCAGCAGGCGCGCGGTTTCGAGCGCCTCGAGCGTGCGGCGATCCTGCCGCGCCGCCTTGAGCCGCAGCCGCAGGGCCAGCGTGCGGCGCTGCGCGCCTTGCGGCAGCTCTTCGAGCCGCGCGAGCGCCGCCGCCGCATCGCGGTCTTCGAGCGCCCAGCGCGCCGCGCGCAGCTGCACGCCTTCACGCGTCTCCGGGCTGGCGAGCACGGCGCGGTCCACACTTTCGTTGAGGGCCTGCTGCAGATGCGCGTCGCGCGCCGGCTTGTCCTGCAGGGCCTGCGCGCTCTCGGCGGCCAGCAGGTGCGACAGCACGCGCACCTGCTGCGCCTGCGGCAGGCCGGCGCCGAGTGCCGCCAGCGTCTTCTCCTGCGTGAGCGCGGCCTGCGCGGCCTTGCGTGCGCGCGAGAAACGGCCCGCGATCAGCTGCACCATCGCATCGAGCAGCGCCGCATGCAGCGTGCGCTCCTTCTGCTGCAGCCGCCACTGGCGCGCCTGCGTCGGCAGCGAGAACAGCGCCGCCAGCGCCCGCAGCGCCGCGTGCAGCAGCACGAAGGCCACGAGCAGGATCACGAGCACGAGGTTCAGTGACAGATCGACGCGCCATGGCGGCCAGAACACGGTGATCGTGCCCTGGTTGTTGCCCGCGAACAGGGCGACCGCCGCGGCGACGGCGAACAGGGCGAGGAGCCAGATTGCAGCGCGCATGTCAGCGGTCGCCGCCGGGCCGCCCCAAGGCGAGCTGCGCCCTCCCCAAGGGGGATGGCGAATTACACGGAGCGAAGCAAGTGAAAAGCCGGTGGGTCATTCGTTCTAGCGCCCTGCGGCCGCGGTGGCCAGTGCCGCCAGCGTGTCGTCGATGCGCACCGGCTCGGTCGTCTTCAGCTGGGCCTGCAATTGCTGCAGCAGCGTGGCGGCAGCCTGGGTGCGGCGCGATGCGGGATCGAAATAGCGGTTGAGCGACGCGGTCACCTGCGACAGCTCGCTGCGCGTGGCTTCCATCTGCCGCGACAGCAGCGACAGGCGCGCGTTGAGCAGCTTGAGCTTGAGGTTCTCGCGCAGGAAATAGGACTGCTCGGGCGCCAGCAGGATCGCCTCCGGGCTCTGGATGCGGCCGACGCGCACCAGCGAGCGGGCTTCGCCGCGCACCGTGAGCAGTGCGCGCTGCCACCACGGCGCATCGGCGGGAATCGGTTCGGCCTGCCAGGCGTTGGTGCCGTTGCCGCGCACGGCAACTGCGTTGAGCGTGGGCAGGTCGTCCACGCCGCGCATCAGTTCGTCGAGCTTCTGCAGCGCTTCGGCGCTGTCGGTGCTGACGCTGCTGCGCAAGCGGTCGGCATCGCGCTGCATGGCTCGCTGCAGGGGGGTCAGCCGCGGCTGCGCGGCACGCGCGATGCGCACGTCGCCGGCCTTGAGCGCGGCCAGCAGCGGCTCGACGCTGCCCGTGACCTGTGCCTGCTGCAAGGCAAGGCGCACGGCCGAGTCGATGTCGACCACGAGGTTCTCGTCGCGCGAACGCGAGAGGCTTTGAATCAGTTCTTCGAGCTGCGAGCGTTGCAGCGCGACTTCGGCCACGCGGGTTTCGACCAGGGCCACACGGGCCGAAGCGTCGCGCACCGTGTCGCTCGCCTGGCGCGCCAGCGTGCGCGCCTCCATCGATTGCGCGATGGCGTCAGCGCTCTGGCGCGCCAGTTGCTCCTTCATGCCGCTGACCTTCTGCCACAGCGCGATCGCAATCAGCAATGCGGCCAGCGCCACGAGGGCCACCAGGCCGAACGCCATGCGGGAGAGAAGCAGCGCGCCCGCGGCCTGCGCGGCCGGCGTCTGGTGCGGTGCCAGCGTGGCAGGCACCGGCGCGGTGGCAGCGGTTGGGGAAGAAGAGGAAAGATCGTCTGACGGGGACGCGGCGCTCATGCCAGGGATTCTATAGACGCGATCAGTGCATCCAGCAGCGGCGTGCTTACACGCAACGCCCCGAAACCCGCGGCCCGCGCGGCTTCGCCGATACGTGCATGCGTGGCGACCGCGCTTGCGGCATGCCAGTCGACGCCAGGCATCGCCCGCTGGAGATTGCCGATGGCCTCGGAACTGCTGAAGAGCCAGATCGCGCGGCCCTCGGCACCATCGATGGCCAACTGGCGTTGTACGACGTCCAGTGATGGCGACAGCCGGCGGTATGCCACCACGGTGTCGCGATGGCCGCCCGCGGCATCGATCTCGTTGGCGAGCCAGTCGCGCCCCGTCGGTCGTCCGGCCTCGTCGCCGCCGCGCACGATCAGCACGCGCACGCCGGCCGATACCTGGGCCTGCACGCGCTCCCACAGCGCTTCGGAGTCGAAGCGCGTGGCTTCGGGCGGCGGCGCGTCGATGGACCCGGTCGGCACGCCGGCACGAAGCAAGGCGCGCGTGGTACCCGGGCCCGTGGCCCAGAAGCGGCATCCCGCCAATGCGCGGGCAGGCTCCCTGTGATGGAAGAAATGCTCGACGGCCGTGGCGCTCACGAACATCAGCGCCGAGTAGTCCGCGAGTTGCCGCCACGCCGTGCGCAAGGGCTCGGCATCGACCACCGGCTCGATCACGATGAGCGGCAGCGCGACTGCGTCGAGTCCCGCTGCGCGCAGGTCCCTCACCCATTGCACTGCCTCTCGCGCCGGCCGCGTGACGATGACGGGACGGGCGGTCATGCGATGACCACGGATGTCAGTGGGCTCCGGCGTCGCGCAGCAGCGCCGCGGCGCGCTGGCCGAGCGCGTCGGCCTCGGCGAAGCCGGCGGCGGGCGCCAACGCATGCACCTTCACCAGCGGCGCGTTGCCTTCCGGGTCGCCCCACGCTGCATCGATGCGCAACGCGCCATCGGCCTGCCATCGCGCGTGGGCCGCGAGCGGCATCGAGCAGCTGCCGCCCATTGCGCGGCTCACCGCGCGCTCGGCGGTGGTGGAAAGCCAGTCGCCGTCATGGGCCAGCGAGCCCAGCAGCCCGATGAGGTCGGTGCGGTCCGCGCGCACCTCGATGCCCAATGCACCCTGCCCCGCGGCCGGCAGCATGGTGTCGGGGTCGAAGGCCACGCGGATGCGGCTCTCGAGCCCCAGCCGCTTGAGCCCGGCCGCCGCCAGCACGATGGCGTCGTACTGTCCTTCGTCGAGCTTGCGCAGGCGGGTGTCGAGGTTGCCGCGCAGCGGTTCGATGCGCAGGTCGGGCCGCAGCGCGCGCAGCAGCACCACGCGGCGCAGGCTGGAGGTGCCGACCACCGCGCCCTGCGGCAGTGCGTCGAGCGAGTCGTAGCGCGGGGAGACGAGCGCATCGCGCGGGTCTTCGCGCTCCAGCACGCAGGCGAGCGCAAAGCCTTCCGGCAGGTCCATCGGCACGTCTTTCAGCGAATGGACCGCGATGTCGGCGCGTCCTTCTTCGAGCGCGAGTTCGAGCTCTTTCACGAAGAGCCCCTTGCCGCCCACCTTGCTGAGCGAGCGATCGAGGATCTGGTCGCCGGTGGTGGTCAGGCCGAGCAGGCTGACCGTGTGGCCCTTTTCTTGCAAAAGCGCCTGCACGTGTTCGGCTTGCCAGAGTGCCAGGCGGCTTTCGCGCGTGGCGATCACGATATTGCTCAAGACCTGTTCCAAAAGTACGTGTTCCAAACCCTTGGAATGCTAGCATGTTGCGCCGCAGCAACGCAGACGGCGCATCCATTCAAGAAGTCCAGGACCAACATCGAATGAAAGCCAGCAAGACCCCTTCTCCCCCCAAGCGCCGCCAGGCCGAAGACCAGCCGTTGATCGACGACATCCGGCTGCTGGGCCGGATCCTCGGCGACGTGATCCGGGAGCAGGAGGGAGACGAGACTTACGCGCTGGTCGAGAAGATCCGCACCTTGTCCGTGGCTTTTCGCCGCGATGCCGACCACGCCGCCGACCGCGCGTTGAAGAACCTGCTCAAGGGCCTGAGCGCGGCCGAGACGGTGCGCGTGATCCGCGCCTTCACCTACTTCAGCCACCTGGCCAACCTCGCGGAAGACCGTCACCAGATCCGCCGCCGCACCGAAACCGAGCGCGCCGGCGAAAGCGTCGACGGCGACCTGCAGACCGCCCTCGCCCGCATCCGCAAGGCCGGCGTGAAGCCCGACGAAATCGTTGCCTCGCTGGCCCACAGCTACGTCTCGCCGGTGCTCACCGCGCATCCGACCGAGGTGCAGCGCAAGAGCATCCTCGACGCCGAGCGCGCCATCGCGCAACTGCTCACCGCGCGCGACGAGATCAAGCTGCGCCAGAGCGCCTACGCCGGGGGAAAGGACGCGCTCACGCCACTCGAATTCGCCGAGAACGAAACGCAGATGCGCATCCGCGTCACGCAGATCTGGCAGACGCGCCTGCTGCGCTTTTCCAAGCTCACCGTGGCCGACGAGATCGAGAACGCGCTGAGCTACTACGAAGCCACCTTCCTGCGCGAGATCCCGCGCGTGTACGCCGACCTCGAAAAGGCCCTGGCCCAGGGTGGCCACACACCCTCGGTCGCCCCCTTCCTGCGCATGGGCCAGTGGATCGGCGGCGACCGCGACGGCAACCCCAACGTCACCGCCGAGACGCTCGAATACGCACTGAGCCGCCAGTGCGAACTGGCGCTGCGCTACTACCTCACCGAGGTGCACTACCTCGGCAGCGAGCTGTCGCTGTCGGCCACGCTGGTCGACGTATCGGTCGAGATGCAGGCGCTGGCCGAGCGCTCGCCCGACAAGAGCGAACACCGCAAGGACGAGCCCTACCGCCGTGCGCTCACCGGCGTGTATGCGCGCCTCGCGGCCACGCTGCGCGAGCTCACTGGCGGCGAGGCCGCGCGCCACGCCGTCGCGCCGCAGAACCCGTACGCCACAGCCGAAGAGTTCCTGGCCGACCTGCGCACCGTGGCCGAGTCGCTCGAAGAAAAGCACGGCACCGTGCTCGCCGCGCCGCGCCTGCTGCCGCTGATTCGTGCGGTAGAGGTGTTCGGATTTCACCTGGCCACAGTCGACCTGCGCCAGAGCTCCGACAAGCACGAGGCCGTGATCGCCGAGCTGCTGGCCACCGCGCGCATCGAGCCTTCGTACGCCTCACTGGCCGAAGAGGCCAAGCAGACGCTGCTGCTCAAGCTGCTCGACGACGCCCGCCCGCTGCGCGTGCCCGACGCCGACTACTCGCCGCTCGCGAAGAGCGAGCTGGCCATCTTCGCCGCCGCCCGCACCGCGCGTGCGCGCTATGGCGCAGCGGCCATCCGCCACTACATCATCAGCCACACCGAGACGGTGAGTGACCTGCTCGAGGCGCTGCTGCTGCAGAAGGAAGTGGGCCTGCTGCGCGGCGCAATGGCCACCAACGCGGTGTGCGACCTGATCGTGGTGCCGCTGTTCGAAACCATCGAAGACCTGCGCAACGCCGCGCCCATCGTGCGCGCCTTCTACGCGCTGCCGAACATCCAGGCGCTCATCGAACGCTCGGGCGCCGAACAGGACGTGATGCTCGGCTACAGCGACAGCAACAAGGACGGCGGCATCTTCACAAGCAACTGGGAGCTGTACCGCGCGGGCATCGCGCTGGTGTCGCTGTTCGACGAGCTGAACAAGAAGAAGGCCAACCCGATTCGCCTGCGCATGTTCCACGGCCGCGGCGGCACGGTGGGGCGCGGCGGCGGCCCGAGCTACCAGGCGATCCTCGCGCAGCCGCCGGGCACGGTGCGCGGCCAGATCCGCCTCACCGAGCAGGGCGAAGTCATCGGTTCTAAGTACGCCAACCGCGAGATCGGCCGGCGCAACCTCGAGACGCTGGTGGCCGCCACGCTCGAAGCCACGCTGCTGCCGCAGGGCAAGCTGGCGCCGGCCACCTTCCTCTCGGCGGCCGGCGAACTCTCGACCGCGAGCATGGCCGCATACCGCAAGCTGGTGTACGAAACCCCGGGCTTCGGCGACTACTTCTTCGGCTCCACGCCGATCCGCGAGATCGCCGAACTCAACATCGGTTCGCGCCCCGCGTCGCGCAACCCGAGCCACAAGATCGACGACCTGCGCGCGGTGCCGTGGAGCTTCAGCTGGGGCCAGTGCCGCCTGACCATTCCGGGCTGGTTCGGTTTCGGTTCGGGCGTGGAACAGTTCCTGGCCGCCGCCGGCACCGCCGCGGGCAAGAAGGAACGCGTGGCGCTGCTGCAGCGGATGTACGCGCAATGGCCCTTCTTCCGCACGCTGCTGTCGAACATGGACATGGTGCTGGCCAAGAGCGACCTCGCACTGGCGTCGCGCTACGCCGAGCTGGTTACGGACCGCAAGCTGCGCCAGAAGGTGTTCTCGATGATCGATGCCGAATGGCACCGCACGTCGGATGCGCTCACGCTCATCACCGGCGCGAAGCAGCGGCTCGAAGGCAACGCCGAGATGCAGCGCTCGGTGCGCCACCGTTTCCCCTACATCGATCCGCTGCATCACCTGCAGGTCGAGCTGATGCGGCGCTACCGCGCGGGCGACGGCGGCGAGCGGCTGCAGCGCGGCATCCACATCTCGATCAACGGGGTGGCGGCGGGGCTGCGCAACACGGGATGACGCATCCGGGGGAGAGGCGAAAGCGGGCATAGACTCGCTGCCCCAACACCCAAGAGAGATCGCCATGAAAGGCTCCTGCCTCTGCGGCACCGTCCGGTACGAAGCCGCCCGCCTCGCCGGGCCCATCGCCCACTGCCATTGCGCGACCTGCCGCAAGGCGCACAGCGCGGCATTCACCACGACCGCTCGCGTCGACAGGTCCGACTTCCGCTGGACCGCGGGCGAAGACGCCATCGGTTCGTTCGAGTCGACGCCCGGCAAGCTGCGCCATTTCTGCACCCGCTGCGGCACGCACCTCGTGGCCGAATGGGTGGCGCAGCCGCAGGTGATCCTGCGCCTGGGTTCGCTCGACGACGACCCGGGCCAGCGTCCAAGCGCGCACATCTGGACCTCGCACGAAGTGCCGTGGCTGGACCACGCTTGCGACATTCCCTCCTTTGCGGAAGCGGCACCGCCCAAGGCATGAGCACGAAGATCCAGTTCCGCCGAAAGGTCATCGTCGCCGTGCTGTTGTGCGTGGCCATCGGCGGCGCCGTCGTGCGGCACTACGCAGTACCCGGCTCCACCACCCGCGACATCGGCACGCTGCTGATGGTGCTGTGGGTGCCGATCATCGGCAACGTCATCGCGTGGCTCATCAGCAAGCGGCCACGCCGCGCGCCGCCGCCCGCGGCCGTGGCGCCACCGAGCTTCGACACGCTGGGTGCCTTCGCGCCGCATGTGCTCGCCGAGCTCACCTTCCGCAAGCCGGCCCTGCCCTCGCAGGACATTCCTATCGCGCCGGGCGAATACCGCTGCGCGCTGGTGATTGACAAGGAAGGTTTCTCGGCGCGCTGGGTCGTGCCGCCGGGCGATGCGCTGGAGCGCGGCAAGCCTGCGGCGCTGGAGATCGAGTTTCTCTCGCCGGCCATTGCCCAACCGAAGTTTCCGCAGGGTGCGGCCTTTCGCGTGCTGATCGGCGACTCGTTCATCGCCGATGGCCGGATATTGCAGCTGCGGCCAACGCTCACCTGAGCCGCGCCAGCGGGCATGCGGATGGCGATAGCCATCAAAAAGGGCCGATTGTTCGCCCTCGGGAAACTGACTACTGCTTCCCGGCCCCTATGTCGCGCACGCGACCGCTCGCACACTCGAATGCCTCTTCACCAGCATCGGCGAGTTCGTCGCCGGTGCTTCCAAGGACCGCATTCCATGATGAATTCACCCAGCAGCAACCCCTGCATCGACGAGCTCGCGAGCGCGGCGGCACCCGCACCGGCCTCGGCCTCCCGCTCCGCATGGCTTGCCGTCGGCTCCATCGCCGTCGGCACCTTCGCCATGGTCTCGACCGAGTTCATGCCCATCGGCCTGCTGACCGACATTGCGCGCGGGCTCAACGTGTCCGACGGCACGGCCGGCCTGATGGTCACCATGCCCGGCGTGCTGGCCGCCTTCGCCGGCCCGGCGCTGATCGTCGCTTCGGGCAAGCTCGACCGCCGCACCGTGCTGATCGCGCTCACCACGCTGCTGATCGCCTCGAACCTGCTCGCCGCCTTCGCGCCCAACTTCGCCACCATGCTGGTCGCGCGCCTGCTGCTCGGCTTGTGCGTCGGCGGCTTCTGGACCTTCGCACCCGCCGCCGCCACGCAACTGGTGCCGCATGCCTCGCAGGCGCGGGCCATGTCGTACGTGCTCGCCGGCGTGTCGGCCGCCACCGTGCTCGGCGTGCCGGCCGGCTCGTTCCTCGGCACGCTGTTCGGCTGGCGCGCCTCGTTCGCCGTGACCGGTGCTCTCGCCGCGCTCGTGCTGCTGGTGCAGCTGTGGCTGCTGCCATCGATTCCGCCGGTGCGCGCCATCGGCGCGCGCGACCTGCTGACGCCGCTCACGCGCCGCATGGCGCAGGTCGGCCTGCTCGCGGTGCTGTTCTTCATCGCCGGCCACTTCGCGGCCTACACCTACCTGAAGCCGCTGCTGCAGCAGGTGTTCGGACTGGCGCCCAACTCGGTTTCAACGCTGCTACTGGTCTACGGCGCGGTGGGTTTCGTCGGCACTTTCGTCGGCGGCAGCCTCGTGGCGCGCAGCGTGCGCGGCACCACCCTGCTGGCGGCGCTGATGCTCGCCACCGCGCTGCTGCTGACGACCGTGATCGGCTCCGGCTTCGTGCCCGGGGCAGTGGTGGTCGTGATCTGGGGCGTGGCCTTCGGCCTCATCCCGGTGGCGCTGACCGGCTGGATGATGGAAGCGGTGCCCGACGCGCCCGAAGCCGGCCAGGCCCTGCTGGTGAGCGGCTTCCAGGTGGCGATCGCCTCGGGCGCGCTGATCGGCGGCGTGACGGTCGACAGCTTCGGCATCTCCAGCGCGATGGTGCTGAGCGGCGTGCTGGTGCTGATCGCCGCGCTGATTGTCGGCACGCTGGGCCGGGCACGCGGCGGCGCGGCGCTGGCCGCCATTCCCGAATAACGAAAACCTGGCTAGCGGCGGCCCGGGGTTTCCGGCCCCCCCATTGGCTACCGCCCCCCCCCCCACGCCGTTGGTGAGGGCGTGTTCCCCCCCCAAACCCCCCCCCCCCGGGGGGGGAAGGGGGGGTTAAAA